>CAYQRF010000042.1:0-15214 GCA_964419775.1 uncultured Rikenellaceae bacterium
TCGGCAACCTGTTTCAGATCGTGGAAGGGAATAACTGGTTCATGAACGAGAACAAGATCAGCGGCGGTGCCTATGGGGCAATACTGGGGGTGACCGACATTGAGAAATCGCTTGCCATCTATTCAGAAATTCTCGGTTACGACCATGTTGTATATGACAAAACCGGATATTTCCCCGATCTCGGACACCTTCCGGGAGGGGAAAAAGAATTACGCAGGGTTCTTCTCAAGAGAACCACACCATTCTCGGGTTATTTCAGCCGAATCTTCGGGCAGAGCATAATAGAACTGATCAGTGCCCCGGGCAATCCCGGAAAAAGGATATACCAGGACAGGTTCTGGGGCGATCCGGGATTCATTCATTTATGCTTCGACATTTTTGAAATGGATAAACTGAGAGATCATTGTGTAGGACTGGGTTACCCTTTTGTTGTCGACAGTATGGATTCAAGGAACGGAAGCAGCTTTGAGATGGGTGATGCCGCAGGCCATTTTGCCTACATCGAGGATCCCGACGGAATTCTGCTGGAATTTGTTGAGTCGCATAAAATGAGGATATCAAAGCGGCTTGGATGGTATGTCAACCTGAAAAACAGAATGGGGTATAAACCTCTTCCCGGATGGCTGCTAAAATTGCTGAGATTTTCGAGAGTGAAAGATATCTGATACTTTCCGGAGACATCCGGCATGATACTGAAAAGACCCTTAAAGTGCAGCTTCCCTGAGTGACTCTGCCTCCTTCATTACACGCATCATATTGCCGCCCCATATTTTTGCAATATCCTTATTGCTGTATCCCCTCCTGAGCAATTCAATGGTGATGTTCTTCATATCGGCCACACTCATACATCCTTCAACTCCCCCGCCGCCGTCAAAATCGGTGCCGATTCCGACATGGTCAATCCCGATAACCTGGACAACATGATCAATGTGATCCGCCACATCATCGACGGTGGCAAGCTTTACATATCTTTCCCTTATTGCCCTGTATTCTTCCCTTGCAATTTTCTTCTCTTCCTCCCCCAGCAGACCGAAATCACCATATTTATCTGCAAATTCCTTTAGCCTGGCATCAAGCTGGGGATTTGGATCGGGTATCTTAAGATAATCACTCAGAATGCAGATCTGAATTACACCTCCGTTCTCCTTCAGTGCAAGGAGCATGTCATCGTCGAGGTTCCTGGGCGATTCGCACAACGCCCTGCACGAGGAATGGGATGCAATCACCGGAGCTGTCGACACTTCCAACACGTCATAGAAAGAATTGTCGGAGATATGGGATACATCGACCATCATACCGAGACGGTTCATTTCCACCACAACCTTCTTCCCGAATTCAGAAAGGCCGCCATGTTCCGGCCCCCTGGGATCGGTGGAAGAATCACAGATATCATTGTTCCTGGTGTGCGAAAGTGTAATATACCTGGCTCCCCTGTCGTAGAAAGTCTTTACCCTGCTAAGATCCAATCCAATAGGATAGCCATTTTCTATACCTATGAAAGCTGCGATCTTACCCTCTTTCTTAAGCCTGAAGGCATCACCCGGGGAAGTTGCAATAGCAGCCATATCCGGATATTTCTCAACATTTGACCGTACCTTGTCCAGAACACTCAGGGCGTAGTCGTAGATTGCATTAAACGCAGAATCGGTCCTTGGCCCCTGGCTTGTGAACACGGCAAAGAATTCGGCATCAAGTCCGCCTTCCTCCATCCTGGGAAAATCAACGCATCCCTCGGAATGCCTGATCCCGAGATCAAAGCCGGACCGTGCAATATTCATCGGCGTATCACAATGTGTGTCAACCGTAAGCGTCCTGGCATGAATCTTTTCAGCCTGGCTGACCAGCCGGCTGGAATTATCCGTACATGCCGTAAAGAATATTAATATGAGTGTAAAACAGATGACTCTGTTCATATGTCTGAAATTATCATTTCTCAATGCAAGATAACCTAAAATGATATACTAAACTTTCTGATAACCTGCATTTAACACTATTTAACAAGAAAAAACCCTGTCCGCGTTCGGGCGGACAGGGTAGCCATGAAAAGAATGGAAAAATTGCTTTTTGGACAGTAAAAGCTTCTTTCTAAAGTAACCTACTTTAAGTATCCTTAATGCTTTCTTTTTTACTTTTTTATTAAAAACAAATATACAGGTGATCAAAGTGTAAAATTACTTTTTTCTTTAAAATAAAACAACAAAATTCCGATTCAATTGTATCTTTCGGAAAACCGCTTGTTGAATAATGAGTTAACTTTCCCGTCCGACTGTAACATTTGTGTGTTTCAATCGTCTTTATTCTGACCGTTAAGAACGTGTTTTATTCGTTTCTTTACCTTTATTAATCCTGCAAACCACAATGAAATCAGTTTACACAATTGCTGCCTTCCTCCTTTTTTTCGTAATTCCCCTTGGTGCTCAGGACGAATCAGCGAATAAGAGCTTTTCAAAATCCGTCTCCGTCGGACGTGAAACAAAGCTTGAGGTTATAAACAGGTACGGCGACATTAACATCTCGACCTGGAATAAGGACTCTGCTTATATCACTGCCGAGATCGAGGCGTATGCTCCCGATAGAACCAGGCTCGACAAGTTGATCGCCGGCATAAATGTCAATATAACCGGAACAGGATCACTGGTAAGGGCAGAGACCGTTTTCGAACGCGAGGCAACGGTTCTTCTCGAAAGCTTCAAGGAATTTACAGGGAAGTTAATCGACTACGGGTCGAGGGTTCGGATCAATTATTTCATCAATATACCTGATTATGTCGACATCGACATCAGAAACCAGTTTGGAGACATATCCGCTGAAGACAACAAAGGAAAAATATCCATTGATCTTTCAAACGGTGACTTCAGGGCAAATTCCCTTAACCGTGTTTCAGAACTTAATCTGGATTTCGGCGACGCCGTGATTGGTTCGGTGAAGTCAGCAAAAATCATTACATCTTTCTCCAAAATAAAGATTGATCGGATCGATGAACTGTATCTCAGCAGCACTTCATCGAGATTTGATCTGGTGAAGGCAGGACTGGTTGAGATTGAATCGCGGAAAGATAAATTCTTCATCGGTGAAATTTCAACCATAACGGGAGCTTCCTGGTTCACCGACTACAGCATGGAATACCTCGTGACTGCGGCCGACCTTGACCTGAAATTCGGAAGCTGTGACTTCGAAAGAATAGATGGCAGGTTCGACAACATAGTTATCAAATCAGCAAATGCCGACATAAAGGCAGATTTCGAATCCTCAGCCGCCTATGAATATGAAATAAGGCAGGCCAACGCATTTGTGGTCCTTCCTGACAATAAAACCAGGGCTGAAAAAGAAACCGTAAACGAAAACAGGAAGGAATACCTGCTGACCGGGAAGGTTGGTACGGGTACAGGTAAAAGCCGGCTGAAGATCGATGCCAGCAGGGGAAATGTCAATATCAGATAAACCGATTACCCGGTCAGGCTACTTCGCGTTAAACCTGGCCAAACCATCATCCAGCCACTTTTTGTATTCCTCAACATTGAGGTTTGTGGGCATTGGCTGATTCAGCGGATTTCCTTCATGATCTGTAATCACATACAGGGGAAGGGCATTTGTCCTGAATCTGGAAATCTCAAGATCCTCATTGATCTTTCCGATTGTCTTCTTCACCTTGCCGTCAACGGATGAAGTTATCCATTTGCTTTCCGGAAGTTCTGTCCGGTCATCTGCATAGAGTGCAATGATCACGAAATTATTCCTCAGCCTTTCCAGCACCTCAGGATCTGACCACACCCTTGCTTCCATAACCTTGCAGTTGGCGCAGGCATGGCCCTTGAAATCGATAAGGGCGGGTTTTCCCTGTTCACGGGCGCACTGCAGGCCCTGTTCAAAGTCGAAATAACCGGTCAGCCCAAGCGGCATATCGAAAATATCATCGTAAAGAGGTTCTGAACAAAGCTCACTGGAGAAGATGTTCATGGACTGAGGAACTGCAGACACGCTGCTCTGCGCCTGTATCCTGTTCAGGTTGAGTCCTGAGGTTTGAGGAGAAGGCAGAAGCGACGAAAGTCCTTTAAGGGGTGCCCCGAAGAGCCCCGGGATAAGATAAACCACAAACGAAAAGACCGCGATTATAAGAAAGAGCCTGAAGGTTCCGATATAAGGGATTTCACTGTCGTGCCTGAGTTTGAGTTTCCCCATCAGATACAGCCCCATCAAACTGAACAGGACTATCCATATTGCAAGGTAGATGTCTCTCGAAAGAAGCCTGAATGAATAAACCGTATCTATGGTCATCAGGAATTTGAGACTGAATGCGAGCATAATGAAACCCAGCACAACCTTTACCGAGTTCAGCCATCCTCCCGACTTCGGCATCTTGCTCATTACAGATGGGAACAAGGCAAAGATTGTGAATGGAAGAGCAAATGCAAGACCAAAACCCAGCATTCCGATCGTAGGCCTCAGTACATCACCTGAGGCGGCTTCAACAAGAAGGGCTCCCACTATCGGACCTGTACATGAGAATGACACTATGACCGTTGTCAATCCCATAAAAAAGGCTGCAACAAGTCCTCCTCTGTCTACCCGCGAATCGGCTCCTGAAACCCATTTGTTGGGCAGGACTATCTCGAAAGCCCCGAAGAATGAAACAGCGAAAACCACGAAGAGGGCAAAAAACAGCAGGTTTGGTATCCAGTGAGTGCTGAGAGTGCTGGCAAATCCCGCACCTGCACTTGTGAGCGATACAATAACTCCAAGGAGAGAATAGATCAGAACAATTGAAAACCCGAAAATCAGCGCCTTGATTACCGATTTGGCCCTGTTCTCCGAACCCTGGGAGAAGAAAGCCACAGTCATCGGGATCATGGGGAAAACACAAGGAGTAAGGACTCCGGCAAATCCGGCCAGAAGCGAGATAAGAAAGAATTTGAGAAGACCTCCTCCCTGCTTTTTGCCTTCAGAATCTTCAGTTATCGTTCCTGTATCTGAGGCAGCCGATACTCTGGTTTCTCCAATACTCACCGAGAACTCCACATCTTTCGGAGGGGAACAGGTGGTATTGTTGCACGACATGAAATTAACCGTGCCCGAAACGGTAAAGGAAGGCTTTGCCGAGCTTACAAGCTGCCGGAACTCTGCCACATCGCTGAACGATTTTATCACGAAGCCGAAGGCTTCATCCATAAGCTCCTCGGGTTTAGTAACTTCAAAAGTCTTTCCTTCGAGGGTAAAATCTGCCGACTCATTGATTGCAAACGACGTAGGAATCGGCCCACCCTCCGGGACATCCATAGCATAAATATGTGAGCCTTTTTCAATCTCAGCTGTGAACACAATGGCGTAGGTGTTATCACCCGTCTTTTCATAACCGAAAGTCCATGTCACCGGATCATAGATCTGGGATATGGCTCCGTTGATGATGATGAAGGAAAAAAGCAGTGTGGTTAAGTATCTTTTAAACATAGATATATCTGTTAATACTTTGCAAAAGTAATAAATCAGCACGATTAACAGAAAAGAGTGAGGTGTTGTTCGAAATTATACCTGCTATGCCAGGTCAATTTCATTGCCTTCCCTGTCAAAGAAGTGGTACTCAAGCATGTGATATGAAGGAACCGCCTGGACTTTTATCATGATCCGGTATTTAATATCCCATTTCAGATAAAGCGGGATTGGTCCTTTTTTAAGGTATGAGGCCACAAAGGGATGGACATTAAGCACGATGCTTCGGGTCTTTATCTTGTCAACCAGGAATGAAAGATCCTTCTCCAGGGTGTCAGAAAACAATATTGTGGGGCGGATCTGTCCTGTTCCCAGGCATGCCGGGCACTTTTCATCAGTCACAATGTTCATTTCGGGTCTGACCCTCTGCCTGGTTATCTGCATCAGGCCGAATTTTGAAAGGGGCAGTATGTTGTGCTTGGTCCGGTCGCCGGCCATAATCTCCTTCATCTTGTCGAACAGAGCCTGTTTGTTTTCATTGGTCTGCATATCGATGAAATCGATGACTATAATACCTCCCATGTCCCTTAACCTGAGCTGCCTGGCGATTTCCTTTGCAGCTTCCATATTGACTTCCAGTGCGTTTGTTTCCTGATTATTTCCCGACCGCGACCTGTTTCCGCTGTTAACATCAATAACATGCAGAGCTTCAGTATGCTCAATTATAAGGTAGGCGCCGTGCTTGAACGAGACAGTCTTGCCGAAAAGCGCCTTTATCTGCTTGTTGACTCCGAAATGATCGAAAATGGGTATCGAACCGGTATAAAGCTTTACTATTTTCTCCTTTTCCGGGGCGATTTCCCTGATATAATTCCTGACCTCCTCAGCCAGCACGCTATCGTTGACGTGAATACCATTGAACGTCACATTCAACATATCCCTTATGATTGTTGATGTGCGGTTCATCTCCCCGATAAAGAGCCTTGGTGTCCGGGTTTCCTTTTTTACTGATCCGAAAGCCGATTCCCACCTGTTCACCAGTTCCCTTAGTTCCGCATCAAGCACAGCCACCTTTTTCCCTTCAGCTACGGTTCTTACAATAACACCATAGTTTTTTGGCTTAATGCTCTGCACCAGTGTCTTGAGGCGGTTCTTCTCCTCGTTACTCTCAATCTTCGATGAAATCGAAACCTTGTCGGAGAAGGGGATCAGTACCAGATTCCGGCCAGCAAGTGAAATCTCCGATGCAAGCCTTGGTCCTTTTGTGGATATGGGCTCCTTGGTTATCTGAACCAGAACGGTTTGTCCGGTGGTGAGAACATCGGTGATCTTTCCGTCCTTGTCAATATCCTGCTCGCATTTGATTTTGTTGATGGGGGTTATACGCCCCTGGCGCTGAATGGCTGAAATATAGTATTTGTGCTGGGTCCTGAACTGAGCTCCGAGATCGAGGTAATGAAGAAATGCGTCTCTTTCGTAGCCAACATTCACAAATGCGGCATTGAGCCCCGGCATGATCTTCTTTACTTTTCCCAGGTAAATATCCCCTACAGAGAACTGCAGGCTTCTCTTCTCCTTATTTAACTCTGTCAGCTGCTTATCTTCAAGCAACGCCAGCGAGACTTCGGATACACCAACATCAATAATCAACTCCTTGTTTACCACGTCTCTTACTAAACTCAATCAATAATCCACAACGATACCCAACATATTGATACAATAAACCTAAAGATCGTGTGACCTTTAGGTTTAGTTATCTTTACAAAGACTACCCGATCCGTTTATTTCTTCTTATGTCTGTTCTTCCGCAAGCGTTTTTTACGCTTGTGGGTAGCCATCTTATGTCTTTTTCTCTTTTTTCCGCTTGGCATGGGAGTTTATTTCTTAACGTGTGATTTAACTTTGGTGATAAACGATTTTGCCGGCTTGAAGGAAGGAATATTGTGGGCTGGGATTATGATAGTGGTGTTCTTGGAGATATTCCTTGCTGTTTTCTTTGCTCTTTTCTTTACAATAAAGCTGCCAAATCCTCTCAGGTACACATTGTTACCGCTTACCATGGAATGCTTTATCGTATCCATAAAGGCCTCGACAGTTTTTTGAACTGTTACCTTCTCAATACCAGTGTTCTTGGCAATTTCATTAACGATGTCTGCTTTAGTCATTTTCGTGAAGTTTAAAATTCAACAAATTATTTTGAGTATACTTTTTTTTCAACCCTGCAAATATAAAAATATTATTTATTTATATTGAATTAGTTAAAGAATAATTTTTTTCCTGAAAATAATAAAATTGCCTAAAATACAATGAAATAGAAAAACCAGCCGCTCAGGTTTCCATCCTTCGGTGTGGTCTGGCGGCTGATTGGAGGGCAAATTCCGTTCTGAGGTAAGGTATTGAAAACATGTATATTCTGCATAAACCTTTACACTGGTTCAGATAAGCTATTTTTTATTAACTTTGCGTTCTGGATATTTCTGAAATCAAAACCCTTACTATATGTCAATCAACAAGGTTATTTTAGTGGGAAACGTTGGCAAAGACCCTGTTGTCCGGTATTTCGACAAGGGAGCAGCCAAGGCGACATTCCCTCTGGCCACAAGTGAATCCTACACCAATCAGCAGGGAGAAACTATAACCACAACAGAATGGCACAATATAGTCCTCTGGCGTGCTATGGCCGAAGTAGCTGAAAAAACTGTCAAAAAGGGATCGCAGCTCTATATCGTCGGGAAAATAAAGACGCGTTCATACGTCGATAAGGAAGGGAACAACAAATACATTACTGAGATCCTCGCCGACACCTTCCTGGTTCTGGATAAAAAACCGGCTCCGGCAGGCAGCACCGGAACAGGCAATGAGCCCATCAGGAGTGAAACTCCGGACAGGGATAACGACGTTCCTGAAGTGAACGATCCGGCTTCAGGTTACCAGGCATCCGGCGATGATGATCTCCCGTTCTAGCAGTCTGTTTTAAAGAATCTGGAATTGGAAGCGGATATTTCTTTATCATCTGTCGCATTGTTAACAGGCATGGCCGCCGGTCATCTTGATTTAAAGTTGATCTTAGGCTTCCTGATACTTGCCCTGCTCCTTTTTTTATCTGCGCTCATGTCGGGATCTGAAGTGGCTTTCTTCTCACTTCGTCCGGAAGACATCGAAAAACTAAGGTCAGACAAGTCCAGAAAGGCAGCTATGGTCCTGAAGCTTCACGACTCGCCCGACACTCTCCTCAGTACAATACTCGTTGCCAACAACACGGTCAACATAGCGGTTGTGCTTCTGGCAGCCTTTTTGAGTTCAATGCTCTTTGACTTCAGCCCTTACCCGGTTCTGGGTTTCATTATAGAAGTTGTGGTTATCACTTTCATCCTCCTGCTTTTCGGTGAGGTGATTCCAAAGGTGTTTGCTACCAGGAAACAACTGCCTATGTCGCTTTTCATGGCATTTCCGCTGGCCTTTCTCTTGAAACTGTTCAGGCCTTTAACCGCTCTTCTCATCTTTTCCACTTCATTTGTAAAGAAAAGGGCAGGACACAGGCATGCCAACATAAGCATGGACGATCTGTCGGAAGCTCTCACACTTGCATCGGACGATATTAATGAGGATGAAAAAATCCTTAAGGGGATAGTCAACTTCGGGAATATAAACGTAAGCGAGATTATGTGCCCGAGAATCGATGTGACTGCCATTAATATAAAGGCAGGCTTCAACAAGGTAAAATCGACCATCATCGAATCAGGCTTTTCAAGGATTCCGGTTTATGCAGGATCGTTCGATTCAGTAAAAGGGATCCTCTACGCCAAGGATATTCTTCCCTATATCAACAATCCCGACAGCTTCAAATGGCAGTCGCTGATGAGGCCCGTGCATTTCGTCCCGGAAACAAAGAAAATAAATGAACTCCTCAAGGAATTCCAGATAAGGAAGATACATATGGCGGTAGTTATCGACGAATACGGCGGCACCTCCGGAATCATCACCCTCGAGGATGTACTGGAGGAGATTGTTGGTGAAATCACCGATGAGAGCGACGAGGATGAATCAATGCACCGGAAAATAGACGATCGCACCTATGTTTTTGAAGGGAAAATACTGCTTAATGACTTTTTCAAGATAATCGACATCTCAGGCGATCCTTTTGAGAATGTAAGAGGCGAATCTGAAACGCTTGCCGGACTTCTGCTTGAGCTTACAGGCGAGATCCCCCAGAAAGGTCAGGTCGTTACATATGGAAATTTCAAGTTCAGGATCGAGTCTGCTGACAAGAGAAGGATAAAGGAGATTCGCGTTGAAATAAATGACGATAATGGTAAGACAAATAAAGAGTAGCTGTGCTTTACTCTTGATTCTGATAATGCTGGCAGGCTTTGCAGGCTGCAGGAAAGCTCCTGTTCCAAAACCGCGGGGCTATTTCAGGATCGATCTCCCGGATAAGGAATATGTCACTTTCAATAACCCGGCAGAATCTGGAAACCTGCCCCTGGCATTCGAATACCCGCGGTACGGAGTTATTTCGGATAAGATTGAAAACGCTCCGGAGCCGGGCTGGTTCAACATAGAATTTCCAGGCTACAAGGCCAGCCTCCACCTGACATACAAGGATATTCACGGTGATCTTGAAGAGCTCGTCGAACAAACCTACACCATGAATGTCAAAAACCACATAACAAAAGCCGATGCCATTAATGAACAGGTAATAAGTGATCCGGAAAAGCGGATTTTCGGAATCTTTTATGACCTCAGGGGCAATACGGCAACCGCCGTTCAGTTTTACGTTACTGACAGCACTGATCATTATCTCAGGGGATCACTCTACTTTGAATCAGAACCGAATGCCGATTCCCTGACTCCGGTGATCGATTTCTTCAGGGAAGATGTTGTTCATCTGATTGAAACCCTGGAGTGGAAGAAGAAGTAAACTCTCTGATGACTGATGGGATGTATTTCTAAGCATTACCTGAATGAGTACACAATACTTGGTGTATGGAAAATTGAGGAGGACATCAATACCCTGCTCGGTATGGTCGACCTGGATATTGTAGACAAGAAGAAATACAAGGGTTTTGCAAGCACATCAAGAAAACTTGAATTCCTGAGCGTCAGGGCCCTTCTGGCCGAACTGCTGGGCAGGGATGCCAGGATTGTCTACAACAAGAATAATAAACCGTTTCTCAGGGACGGTTCCCGGTTCATAAGCATCTCCCATTCAAACAAACTCACCTCAATACTGCTGAGCACCAACGAGAAGGTAGGTATTGACCTTGAATACATGAGCACAAATATCGGCCGGATAGCATTCAAATTCATAAACAGGAAAGAGAAGATAACAAAGGATCCTGAAAAGCGCGTCTATCATCTTTACCTTCACTGGTGCGCCAAGGAAGCTCTTTACAAGATCTGCGACAAGGAGGGAATAAGCATTAAGAAAAACATCACAATCGAACCATTCGATGTTAAGGATTCAGGTGAGATACAGGGAAGCGTGAAGACAAAAAAGATCAATGACTCATTCGACCTGTTCTATACGAGATATGATAATTACACAATAGTCTGGACCAAAAAGAATTATGATAAAGGATAATTTCCCCGGCAAAAAGAGCATCGCCCTTCTTCTCGATCCCGACAAGACGTCGGACAAGGACCTGAAGAGGATCCTGAAGATCGCATCCGGATCGGGGACAGACTATATCCTGGTTGGAGGAAGCCTTACTTTCAACAGTATTGACGGTCTGATAGAATCCGTCAGAAGCCAGTGCAGCATTCCGGTTGTCCTTTTTCCGGGAAACCTCCTCCAGCTGAGCCTGAAAGCTGATGCCATCCTCCTGCTGTCCCTCATCTCAGGGAGAAATCCCGAACTCCTGATAGGAAATCACGTCATTGCAGCTCCTTTCCTCAGAAGTGTGAAGGAAAAACTGATTTCCGTAGGTTATATCCTTGTGGGTTGCGGAAAGAAAACCTCGGTTGAGTATATAAGTCAGACCGAAGCCATTCCGGCCGACAAGACCGACCTTGTGGTAGCCACTGCAATGGCCGGGGAGATGCTTGGTTTAAAAATGATTTACCTCGAAGCTGGCAGCGGTGCCCTGAATCCCGTTCCTCCGGAAATAATCAGTGCTGTCAGGGAAAATGTAGTGGTACCGATCGCTGTCGGAGGCGGCATAAAATCCAGAGGTGAAATAGCTGAAGCATTCAGCGCCGGAGCCAACCTTATAATCCTGGGCAACGGATGCGAAAAGAATCCCGGCCTGCTTAAGGAGGCGTGTGCTGAAAGAGATGCCGCCAGGCAATCTATCTGAACAGTTCAGGCATAGGCTCACCCGTGCATGCGTTGGGATATGGTATCCTGCATAATGATGAAAGCGTTGCTGCAACATCGGTCATATTCACCTTACGCATAACCGTCGACCTGTTGACAGTCCAGCCATACCATATCAGCGGAACATGACAATCATATTCATAGGGTGAATTGTGGCCGGTAATGTGATCGTCATCAACCTCCACCCAGCCCGGATGCAGGGTGACAATGACATCGCCCGAACGCTGGGGACTGAAGTTGTTGATTATTCTTTTCAGATGACCATTCCCGAAATCATTTGCCTCAAAGGCATAATAAGGATAAGCTGACGCCACGCCTGTGAACTGGGTGAGGAACCGCGCCGTCTTCTTCTGGATATCCTCGATCGGCATCCGTGCATCCTCGATAAGAGTCCGGTTAAGGAAGATCTGCCTCTCCGAAAAACCCCTTACCCAGTCGCCCTCACCATAAACTGCATTAAGATAACTCCTTAGAAGCTGAAGAGCCTGATTCTGTTTGAAATAACCCGAGGGGATCCTGCTGTCGGCCATTACAGGAGGAACCTCTGCCACACCGTGGGCAGAAGTGAAATAGATGAGAACGTTCCTCTTACCAAGATTGTCATTTAAGTAATTCATAAGTGTCTCAATGTTCCTGTCGAGTCTCAGAATAGCATCAGCCGTCTCTACCGACGACGGACCAAACCTGTGTCCTATATAGTCGGTCGACGAATAGCAGACCGAAAGAAAATCGGTAACGTCATCCTTCCCCATCCCCTCCTGTTCAATCAGCTTAATTGCAAAATCAGTAGTCAGGGCATCGGCAAACGGAGTTTCTCTCAGGAAAGCATAGTTGCGGACAGCATTTCTCCCCGACGATGGTTTGCTTAACTTGTTTAAGTCATATGGAAAATAGTTCAGTCCGCCGAACCCTTTCTCGAATTTGTTCGAATCCGGAAGACAGGTCGAATAAGCATCTGCTTCCCTCGAAAGCGTCCATGATGAGTTGAGATAGGTCTCCTGGTGCTTCATGGCATTAAAATCGTTGACCCACGAAGGAAGTGCATCCAGGTAATAAGTCGACGACATCCAGCCGCCCGTGGTATTGTCGTACCAGAAGGCTCCGTCGGCTGAATGGCCTGCGGTAAGAATAGCCGCCTGCTCCTTTACCCCTACCGAAAAAACTTTCGATCGCTTGCCTGTGGCTATCTTGAGCTCATCGGCAAATGTCGATGCATTAAGGTTCAGGGGTGAATGAAGACCCGACTCATAGCTTCCTCCGACAGGATTGACACTGACATCCTTTGTACAATATACGAAATCATTCTTAAGCGGAACATACCAGTTATCCGAGGTTATTCCATGATAGGCAGGTTCTGTTCCCGTTGCAACCGTCGAAAAACCAGGAGCCGACTGTGTCAGCATGTAATCATAGGAAGCATTTCTGAAAAAAGTCCCCTCGTTGATCATTCTCTTGATCCCGTTCTCCGAAAACCTGTCCCTCAGCCGTTCAATCTGATCAAACCTGAGTTGTTCAACAACAATCCCGATAATCAACGCCGGCTTATCCGGAGGAAGATAAGCTCCCTGACCCGAAAGCCCAAGAAAACCGCACAATAAAACAAATACCGATATTATCTTCTTTCCTGTCATATCTATTCTCCGCTTCGTTTTGAAAACTCCAAAAATAATCTTTTCATGATACGAAAGCAAAACAAGAGCTAAAACCAATGTTATAACATTGTTATAACATACCTTCCGGTGCCCGAAAGCCTGTTTGTCATGCTTTTAAATACAATTATATATTCACCAGGCCCCAGCCCACTCAAATCCAGCTTTACGGGTTCTCCCTCAGGCGCCTCAATATCAAAATCGGAAAATAACTCCCCGGTGATTCCATATATTTTCACATTCAGTGATCCTGTGAGGTCTTCAGGCAAAATAACATTCACTTCACCATGGCCGGGATTCGGATAAAGGAATGGTTTAAGTCTCTTCGTCGTGTCAGGCGGCTTAACCAGGGGAACCAGAACGATATTGATATCCGTCCGTTCACCCGGTATAACGTTTACATTTTGTATTATCGTATCCCTGAATCCACCGGCCGATATTTTCAGGTCGTAAATTCCGGGTGAGATGAGCCGGGTGAAAACACCTGATGCAGTGTCGCTGACAACATGTGAATTATCCCTGTCGTGGCCTTCTATAACGATTGAGGCGGGCACAGGCTTTCCATCGTAAAAGCCGGTAATCCTGCCCCTTATCCCGAATAATGCATTTTCGAAATAGCCAAGCATCGACCGGTAGTTATATTCCCAGAGATTATCAAGTTCAGAAACGGGGGTAATATAATCCTCATCGAGTTCGACGGTGAGTTCCCTGCCATAAAGGCTGTAAGTGACGTAATCCTGCCGTCCCCCGAAGATGGAGTACCATTCCCAGCCTCTCGTGACGCCATTGTCGAGGTAATCCATATAACCCTGAGGAGAATGAAGATGAACGGTATCCGCCCATTCCCTGCTCACTGTGTAAAACCAGTCATCGTCGGCATGTTCGTAAGGCCACCTGTCCCATGGATAATTGACCACCTCCTCTCCCGAATGGAAATTTGCTGAGAGAACAAAGCGGCGCTCTGACATAAACCCTATCATATCGATGGTCTCCTTCTGCAGAGTTACCTGTGGCCCTTCGGGATCAGGGAAGTTGCGGTTCAGGTCATACCCGGCAGCATTGAAACGCACCGGAGAACTTATTACATCGTCGTTCCTGTAGGTCCCGTCGGGATTTGCCAGGGGATTTATCCATATCTCCAGATTGTCAACAAGGTTCTTCACCCGGCTGTCGGTTGTATAATTCCGGAGAAGATAATCGGAAAGCCTGAGCATCATTATCATACCTCCTGTTTCATCGCCATGGATTGATGAGGAATAGAATACTTCAGGCTCTGACTCATCTTTCAGGCAGTTATCAGATATTTTGAGCACAAAAACCTGTTTCCCGTTAATTGACATTCCAATGGTATCGAGCATGCAAAGTGAAGGATAAAGGGAAGCAAAGGAATGCATGATGGAATCATACTGGGTAAAGGTCGGGTAAGTATCCCATACCATCGCCTCCGCCAGGCTGACCGCAGTCATCTCTCCCTTGATGACCGGTTCCTCTTTTAGAAGGTAACTTTTTCCTTCAGAAATGAAGCGTTCGACTGTAAGAGGCGACAGAAGCAGGCTCACCTCTTTTTCACCGGTTGAGCGAATTGAATAATCGCGCGACAGCCTGCGGATGTCATCAACACCGCTGACGGTTATGACAACCTCTGCCTGTCCCCTTGCGGCGACAGCCTTCAGCAGCTTTGCATTATCCGATATGATTTGTGACTGGCTCCAGACTGTCAGGAGTGAAAGTAAGACTATCGCTATCAGTGATTTCTTTGACATTCAAAAGGTTAAACATTAAACCTGATATGCAGTATATCCCCGTCCCCGACAATATAGTT
>CAYQRF010000043.1:0-15074 GCA_964419775.1 uncultured Rikenellaceae bacterium
AAGTATTGGCAGATAACCAGTATAAATCATGCCTGACAGGGGCTTCAGGGGAACAGAAACAGCAGGTTAATTCTTTTTTATTGCCAGTGTTTCGGTAACTTCCAGCTGAGGATTACTTTCCGACCTGACTGTCAGTCTGATATTCGCCTTTCGGGCTGTCGCGTTTTCAACCGAGATGTATACCGGTACTTCACCCGTTTCTCCGGGACGGAGCGAAATGAAACTGTTCAGAATTGCTGCTGAGAATCCTTCTCCTTCACATTCTGCAGTGATCCTGTAGATATCGCTGTCAGGCCGCTCCGATGTGTCCGCCGCATCACCAGTGTTCTGAACAGTGAAGCGAATGTACCCGCCTTCTGTCGGGATTTTCTTAACCCTCGGCGGAGTGACCGACACTCCTCTCTTTTGAGGACCCGATCCATCCAGCGATCTTATGCCCAGTTCATACGACAGTATCCCGTTCTCATTAAGCTTCTGATCGATAATATAGAAATGAAGCCTGTTATGCTCATCGGTCCATTCCGCAAGGCTTCCCGAATTGAGCCCTGCGTGGAACAGGGCATCATTGAGCTGCCTGTAGTCGGCTATTGTCCTCATCACTTTCTGGCCGTCGGGCCTTACATAATCAACCATATTGATATCCTCCGGATGGGCATCGATCACCCAGTTGAAGCAGTTGAATCCGTTGGGACCGCCGTTACGGCTTTCCTTGTCCTTGTTCTTTGCCAGAAGCACCCCGTTGTCGGGACAGAAGGAGTCGTAGCCTATCCTTTGAACTACCTCGAGTGAATAGAAATCGTAATTCGGTATGCCGGGCGACAGCGGATTTGTGGCGGGATCGTCAACCGGCGTCCTGTCGTGTGGCTCAGCTCCGTCGAGCCTTACTACTATGCCTGCGAAGGATCCGGGCAGAGGTTCCACCGCCCTGGCAGTCACTGTTGCCACCACCGGACCCGATAAGGCAAGTCCTTCCCTGCTAAGGGTGAGCACATGCTCCTTGTCGAGGAACCCGTTAATCATCCTGTTCCGGAGCATCAGGCCGGCAGGCATCGCTGCGCCCATAGTCGGAGGCACCACCCACCTCATGTGCGGTCCGCCCGGGCCGTTGAAACAGCCCCGGTCCATCATGTCCCATGTTCCCGAGCCCACTCTCCTGTACGGTTCGACATAGGGATTGTTGTTGTTGTCGCCAATTGAAAATGCATAATGGCCAAGTTCGTGGGTTATGGTTCCGGAGTTCTCTCCCTGGCGTATCGACGAAAGTCCCCATTGCATCTGTGCAGCCTTCCATGATGTCCACGGCACATAACGTGTTGCAGCCCAGCGTGGCTTCGTGGTATCCGGATTTCCCCATTCAGGCGGGATGTCATCCTTCGACAGGAACTTCATCTCACCGAACTCCTGCCACACTCCTGTTTCGTCATATCCTGCATAAATCCTGAGGATTGCATCATACTGCGATTTCAGGTCTCCCTTGTCTGCCTTCCAGATTGAATCCACATGCCTCTCCATCCTTTTTGACGGGCGCCTTCCGTCGGGAGTGAAGTCGTGCTGGCCCCATTCGTTGAGGCCGTATTCCCACAGGTTTGCAGGCATCCTGTAAGGACCGAAGGCATCGAGTGAAGTGATGCCGAACCTGCCGCGCGACTGTTCCATCCAGTAACCATTGATAGTCTGGCCATGGTTAACTTCAGATGGCTTAAGCCAGAAATCGGAATAGAACTGAGGCACTTCTTCCCTGAGGATGGGATCGATCTGTGGATTTCCGAAGAGCTCCGACTGCTTAGGCCGGGTTATTACGAAGGGCTGATCGGGAAAGTCAACCGCCACCAGCGCCATACGGAATTTTCTCCCCGGCTCAAGCGACGGATCGGCCCAGTTTTTCCCCGGTATAGGATGATAATCATCCCATGTCATGTCATCCTGATCCTGCACGATCTGAGGGTCGATGGGTTTTGGCGGAACCGAAAGATCATACGAGGTCTTTTTGAACGCAACCTGGTTTGTCCCGGCAGTCTGTGAGATGGATGCAAGGCTGAATGATGTCAGAATGATGATCAGAATGGATTTTTTCATTTTGATTCCTTTATGGATGCAAATTAGGTAAAAATGACTTAAAGCTGAAAAAATTACCATATATGTTATTTGCACGCCATTACAGATTATATACAATGGACCCCACCCTCAACTCCTGAAACACCATCTTCAACTCTCGGGGACGCCACCTGCCATTTTCTACCCCCCAACCCCCCTGAAGGGGGGCTAAAATCCTGCAAATTAGACAAATCCCATTCTTTCAGGAACTGTCCTCCAGCCCCGTTAGGGGCAAAATGTTTTAGAGCGGGGCAACGCCCCGTTTATGACAACCCCCCGGTTGTAGAGCCCCGTTAGGGGCGATATGGTTTTTCCGGACAAAACATTGTTTATCAGGCCATATGGGCCATTAGAATTGGCACATCTATTTCGCCCCATACGGGGCTTTGCATCAATTGACTGCCATAAGGACGGGCTACGCCCATCCCTAAAATATACAAGGCCTACGGCCTGAGTCTAAAATGGATCATCCTGTATGCCCCGTCCTTCTGCGCTTTCATGTAGCCGCATTGGCGGAGCAAGCCAGGGGGCTCGGGGGTAAAACTAACTGGTAAACACAGCATTACAACTACAATTTACGAAAAAACCTCCTGAACTCATATTCGAAGTTTGGCGTGAAGATGTTTTTCCCCAGATTGTCGAGGATTTCCTGAACTGACCAGAACCTGCCATCATCGATCTCATCGTTGCTTATTAGAGGTATGCTATTGGAACTGCCTGTAAATGAGTAGACCAGCTCCCTTTCCCGGTTCGATTCCCAGATATATTTTCTTATAAGCCTGTAATTGAAATTGCTAATTCCAAGTTCCTCCATCGCTTCCCTCCTGAGAGCTTCCTCAGGCATTTCCCCGGGATCCATATGCCCGCCCACCGATGAATCCCAGTACCCCGGAAGGAGATCCTTGGTCTTCGCCCTTAACTGAAGATAGAGCTCACCCCTTTCGTTGAAGAGATGCAGGTGGACAACAGGGTGGAGCAGCATGCTGAGACCATCGTGGCACAGACTCCGGGGAGCCATTGATATCTCATTGCCGTCCGGATCAACCACGGGAAATAATTCTTCGCTGACATCTTGTATCATAGCTGACAAAGATAATCCTTAAATTTTTCACCGCATACCGCGTACCTCATACCGCGTACCGAATAACCACTCTTGAGCCTGTTCCCTCCCCGGCTTATTTAAGGTTAAAGACCCTGGAGATATTGAACCCGAAATGTATATCGCCTTTTCCCCAGCTGCCGGTCGTTTCCCCTATGAATCCCTTTTCTATCATGGCCAGTGAGTTGGTGAAGATCAGCTGGAAAACGTGTCCGCCGGTCTCGATGTCGAACCCGATCGACAACGGATTGAACACTTCTGATCCCAGGTATGTTCCGGGATCGAAGCTGTAGTAATACTCGGCGTTCAGGCTTATCCTCCTCGCAAGCTTAACCCTTCCGCCGGCGCCTGCCGCCCACAGCAGATCCGGTTCAGTCCTGTCAATATTCCTGCTGACTACAGATGGCATCAGCTGAAGCGAGAAGTTCTCGTTGAATTTCCTTGAAACCAGAAGCTGTCCGACGTACGACATTCTCTCATTGAAGGTATACTCGTCGCCCGCACCGGGTTTGATCGTCCGGTAAGCAGCTGATGAGAGAAGCGACACCGATACGGGCAGATTGGCCTCACCGCCCGACTGCCGTGCAATCGAGAATTTGGCAAAACCGTCAAAGGTCTTTTCATAGGTGCCTCGTCCGACACCCACCATCAGCCATTTTGTTATTCCGTAATCGAGCCCGAGGTGAATGCTGGCCTGGTCGAGACCGAAGAATTCATAAGCTCCGGTGTTCAGCCGGCCGAAACGGTGCGATATCCTGAAATCCAGCTCCGCGGGGGCCATCCTTTCGGTGGAGTGACCGTTCATCAGCCTGGTCGATTTAAAGGCTGATCCTGTTAAGTTGACATCGACACCTGCAAGGTCAGCGAGTTCTTCAAGCAGGTTTCTGATCTCATTTTGTGCATTGACTGAAACAGATGAGATCATAAAAATCATCAGGAAGAGAAATTTTTTCATTTTTATGTGTATTGGTCGTTTTTCCATTCAAAAATATTACAAAAATTTTCCATCAATATAATTATAGTCTCCCTGTTTTGTTCTAATCTTTGTACACATCTTTTTTACAAGTTAGAATTATTGTCCGGTTTCCCTTTTCTTCTACCCCCCAACCCCCCTAAAGGGGGGCTTTAGTCTGCTGGTTTACAACTATATATAGAGGGGCATCAATTGATGGTAATAGCCCACATAAGCTTTCGATCCGAAATCAGTAGTCCGTTAACTTATGGATCACCACAGACTGATATGTTGCACATTATTAGTTCTTTAACCCCCCTTTAGGGGGGCTGGGGGGTAGAACGTAAAATAGGAATGAAGTGATTCAATGTTATTAAAAGATGTGTATAAAGATTGGGGGGTTTGGGGGTAAAGGGGTGACCTGGAATCTGCAATTATCACAAATGAACAGTTTGCCGTATTGCCGCTTTCATCCACTATTGTCAGCCTGTGGTTTCCGGGAGATGCAAAGATCTCTGTCTGGTGGATGAATGTTGTTGAAGTGATATATTCCTCGTCAAGATGCCAGAAAAGCTTTTCGGAAGGATTCCTGTGAACAGCTTCCGCTATCACCCTGGTCAGTTCTCCCGTATGATCGCGGGGTATGAAGATCCTGATTCCTGATGTGGGATAAATAAACTCCATAACCGGACGGCTCTTGTCGGGTTCGCATCCCTGTGCAAAGGGAGGAAGCGGCTTGTATCCCGGGTGCTTCTGCCTGTAGAAATACTCCATTGCAGGAGGCAGGATGAACCATGGCTCATTTACCATCTCCGACGCGGATACACAACCTGCATTCACCTGCCTGCTCCGGCTCCGGTCGAGGTGGACAATGGTGTGATACGGGCAGGCTTCAGTTCTGAGCCCGCCGGTGCATGCAAACACTTCAACTTTTTCCGGACAATCAGGTCCTGCCCTGTGACCGCTCTCACTGCATACTTCTATTGCGGTCAGCGTCTCATAGGGTGGTGAAAACCATTCGCTCTCCTTCATTATCCCGGCAAGATCGAACATCAGCGGAGCCGCTGCCGATACTCCGGTCAGCCCGGGCCTGCCCTCTCCGTCGGCATTACCTGCCCACACTGCGATCACATATCCGGGTGTTGTGCCAACCGCCCATGCATCCCTGAACCCGAAACTGGTGCCGGTTTTCCAGGCAAGCTCGGGTGTTGAGGCAAAATACTGCCATCCGGCCTCGGTCTCCGGACGGTTCACTTTCCTCAATGCTTCATAGGTGAGCCATATAGATCCGGCTGACAGGACCGGGTTTTCATCTTCCTCCGGTGTCTTTTCATCATCTTCCTCCTGAGTCAGCAGGGGAGGATGGTAATCGCCTGTAACATATCTCTTCTCCCTTGAATACCTCCCCAATACCCTCGACAATGAGGCATAGACTCCGGTGAGTTCCCAGAGGGAGGCCTCTCCGCCTCCCAGGATCAGCGAAAGCCCGTAATGATCAGCCGGTTTATTGAAAGTTGTAAATCCGGTCTTTCCGAGGAGTTCAAGAAATCTTTCCGGGGTGTAGGTCCGGAGCATGCTTACAGCCGGGATGTTGAGCGACTGCGAAAGGGCAGCATCCGCCGGTACTGCGCCGCTGTAGGTCTCATCGAAATTCTTCGGTGTGAAACCGGGGAATCTTGTCGGTATATCCGGTACCAGGGTGCCCGGAAGAAGCTCGCCCGATTCCTGCATTCCCGCGTAGATCAGGGGTTTAAGGATGCTTCCCGTGCTTCTGGGCGAACGGACAATATCCACACTGCCTCCATGATCCGCCAGTCCTTCATTGGTGCTGTTGCCGGCATAGGCCAGCACTTCTCCCGAAGGGACATCCACAATAAGTGCGGCTGCATTGAAGATCAGGTTTGCCGATAGCTCCTGCTGATGCATGTTGACAATCGCCACTGTTTGTTCCTGAATAGCCTGATCGATTGTGGTCCTGATCCTCTCTCCCCGGCGGGTGGTGTAGTACAGGTCCGTCAGGTGAGGTGCCAGAGAGGGAAGAACTTTGGGCTCCCCCGGAAGCAGTTCATCCATCGAAAGGACAAGTGTAAGCGAATCGATATACTTCCTTTCATAAAGCTTTCTGAGCAGATCATTCCTTTTTTTCGCAAGTATCTCCTGGTTTCTTCCGGGATACACAAGCGACGGGGAATTTGGAAGGACCGCCAGAGCGGCAGCTTCGGCCCATGTGATGTCAGCAGGTGCTTTTCCGGCATATCTCCACGCGGCGGCATCGAGACCTACGATGTTTCCTCCGAAAGGTGCATTGGCCGCATAAATTCTTAGTATTTGTTTCTTCGATCTGAATATTTCCATCTTGAAGGCCTGGAAGATCTCGATTATCTTTCCGCCGTAGGTCCTGGGCCTGTTTCCCCTCGACAGCCTTGCTACCTGCATGGTGATTGTGCTTCCTCCGCTAACTATCCCGCCCGAACGAATGTTGTCTCTCAATGCACGGAATATGGCAACAGGGTTTATCCCCGGATGAAAAAAGAAATATTTGTCTTCGAAAGACAGAAGAGCTTTCCTGAATTTTTCAGGGACTTCCTCCCCGGGCGGAAACCTCCACTGGCCGTCATCCGCAATCCTCGCCCCGAGAAGACTGCCGTCGCGGGCCTCAACCACTGTCGACAGGGGTGTTGTGAACCGGGGCATGGGAGCGATCAGGACAGGGATCACTGCCACGCCGGCTATGATCAGCGTTATTTTCAGCGCCTTGTTCAACTCACTGTCCTCTGACGATAACCCTGGTTCCCGGAACCCTTGAGCGGTAATCGGGAGTGTACATCGCCTCGCACAATACTGCCGGCTGATAGTATTCTCCCTTGTATGCTGCATTGAGTATCAGCACGAAGGTCTTCGATTCACCCCGATTCAGTGAGAAATAGGTGTTGACCCTGTCATCCCTGATGTCGCGGTATTCATACGGACTCTCCTTTATTCCGTAATCAGCCTCGAACATCCGGGTGTTCAGTATCTCCCAGCCCGATGGCACCATCTGGGTCAGAGCGATGTTATCAACCCTGTCGAATGAGGTGTTCGTCACCTTTGTAACCATCATGAAGTCGGTTCCCTGTACCAGGTTCCTCTGATCGACAGGCTTCAAACCGGTATCCGTGTAGTCGACCCTGAGACTCAGTCCGTTATCAGCAGCCGACTGATCTGAAACAAGCGGTGTCCCCTTTCTCACAAGGTTGAAATACAATGGCTTGTCTGACAGGTTTTCAGCAACGAGGTTATTTGTTCCTGCCGTAATTTTCAGAATTCTTGTGTTTACCCTGCCCGGACCAACTTTCAGGTCGGAGCCTTGCCCGTTCTGGGTAATCCTGAACGCTGCTTCTCCTGTCCCGCCCGGAGATGTCAGTCCGGCAAATTTCATGTATGAGAAAAGTCCCCAGGCAACCGACTGGGTGCTGAACCATGTTTCGGAGTTGAGTTCATCACAAACCGACCCGAGCAATGGAAGGGCTTCCTCTTCCTTCTTAAGTGTTGCCAGGGTATAGAGTATTATGGACTTGTCGCGCAACGGACTTCCGTAGTAGTAGCCTGAATATTCTTTTTCTGTCTCCAGGTTCCTCATGTCGAGAAGTTCTGAGGAGGCTTCCGGCCGCCCTGATGTGGCAAACGCGGCAGCCAGGAGCCACCGTGCAACCTGTGGTAAATCCGGCGATTCCCTCAGCCTGTTCATGGCGCCTCTCTCGGGCGAGCCTGCAAGGGCAAGGGAGAAAAGCCTGTAAGCCTGGTCATTTGCTGTCTGCAGGAATTTGGGATCATACCTCCAGTCCTGGGCTGCTCTTTTCTGGTAGCTTGTCCATTTTCTTTTAAAATCCTGGGGTATCGCATATCCCTTGCGCTCTGCTTCGGCCATGAAATGACCGGCATACGAGGTCACCCAGTTGTCGGGCTGGTAATACCCCGGCCACAGGGCAAGTCCTCCGTTGTTCATCTGCCGGGTGACCATCCTGTTGATTGCTTCAATAACATTCTGCTGGGCTTTCCCTGCATCGGCCGTATCGACAGCGGAAATCTCATTCAGCCATATCTGCGGGAAGGCTGCCGAAATGATCTGCTCGGTGCATCCATGAGGGTATTCAATAAGGTAACCCAGACGTTTCCCAAGGTTTACCGAAGGCAGCAGCGATGTTTCGAGCGTAGCTGAATTGGTGCCTTCCATCCCGAACGGGGTGAATGATGTTTCCCATTTTTCGCCAGGCTTCAGTATCCTCAGTTCAGCTCTTGTTTCAGGAGGATTGGGACTTCTGACATCCAGCTCTATATCGTAAACGGCTGTCTCTCCTCCTCCTGTCGCCTTCAGCTTTATTGTCGCGATTCCGGTCTTGTCCCCGGCCGTGAATGAGAAATCAACATCCTTTTCTCCGGTTCCTTCCACGGCAATGGTTTGGGAAGTCTCTTCAAAACTCAAAAGTGCATTGCTTTCGACGGTAAGACTGACACTGGTTATATTTTCTTTTTGAATGAACAGAGTCACAGGCAGTGCAACTTTTTCACCCGGACTCACGACCCGCGGCGCTGTTGCCAGTATCATCAGCGGATCCTTCACCGGGACGCTCTTTTCAGTAAATCCGTAAGCCCTGTCGTTCCCGGCAATTACCATGGCCCTCACCGATCCTGTATACTGGGGAAGGGTGATGCTGTGTGTTTCAGTCCTGCCCTGACCGAGCGTGAAGGGTCCGAGGAACTTCACAACCGGAATGAAACGCTGTGCCTTGTTTGCCGCCCGGTCGATAAGGGCTTCATCTCCTCCCGTTGCAAGAAGCCTGTCGAGGGTTCCGCCGAAAGCGCCCAGAACCATGTCGTACAGATCCCAGGTCCTCACTCCCAGCGCTTCACGTGCATAGAAATAATTCCACGGATCGGGTGTTCGGAATCCGGTTATATTCAGAAGCCCTTCGTCAACTATCGCCAGTGTATAGCTCATCGGTTTCTTTCCGGCCTCACTGACTTTGACTTCAAACTGCTGTCCCGACCTCAGCTGATTCGGCATGGTTATCACCGGCTCAAGCCTGGTCTCAGGATCTTCCACCATCACCGGCACCACCCCGTACAGCCTCATGGGCATGTCGTTAAGTGTCTGGGCATGGGGCTGAATGACAGTCACATTGGCATAGACGTTCGGAGCCATCTCCGGCCTGGCCCTGAATGTAACCACACTGTTGCCTTTCTGTCCGATTGCACGGATCTCTTCAACGACAGTCGTTGAGTTCTCAAGTGTCACTATTATCCTTGAGTTTTCAGGTGCCGGAAAGCTGAGTTTTACTTCCTCACCAGGCTTGTATTTTTCCTTGTCTGTATTTATCGAAAGAAGCGTTGCTCCCTCGGCGTTCCCCTTCATTCCGTATTCCCACGGCCAGTCAATCAGGACGATTTTTCCCGTTGCATGTCCTCCCGGGATAGAAACCCTGATCAGATACCTGCCCCAGTCATTCCGGGGGATTGTGAAATTGAAGGACCCTTTCCCGTTGCTGGTGATGACTTTAGAGCTGATGACGGGTTTGTAGATGTTGTTTGAAATGTATGACGCAAGATCCTCCTGGTCCGATTCCCACCACCAGCTGTAGGATATCCTGTAAATATTGATTTCCGTTTCGGTGTTAACCGGATTGCCAAGCGGATCGACAGTTGCGATGTTAACCTTGTTTTCCCTGTCGGTAAAAATCATCCTGTCGTTACCCTTGAGATCCGGAAGTTCTATCCCTGCGAATATCTTATACGGAGCATATTTGTAAACAGCCTGGGTAATGCTTTCGTCGCCTCCTTTCTCGGCAACCTTTGCGGTGAAAACGGCATTCATCATGCCCGGGGCACGTATCTCGTCTCCCGGGTTGAATATCACAGCGGCATTGCCGCTCTCATCAACCGATCCTTCAAACATGCTGGCAGTCTCGGAATAAAAAAGTATCGAAGGGTCATCGAAATTGTACTGCGGAAATGCCTGGAAAGTGGTTCTGGTGGGTTTCAGCATATATTCAACCGACGATTTAAGGTTCCCTGCCGTGGCGCCGTTCAGCCATTTGACCCTAAGCGTTCCCCTGGTTGAGCTGCCTGTCCCGCCCAGCATCTCACCCGGGAAACCGAGATCGATACGGAGCCTGTTAGGCTTGATAGTTTCCACCCTTACTCTCTTTGTGAACCTTGCGCCTCCGATGCTGAACCTTGCCGTGTAATCACCCGTTACGGCATCGGGAGCAGTGGCCGTCCTGAAGGTGAGAAGATTCCTTCCGGCAGGCACAACAACCTGATGATCCACTTTCTGCGAGAGCGGGTTGGTAAGCTCGAACTGAACGGGATGATCGGGAGGAAGGCTCTTGTTCATATCCCTGATAAAGACTGAAAGGAATATTGAATCGCCCGGCCGCCAGACATCCCTTTCACCAAAGATGAAAGCCTTGATGCCCTTTTCGGGAGTAACCCCGGAAACATCGAAGGAGCTCATCGATAGCGCTGAACCGTCCGTTATCCTGAGGTAATTACGGTCACGGTCCTTCCCCGCAATAACCAGGAAGGGATTCCCTTCGCAGGTGAGTTTCACTGAACCGTCCTTGCCGGTTATCCCCGAGGCTATCTGCTGGATCTGCATGTCATAAACGGTGATGTCGACCTCGCTGAGAGGCAGGGCAGTGAGCAGATCGCTTACGATGACATTCAGGTCATTGCCCGATCCTTTCTTTGCAATGATCCCGAAATTCGAGGCAAGTATGTTCCTCTTTATCTTCCTGTCGGGATTGAAATATGCCGCCTTGCACGGATTGTCCCGGTCGCGCCAGTTGAAGCCGAAAGAATACCAGATGTAATCATCGCTGTCGGAATAGAAATTGTCGGGATCGTCCCATGACGAACGGCCCGTCTCTTCCGTCATCTTTAACATCTCCTCAAACTGCTCCATTTCCGCCATATCGGAGCAGGGATAAAGCGAATATGACGGCCTCATCGACAGTTCCACCCTGTAAAGGATTCCGGGCTCTATGTCGATATATTCGGAAAGATCGATTGTATAGAGGTTCCATCCTGAGGCACCGCTTCCTGAAGGATTAACCAGATCGACCTTTCCGGAATAAATGGGCCGGCCGAATCTCTTCACCGAATAACCGGTGGTCATGTCATTCTCCTGCAGGAACCAGGGCAGGTTGTTGTCAAATATCTTTATGATCTTCAGGTCGACAGCCTTCAGATTTGCCGCCTTGAACGGGAAGATCAGCTCTTTCGATGCCGGCACTATGACACCATTGCCTGTAAGTTCTATCGACGGCATCACGGGCGACAGGTCCAGAGGTTTTTTGAAAGGGGAGGAGAGGGAAGCCCCTTTTTTATTTTTGAGCGATGTTTCAATATTCAGTTCAAACGGGCCTTCAGGCACCGACACCGGGAATAGGCTTACTATGTTCGAGTTGATGCTGACCGACATCCCGGCGGCAGGAGAGAGCCATATTATCCCTTCGGTTTCCTGCGATCCATCAACCGGATCGGAGAATACAATGTCGATGCTCCTGCTTCCTCCCTGCGCGACAATAATATCGGTAACCTTAAAGTCGCCGGATGCCGGTATTTCAACATAGGCATTCCCTTTCTGCCTTACCTTTGCCTGCGAACCGTCCCACGACAGTTCCAGTTTCTGAGGGCTTTCGGTCCTGACAATGTCGGTTACAGTAAACCTGTGAATCAGCATGTCGGAATGATCCCACACCACCGGCATCTTTTTTCTCCCCATTTTCGCCTGCAGAAATGATTCCACCTCCTGAGAGGCGATATAGTCGGATGCAGTTAACTGTCCGTGGAGTGAATACTTGTCGCCTTCGGGTGTGCTCTCCAGTATTCCGGTGGTAACAATGAAATCTTTTCTGATGGTCTGGATCCATATCGGGAATGTTTTCAGATTATCCTTTACAGGCGCCAGCCGGTCGAGGTTAAGCCTTCCTGAATACAGTGTGCCCGGATCGAGTGGTTTTGCCGGCCTGAATACAAGTGTGAGTTCATCGGTCCATTCCGCATCCCCCCTGATGACCGGTTCAAACATGAACAGTCCTGTTGCGTTTTTCCGGTTTATTTGTGCGGCGAATTCGGGTGTGAACCGGATCTCAACCGGTGAATTGACTGATACAATCCCCGAGGTGTATCCGGCGATGTAATCACTGAAGCCCTTGTCGATCGGAACCGCCACCTCCGAAATATCCTTCGGTTTTTTCAGGGAAAGTTTCACGGGAGCCTTTTCGGACCTGCCGCATGAGAAGAATATAATGGTTGCCAGAACCGGTATAAACAGTCGAATGAGTTTCATATGAATTGTATTGAGATATTCAGGATTAAAATTACGAAATTTTATCCCTTGCAGAGTGGTTTTACCCTCTTATAACATTGCTCTTTGTACACTTCTTTGGGCAAGTCAGAATCATTGTCCGATTCCCCTTTTTGTTTACCCCCCAACCCTTGGTGGCTATTGCTGATCAACTTTCCTGCCAGTTGGGTCTACCCCCCAACCTAAAGCTAATCTTTGTACACATCTTTTTTGCAGGTTAGAATTATTGTCCGGTTTCCCTTTCTGTTTACCCCCCAACCCCCCTAAAGGGGGGCTTAGTCTACTGAATTACAATTATATATAGGGGTTAGTCAAATTATAGAAATAACCCTGCAAAAGCTTTCAATTCGAAATCAGTAGTCCATTAGCTTATGGATCACCATAGATTGATATGTTGCATATTATTAGTTCTTTAACCCCCCTTTAGGGGGGCTGGGGGGTAGAACGCAGACTGGAAATGAAGTGGTCTCAATTTAGTAAAAAGATGTGTACAGCGAGTGGCTTATAACAGTATCCTGTTACCGAGCTGCCGTGAAATCATCCCCAGGGCGGTGCTGAGATTGTTAAACCGGTGCTGCAGCTTCAGTACTTTTTCCTGATCCCCTTCCTTCACGGCTTCCTCGAGCTGAGTCATTATCTCCTTCCGGGCGGCAATGATCTTGTCGCTCTTGAACTTGAGCACGGCATCCGGCACCACATCCCGAAGCTTCATGTCCTCAGTCTCGACGTAGGTCTGCTTGTCTTTCCATATCCGGCTCAGTTCGTGCGACTCCGACAGCACATCGGCCGAAAACCTCGATATGTCAGGATCCTCGTGCTTTACGAAATGCTTGTCGCCCGGGATGAGGCCCTGCACGGAATAGAACCTGAAGTCGGCAAAGATCTTTGCACAGGTCTTGTCGTCGAAGGAGAGATCGTCGGAAGTGATCTCTTTTACAACGTAGTCGGAAACGGTTATTATATCTTCCCTGCCATCCTCCTTGTTTACAATGCGTTCGAACTCACTGCTTCCGTATTTCAGAAGAAGGCGGATGACCTCCCTCTCGGAGTAAAATGAAATGGTCTTGTAAATGACAGGCTTAACCGCCTGTACCGGCGGGACGGGAAGGTCCTCCAGCCCCGGGTACCTGTTTCTCTCCTGAAACGATTTCTGCTGCCTCAGCTTGTTAACCTCGTGGTAAAGAACTTCTTCTGACACCTCCATCACCACGCTGCACTCCTTGATATAAACCGTGCGGGTGATACCCTCGGGTATGACGGCTATCGACTTAACTATATCCCTGATAAGGTTGGCCTTCTGGGTCGGATCGTTGTTCGATTCGGCCAGCAGGAGCTGAGTCTTGAACCTTATGAAGTCGGTTTCCTTCTCCTTCAGATAAAGAGAGAACTCCTCATTGCTGATTTTCTTGGAGTATGAGTCGGGATCTTCTCCATCGGGAAGGAGCACGATTTTAACATTCATCCCTTCTTCGAGCACAAGGTCGATCCCTCTGAGCGAGGCCTTGATACCTGCCGGGTCGCCGTCGTAAAGGATCGTCATGTTCGGGGTGAACCGCTTGATGAGCCTTATCTGTTCCTGGGTAAGCGAGGTTCCTGATGAAGCCACAACGTTTTCGATTCCGGCCTCATGCATCGACATCACGTCGGTGTAGCCTTCGACCATGTAGCATCTGTCTTCGCGCGATATTGCCTTCCGGGCCTGGTAGATCCCGTATACGATCCGGCTCTTGTGGTATATCTCCGATTCCGGCGAATTGAGATACTTGGCGCTTTTCGGATCGGCTTTAAGTATCCTTCCCCCGAATCCGAGAACCTGTCCCGACAGCGAATGGATAGGGAACATAACCCGTCCGCTGAACCTGTCGAAGATCCGCTCCTCGTGCTGGATGGTAAGCCCGGTCTTTACAAGAAGCTCTGTCTTGAATCCGTTCCCGATTGCCTTTTTCGAAAAGGAGTCGCGCTGCTCAAAGCTGTAGCCTACTTCGAATTTCTTCAGGGTGTCCTGCCGGAATCCCCTTTCCTTGAAATAGGCAAGACCGACAGAGATACCCTCGTCGGTATGATACAGGTTTTCAGCAAACTGGCGTGATGCATATGCTGTTATCACCAGCAGGCTCTCCCGTTCATTTTCCTTTTCTACTTCCTCCTGCGTCCTTTCCTTCTCGACAACCTCGATGTGGTATTTTTTTGC
This sequence comes from uncultured Rikenellaceae bacterium, assembly GCA_964419775.1. Classification (GTDB taxonomy): domain Bacteria; phylum Bacteroidota; class Bacteroidia; order Bacteroidales; family VadinHA17; genus LD21. The sequence continues at coordinate 14,687 of CAYQRF010000043.1, forward strand.
AAGGTATTTAAGGGCTTCGGGCCAGTTGAGGTGTTCATGCTCCATGATGAAATTCACCGCATTGCCTACCTTCCCGCAGCCGAAGCATTTGAAGATCTCCTTCGACGGCGAAACGGTGAACGATGGTGTTTTTTCATTATGGAAGGGACACAGACCAAGATAGTTGGCCCCCCGTTTCTTAAGGGGCACAAACTCCTGGATCACTTCCACTATATCGGCGGCATCGAGGATCTTGTCTATGGTCTGGCGGTCGATCATGGGTCAAAGATATCAGGAATTAAGGTCTGCTGATACTGTTTCCGGTCAATAAGTGCCACACATGTTCATTTTAAGTCCATCAGCCTTCTGGTCAGTATTTCGACCCCTTTGCCCGCGGGTTCCTTTATGA
>CAYQRF010000044.1:0-15019 GCA_964419775.1 uncultured Rikenellaceae bacterium
ATGAAGAAAGCCTTATAAGCCTGGGTAATATGTCTGCAGAAATACAGGAGAGCCTGGCAAATTTCAGGGTTGTTGTTGCCTTTAACAGACGAGATTATTTCCGTAAACGGTTCGAAGAGGTTAACAGTGAGAATTACAACAGGTCAGTACAGGCAGGTATTGCCAATATCATTCTGACACCGGTCTATACCTTTGCATCAAACATCGGTCAGCTCATAGTGCTTTCCCTGGGTATATGGCTTATTATCAAAGGGTTTTTTACAATAGGACTTCTGATAAGCTTTATTGCTTACATAGCCAATTTCTATAATCCATTGCGCCAGATGGCCGCCCTTTGGGCCAACTTTCAGCTTGCACTGGCCGCCTGGGACAGGATCTCACATTTGCTCTCATTTGAGAATAATCTTAAGGTCATTGATGACAGGAGTAATGGCAGAAATTCATCCTATTTGCATTTCAGTGATGTCTCGTTCAGTTATCCCAACGGGAAAGAGGTGTTGCACAAAGTCAGCTTCGATCTCCGGAAAGGGAGGACATACGCTTTTGTCGGGCCTACCGGAGGCGGAAAAACGACCACGGCTTCTCTTATTGCAAGGCTGTACGATGCAACAAAGGGAACGATACTGCTCGATGGAAGGGACATCAGATCCTACACTCCCTGTGAAAGAGCTTCGAAGATAGGCTTTATACTTCAGGAACCTGTGCTGTTTTCAGGTACGGTTCGTGATAATATTATGTACGGCAATCCTGAATGTGCAGGATTTTCAAATGACCAGCTTGAACATTCTCTTGAAGACCTTCAACTTGCCGGTCTGCTAAAACGCTTTGATAAAGGGCTTGACACACCCATCCAAACCAGTGGTGATGGAATAAGCCTCGGGCAGAAGCAGATTATTGCTTTTATGAGAGCTATATTACGTAAACCCGAACTTCTCATTCTTGATGAGGCAACAGCTAATATTGATACCGTGACGGAACAACAGCTCGAATCAATAATCAAGAGATTGCCGGAAGCAACTATCAAGGTCATCATTGCTCATCGGCTTAACACGATCGAGAACGCCGATGAGATCTTTTTTGTCAACTCGGGGGAGATTATTGCGGCAGGCTCATTCGATGAAGCCCTCGACCTGCTTATGCACGGAAAAATTGAAAGCTGATGAAAATGATTACTTTACAGAAACCAATGTATAAATCTTACCGGAAATGGTGAAAACCTGCTGCCATCAGGTTGAAAAAAATCAGTAACTATTGGATAAAAAAACATCGTTTTTTGCCATGTTTCAAAACATTTTTTTAGCTTAGTGAAATAACAATTTTTAATCCCCGACAATTCATTTTTTTGAAAGTTCTTGTAGTATATAACATCGAAACTTACTGGGATCTGACTGAAATCAGTGATGCCCGCTCTTCCGGCCGGATCCTGTATGAAGCACTGAGAAAGGAAGGCATTGAAGTTTCTATTGAAGAACTGAGCAATCCCGGGCTCGAAACCATTCTGGAAAAACATGCTCCTGAAGACACAATCGTCTTCAACCTGTGCGAAGCCCTTCCCGGAATCCCTAACAGCGAAAGAAGGGTAGCCGAAATCATCAGGAAAAAAGGATTCACCTATACCGGCAATGTCCCGGAAGTGATAGAGCTGAGTTACGACAAGCAAAAGACCAAGGAACTTCTTATTTCCCTTGGCATCAGGGTGCCATACGGAACTCTTCTCGCACCTGATGAAGCTGCCAGCTGGACTCTTTTCCCCGCCATCGTGAAACCGTCGCGCGAACATTGCAGCCTGACACTTACAGAAAAATCGGTGGTCTTCGATACCGGTTCCCTGAGGGAACAGATAAGGCTTGTAAACAGGGAACTTGACCAGCCGGCAATGGTAGAGGATTTCATCGACGGCCGCGAATTCCACGTATCAGTCTGGAATAACGGACCGCCAGAGATACTCCCATTGGCCGAAATGGACTTTTCCGCCTTCAGCAAGACAAGCGAAAGACTTTGCACCTATGAGTCAAAATTCATCCCCGGATCGGGTCATTATGAAAAGATAGAAACCCTGATCCCGGCTCCGCTTGATGATAAATTATACAGAAAGCTCGAAAACAAGGCACTTGCAACATGGCACGGTTTCGGCTGCCTCGATTATGCAAGGTTCGACTTCAGGCTCCGCGACGATAAATTCTACCTTCTGGACATCAACCCCAATAACGATATCAGTTTCGATACCAGCTTTGCCCTCGCAGCAGAGGCAGGTAATTATTCATACGGACAGATGGCAAGAAGAATTGTCATGATGGCTGCTGAACGACATCCGGTTTTCGGGGAAAAGATCCCTGCCCGGATTTAAAAGGTTCTTATCTACAGGCAGTCTTGTTATTAAAGGTGACGGGAAGTGATTGAATTCTTCCGGAGATCAAAAAGCCCGGACAGCCCTGACAAACGGTGTTGCGTCGTTTTTTGCCCACGATCTTTTTTCGCCCGTGAAAATATTCTGAACCCAGGATGAACAGCTCCTTGAGACTTCGCTCTCAGGAGCCTCCGATGAAGTCCAGTAGTAGATCCCGTTCAGATCGTATTCCCTGTCAAAAACCGACAGGGCCTTTTGCATGCAATCCAGTTCCTCCGGAGAGGGTAAAAACCAGTCGCTGTATCCGTCCAAAACCAATTCATCACATATTCTGGCCGGATAACTGCCCAATCCCAGGACTGAAACCAGCCGGGTTGTATTTGCCTGCCCGGCACCTATGGCCATAGTTGTTACATTTGTCTTTTTACAGTCAGTGCCATTATCCCAAATGATCCCCTCGCTCTGGTCAGTTCCCGCAGCAATAAGTCCGTGTTCACCGCTTTCATCCAGATATATTATAAAGCCGCCTCCGTAAGCTTCACCTATACCGAATGCAGGTGTAAAAGTCATCTGACCGCTGTATGTAGTTCCTGCAGAATTGACTGCCTTCACCCTGAAGTGATACTCCGTTCCCTTAATCAGCGAAGCAATCTCTGCCCTGACACTATGAGCAATTGCAGGATCGGCTTCACCCGGAACGCTGCTTCCAAAGTCCGGAGTGGGTCCGTATTCAAAGGTCGTTTCAACCGGTAAACTTCCCGGACTCAGGGAAGCTTTCAAGGTAACACTGGTTGAATGAATTTCAGTAACCGAAAGGGAAATCACATCAGGAACCTGCGATTCCGAAGGATCGACCCGTTCATCAGCGCCGCATCCGCCTGAAAAGAGAAACAATACCGTCAGAACGGAAGCTAAAATCAGGTGGGTTTTGATTAATCCAGTCATTTGATAACATAAATAATACAGATACGACTTCAGTAATTTAAATTCTATCCGGGTGCATAACAAAATTCAGTTCAATTGGTTTTGAATATTTCCGGTTTTTGCCGGTAAAGCCCGTCACCGGTATGATATTTACAACATTTGCGTAAAAATCCTTTCCTGATTTTTTTAGTGTTAATATTTTCACATACCTTTATCCTACTATTTTAATAGGATTTATAGCATATATAATATTACATCATGAAAATCCAAACAACAAGAAAGATATCAGCCTTCGTTTTTCTGATTGCCCTGTCCTCAGCGGCGTCAGCACAGAATCCGGTTCTTATTGAAAAAGAAAGCCAGGTAAGTATCAGGGGAACGTCTAACCTTCACGACTGGCAGGAGGCGGCAGAAGAATTCAGTATTGATATGAAGCTGTCATCCGATCGGGCGTCAGCACCTGTGATCGACATGGTTCTTTTTAAATGCAAGGCTGCTTCAATCACAAGCGATAATTCAATAATGACAAATAAAACTCACAATGCACTCAATGTTGAAAAACATCCTGAAATCCATTTTTCATCTGCTGATAAATCGGCACTCAGGGTAACTGACGGGAAATTTTCAACAACAATTTCCGGTGTACTCACAATCAATGGAATTACAAAACAGGTTACAGTTCCGGTGGATGGCCACCTGGCAGGCGGCAAACTTCACGTAAAGGGTGAAAAGCTTATAAGAATGAGTGATTATGAAGTTAAGGCTCCCACTGCCTTACTGGGAACCCTTAAAACAGGCGACGATGTAACCGTTGCATTTGAACTTTCATTTGAACTCTCATCAAATAATGCAATTATTTCCGCACTTAACAAATAAATATATAAATGAAAAAATTCATTTCCCTTTCGCTTTTTGCCGCACTGCTTTCAGTAGCTGCATCTGCACAGTTTGAAGAGTCCAAAATGGACGGGAAGGACTTTGAGAAACTCAGGGTAAGGCTGGGTGCCGATTTTGCAATGCAATACCAGATGATCAGCCATCATGCCGACAGTGCCCTTATACCGCTGGGCACAGGTTTCAACCTTCCCACAGCAAACATGATAATTGAATCACTGCTTGCTCCCGGTATTAAAGTCAATCTTACTACATATCTCTCCGCGCGACATCACAATGAAACCTGGGTAAAAGGGGGATACCTTTTAATTGACGAGCTACCTTTCATCAAGTCAGACCGGCTTGACCGGGCCATGGACTATCTTACACTCAAGGTCGGGGATATGGATATCAATTTCGGAGATGCCCACTTCAGGCGCTCGGATAACGGTCATGTAATCTCCAATCCCTTTGTGGGCAATTATATTGTCGACGCCTTCAGCACCCAGATCGCAGCTGAACTCATGTTCAGGTCAAACGGTCTGCTTCTCATGGGAGCACTCTCAACAGGATCACTGAAGCCTGCCCTGGCAGGGTACAGTCCCTCGACGGGATATACGGCCTATGACACTCACAGGGAACTGGCTTTCTACTGGAAGGCAGGATACGACAGTAACATCACCGATGACTGGCGTCTCAGGTTTACGGTATCAGGGTACCATTCCCCCAATCATCACTTTGGTTCACTTTATAACGGCGACAGGGCAGGATCGCGCTATTACCTGGTCATGAACAGGGTAACAAACAGTGCAAATGACGTTGACATTACAAAAAACCACACTTCGGGATCATGGAGTCCAGGCTTTACAGACAGAAATAACGCATTCATGGCAAACCTGTTTACCCGTTACAAGGGATTCGAAGTCTTCGGGACATTTGAGACAATGAGCGGTACTAACCTTGGCGGATCTTCTCTGGACCTCTCCCAGTATGCTGCAGAAGGTTTATACCGCTTCGGCAGTGATGAACAATTCTACTGCGGATTGCGGTATAACAGGGCCTGGAACAAGAATGACCAGGATATTACAAGATTTCAGGCAGCAGCCGGCTGGCATATGCTCGAAAGTGTGCTTCTAAAACTTGAATATGTCAATCAGGATTACAATGGATTTGATACCCTGTACGGATCAGAGGCTGGATTTAAAGGCATGATGATCGAGGCAGCAATTTCTTTTTAAAATGAGACAGTTATTCAGGATATTGACAACCATTTTATTACTCCTCCAGACCGGTGGAGTACTATATTCGTCATATCCTGAAAACAGGGAAAAGGAAGTTCCCCCGACGTGTATAAGCTACCTTGTTATCATGGGTGAATCAAATGTAAACCGCTTCAGCTTCACATTTACAAACCCTCCGCCCGACAAGGCCAGCAATCAGCGAAATAACCTGCTCTGGAACGGGACGGAATTATTTATCCCGGTAAGGGAGTTTGAAGCAAGCAATCCCCATATGTACAAGGATTTCCTTCATCAGATGCAGGAAAGCAGATACCCGCACATCTCCATAAGGTTCATTGACTTCAGCCTAGAAGAACATGCTGACTATTCGGGCTATCTAAAATACAATGTCGGGATAACACTTGCCGGAGTAACCAGGGAATATGCAATTGACTGCGAAATTGTTAGTTGCGGTGACAATTTCACGATAAGGGGTTCGGAAAACCTAAAGCTTACGGACTTCAACATACCACCGCCTCAAAAACTTAACGGACTGATTAAAGTAAGGGACGAGATCTCGGTTAGTTTCAGCTTAATGATTAATTTTACGCCGGAGAATACTTTTGCAGTTGCCCGATGAAAATAAGTACCCGCACACGATACGGAGTAAGAACCATGATCGAAATTGCCGCAGGTCAGCCCGATAAAGGCATCTTTCAGAAAGACATTGCTGCCAACCAGTCATTGTCGATTAAATACCTTGATCATATTATTCATGCCCTCAAAACAGCCAGGCTGATAATCAATGCAAAGGGGAAGAAGAGCGGATACATACTTACACGCCAACCTTCTGAGATAACAGTTTTTGATATCCACCGGGCTTTTGAACCGGGGATATGCGTTGTAGAATGTCTTTCAGGCACCAATCATTGCAGCATGAGCGACGGGTGTCGTGCCAGAGGTTTCTGGGACCAGCTTAATGATTTGATTTATAATTATTTCAATTCAGTAACTCTTGAAGATCTTGTCCTCGGAAAGGTAAAATTTGAGCTCTGAATACACCCGTAAATCCATGGCACCTGACGCAGAGTTTTTCAAGCCGGGGAAGGACATTTCCTGGCTTGTTAAACAATTCGAAACAATAAATTACAACAGCAAAAGGAAGCTGATCGATAAATTCGTTCCCCGCGACGACGCCGCACTGGTTTATAATTTCGGGAACCTGCCCGTGCTGCTGTCACCTATTGAACAACAGCTGCCACGGTTTTTCATAGCACCCCTCTGTCCCACTGCCAATACTATTATGATTAAAGGCGTGACAGATTCATTCATTGTGATCTGTAAACCGTCAGTCCTTTCGCGCCTGCCCGGCGTCAGCATGATCCCGGGCAATGAGGTATTTATCCCTCTGCCCGAACCGGTTTTCGGACCTTTATGGGATATCATGAGCAGACAAAGCTCTGCTGCAGAGAGGATAAAAGTCTTTTCAGAGTTCATCCGTGCACTCAATCCCTGTAAATACATCCCGGACGAGACGGACCTTATCTATGAAGCAATAATAAACAGCAGTATAGCCACTCCCCTGCATGAAATCCTGAGCCAGTTCCCCGTCAGCGAGAGAACAGTTCAGAGAAGATTCCGCGAAAGACTTGGAATAAGCCCGAAAATGCTTTCAAGGATTGTCAAGATAAACCACCTGTGGAACAGGATCAGTTCAAATATGAAGATGGACTACCAGGATCTCGTTTTCATGGGCAATTACTTTGACCAGACTCACTTCATAAAAGATTTCAAGGCCATCACCGGCGAAACACCCGACAGGTTCTTCAAAAGAGACCTGAGAGTTGCCAGAATCATGTCCGGAAAAGAGTAATAACCAGTTCAGCCGGGATAGTGTCGCATTTTTACTATCGCCCGTCATCCGGATTTCCTTGTTTTACCTGTTTTTCAATTCAATTAAATGGTTGGTCGTATGAAAGGAAAAATTCTTTTGCCGTTGCTCATGACGGCATTTATTCTAATGCTGGGCTCCGGCGTTGCAGCTCAGATAATTAATCCGAAAGAGGCTGTAAAAAACAAGGGAACCGACAGGACAAATTCCAGGATCGATCAGGGCATCGATGCCGGATTTGATAAACTTGAACAGGGAGCGTTAAAACTTCTGAAAAAGAAAAATAATGAGGAAGAAGATCCTGAAGAAGCTAATTCAGAATCAGAGTCCGACGAAAATGCAGAGGAATCAGTTGATACCCGGGATGAGGAACCGGCATCACCATCTTCTGCGCCTCAAAAACTTGAAAGCTTTACACAGTACGATTTTGTCCAGGGAGATAAGATTCTCTTTTTTGAAGATTTCTCGCAGGATGAAATTGGCGATTTTCCTGCCCTGTGGACTTCCAACGGCAGCGGTGAGGTAAAAACAGTAAACATCGCTGCCGGGAAATGGCTCCATATGAACGGAGAGGATGCCGTTTACTGTTACTCAAAAACTGTCGCTTTTCCTGACAACTTCATCATAGAGTTTGACATAATCCCCGACAGGGATTATGACTATGGTATCGTCCTGACACTTTACCAAGAAGATACTGAGGATCCCAAAGAGATCAATGACGATCTTTATCCGGGGAAAAGCGGTCTTCATATAAGCCTGAAGCACGATGGATGGGAGACCAAAGGATACACTAACAATCCTGAAGGGGATTGGATCGAAGGACATGGAGCAAAGAACCCGGTGATTCGCGAACAGGCCAATCACGTCATCATCTGGATCCAGAAGAGAAGAGTGAGAATCTACCATCAGGGAGCAAAAACGGTGGATGTCCCTACAAATATCTATGCTCATACAAAATTCGACAGGTTCCTTTTCTCGGGATGGGACAGGAACAGCTCGCCTATGGTTACCAGCCTTAAAATCACCACAGCATCACCCGACACCCGCAGCAAGCTTATCACCGAAGGCAAACTGGTTACATACGGCATTAGCTTCGACGTAAACAAGGCCGACATTAAACCCGAATCATACGGCACCCTCAAAAACATTGCCGACGTACTGAAGGAAAATCCCGGAGTAAGTGTAAAGATAACCGGCCACACCGACAGCGACGGTGATGATGCCCTCAACCTTGACCTCTCAAAGCGCAGGGCTGAATCGGTGAAGAAGGAACTGTCTGCGAAATTCGATGTTGATGCATCCAGAATGGAGACCGAAGGCGCTGGGGAGAGTAAACCGGTTGCTCCCAACGACACTCCTGCCAACAAGGCAATGAACAGGAGGGTGGAATTCATTAAGAAATAAACCCCATATAGTCCCCAGGGAGAAAGAGAGAGTGAGAGCGAAGAAGAAAATCTGAGGCACTTTCCCGGTTTTTTCGTAGATTTGAATTACCCATTCAAACAATCTGCTTGAAGACCATGAAAACCAGCCGCCGCTCATTTATAAGAACCTCCCTGGCATCAGCAACAGGACTATCAGCTTTATCAATGTTCCCTCCGGAGATCTTCGCAAGGGACCTGTGCACCACTTCCACTCCGGTAGAAGTCATACTGAAGCCCGAAAAAAGACCTGCCCCCGCCAACTCAATAAGGTTCTCTGTAATAGGCCTCAACCACGGACATATCTATGGCATGGCCGATGCCCTCATCGGCGGCGGGGGGAAACTGGTTTCAGTGTTTGCAATTGAACCTGACCTGCTGAAGGCTTTCACAAAGCGGTACCCCGATGTTAAGGTCGCCGGCAGCGAAAAAGAGATCCTCGAGGACAGCTCCGTTCAGCTTGTTGCCAGTGCATCGATCCCCGTCGACCGGGCCCCTCTCGGTATCCGCGTGATGAAATCAGGCAAGGATTTTATGGCCGATAAACCCGGAATTGTCACAATGAGCCAGTTTAAGGAGGTTAAGAAGATACGGAAACAGACAAGCCGTATCTATTCGATAATGTACAGCGAACGTCTCGGCAATCCGGCCTCGGTGAAAGCCGGGGAACTTATCCGCGAAGGGGCAATCGGCAAGGTAGTCCAGACCATCGGCCTCGGCCCCCACAGGATGAACCCGTCAACTCGTCCCGACTGGTTCTTCGATCCCGGCAAGGCCGGAGGAATTCTTTGCGACATCGGATCGCACCAGTGCGACCAGTTCCTGTTTTACACGGGATCATCACAAGCTGAAGTGGCCCTTTCCCAGATTGGCAACTTCAACACAACAAAGTATCCGGCATATCAGGATTTCGGAGATATGACAGTGAGAAGTCCCAATGCTTCGGGCTATATCCGGATCGACTGGTTCACTCCCGACGGACTCGCAACCTGGGGCGACGGCAGAACCTTCATCCTTGGAACCGACGGATACATCGAAATGAGGAAATACATCGACATAGCCGGCAGAAAAGGAGGCAACCATCTTTTTCTTGTTAACCACAAGGAAACAAAATACTTCGATTGCTCCCAGGTTTACATGCCCTACGGGGAACAACTGGTTGACGACGTTGTCAACCGCACCGAAACAGCCATGACACAGGATCACTGCTTCCTTGCGACCTGGCTGGCGCTTACAGCCCAGAAAAAAGCTGCCAGGATTACCAGATGATCACCTCCAGTATCCAAAAAAGGATGAACAGCTGAATCAGTATTTTTTTAGTCCTGACTATACTGATCTTCAGTAATATTATTTAATTTTGATTTTAGTTTCCTTATTGAAGTCTTCGGTATTTTAGGAACTGAATTTATTATCCTTCCCCTCTTACCGTCATGACTAAACTGCAAAAAAGCGAATCATCTCTTCTCGGGAAAGTTGCCGTTGTAACAGGCTCATCACGCGGTATCGGAAAAGCCATAGCCACGGAACTCGCTCACAGAGGCGCGAAGGTTGTTCTCAGCGGAAGGAACGAAGAACGCCTCCTGTTGGCTGAGGCTGATATCAGGAAAATCACCCCTGATGCAATTGGTGTTTGTTGCGATATCGCGACAACCGAAGGAGGCAAACATCTCACTGACCAGGCCATTAAGACTTTCGGCACAATCGACATCCTGATAAACAATGCAGGAATTTCAATGAGGGGCAACCTGGCTGATCTCGATCCCAGGATATTCAGGACAGTTTTTGAGGCAAATGTCTTCACAGCCGCCAATGTCACCATTCCTGCAATAAAGCATCTCCGTAATTCAAAGGGCAGTCTGGTGTTCATTTCGAGTGTCTCCGGCATCAGGGGTCTTCCCTACCAGTCAGTGTACAGCGCCGCTAAGATGTCGCTCAGGGCGCTGGCCGAATCGGTCAGGATAGAGGAAAGGGATTCGGGATTCCATGTCGGACTTGTATATGTCGGATATGCCCAGAACGATCCGGATAAGGAGACAATCTCGGCCGATGGATCAAGGATCCCCATCACTCCGCGCAAAGGCAGGGGTGTCATGACTCAGCGCTCGGTTGCAAAAGCGGTGGTACGGAGCATAGAAAAGAGAAGATTCATAACGGTCCTGTCGCCTCTCGGCAAACTGACGGCGATTCTTCAGCCCCTGTTCCCCCGCCTGGTTGAAAAAATTCTCATACGCAATATCGGCAGGTTTTTGAGGCATAGCCAATGAGAGGCGAGAGGTGAGAGGCGTGCGTCAAGCCTTAACGCCTTAACGCCTTCACGCCTTCCCTACATCGGAATAACCTGCAGCCTCCGGCCTTTCTCCTGCTCATAAAGCCGCTGGGCCATCCGGGCTTTTTCCTCACTGAATGCAGGATCGATTGAATGGGCCTTCATGTATAATTCATAAGCCTTGTCGTATTGCTTAACATACATGAAATAATCGCCTTTCGAATCATATACATTCGGATTCCTTGGATCAAGCCCGATATACTTGTCGAAAGCCTCTCCGGCCTTTTCTTCCTGTTTCAGATTCAGATAGGCGTAACCAAGCTGGTTGTAGAACGGAGCAGGATCACCCGAAACGGTAATTGCTTTAAGAATGGTCTCCACCATCTCGTCGATCTCGCCGGTAATTGACTGAAAGGAAATAAGATGGTTGTATGAAGCCGGATCGCCGGGATACATGTCCACCAATTTCCGGCCAAGATCGGTGACGTCCTCCGTTCCATTTCTCAACCTGACCAGCGCTTCCTTCAGCAACTCCTCTCCTTCACTCAGCTTTGACTTGCAGTTGATGGCATTATTCGAATATCTCCTGAAATTTTCAGGCGACTCATTCATCAGGGAGTAAACCGCCATATGGTAGTTTGCCATGAACAGATCGGGATCCTCCCTCAAAGCATCATCAAAAGTTTCCAATGCTTTGTCGATGTTTACGGCATCGTAATACTTAACGGCCTGATCATACAACGATAAAGCCTTCTTTGATGATGTGGTTACCGGCATCATCTTTCCCCTGGATTGTGGATATGCTGATAACCCCACGGAGACAAGAACCAACACAAATAACAATCTCTTCATTTCTCAGTTTTTTAGTTTACAACCCTCAATATGAATCAGCATTTATTATGCCAAATCCGAACTGACATGCCAAAACGGCACAAATGAAAAGGCCGTTGCCTGCATCCCTGTAATTCAAAATCACAATTTCCCAAAGAATTTTTATCTTGCATTCAAAGAATTTCAATGGAACACACACCTGCCGGCAAGACCGGTATCAGGCTACCCCCGATAATATTCGGCACCAGCGCATTCGGAAATCTCTACTCTGCTTTAAGCGCTGATACCAAAACCGCCATTGTAAAAGAATGCCTTAAGCATGTCCCGAAACCTGTCGTTTTCGACAGTGCCGGCAAATACGGAGCCGGACTGGCTCTGGAAAAACTCGGCGAAATCCTGGGAAAACTTGAAGTACCCGCAGAGGATATAATAATCAGCAACAAACTGGGCTGGCTTCGTACACCGCTTACGGGTCCGGAACCCCTGTTTGAAAAAGGAGTCTGGATCGATATCAGGCATGATGCCAGACAAAACATCAGCTACAACGGGATCATGGAATGCATGGAACAGGGAAACGAACTGCTCGGGGGGAAATACAAGCCTCAGATGCTGTCAGTCCATGATCCGGATGAATACCTTGCCGCAGCCGGCAACAGCAAAGAATCTGACAGGCGCTTCGGAAATATCATTGATGCTTACAGGGCTTTGTCTGTGCTGAAATCAGAGGGAAAAGCAAAAGCTATCGGAGTCGGGGCTAAAAACTGGCTTACAATCAGGATGATAGCAAATGAAGTCGATCTCGACTGGGCAATGTTTGCCAACAGCATGACTATCTACAGGCACCCGAAGGACCTGCTCGATTTCATGGGGAAACTTAAGGAAAAAGGTACTGCAATTATCAACTCAGCTGTTTTTCATGCCGGTTTCCTTACCGGCGGCGAATACTTCGACTATGTAAAAATCAAGCCGGATACCGAAGAAAACAGACTAAAATTTCAATGGAGAGACAGGTTTTTTTCTGTTTGTAAAAAACATAATGTCGTTCCTGCAGACGCATGTGTCCGGTTTGCCCTGACACCTCCCGGAGTAACAAGCGTTTCCCTCAACACTTCTGTACCCGAACGTATTAAAAAGAATGTTGAATCGGTTGAATGTGAAATTCCGCGGGACTTCTGGAAGGAGATGATTGAGAAAGAACTTATTGACAGGGATTATCCTTACCTTTGAATAATTCAAGAGTAAAAAAATAAAAAATTATGAAAAAGATGAATGCGGCTGTTCTGACGCAATACAGGAAAGTCGAGTGGAAACAGGCAGAAATTCCTGAGATCAGCGGTAATGAAGTTCTCATTAAAGTCAGCTATGCCTGCATCTGCGGGAGCGATCAGCATGTTTTTATGGGAGAATTTCATCCGCGAACCTCACTACCGCTTATACAGGGACACGAGTTTGCCGGCACCGTCGTTGAAACCGGACCCGATGTTAAAAATCACAAGGCCGGCGACAGGGTGGCTGTTGACCCCATAATATGGTGTGGTCATTGTCCTGCATGCCTGAGACATCATTACCCCGCCTGTACGACCCTGAAACTGGTAGGCATCGATCTTGACGGAGGCTTCAGTGAGTATATGAAGGTCCCTGAGACAATGCTTTATAAAGTTACAGATAATATATCCGATGAACATGCTGCCCTGGTCGAGGTTCTCTCGATCGGATTTCATGCCTGCAAAAGGGCTAAGGTAAAGGAAGGTGACCGGGTAGTGATATGGGGCGCCGGCAAGGTCGGCCAGAGCATTCTTCAGGCACTTAGAACCAAAACACAGAATACCGTGATAATGGTCGATATTCTGGATGAAAGGCTTGCAATTGCTAAAAACGCATATAGCGACATCCATATAATCAATGCTTTAAAAGTGAATGCAGTCGACAGGGTAAAAGAGCTTACAGGCGGTGAAGGCGTTGATATTGCCTTCGAAGCCGTAGGTCACACAAAGGACATGCCAGGTCTGATAAATCCGGTAAGAGGATGCATTCAGTCAATCAGGGGCGGCGGTACCGTCTGCGTTCTTGGTCTTTCATCCGAGCCGTCACCAATAGTAATGAAAGAACTAATCTGGAAAGAAGGCATGATAATGACATCACGGGTGTCACACGGTGAATTTGCAGAAACGATAGATAACCTGAACAGGGGAACCCTTAAACCTGATGCCATCGTTACCGACATAATGCATCCTTCCGAAACGCAGAAGGCATTTGAAATGCTTGAAGAAGAGCCCCATAAACATTTGAAAATACTGTTAAAATTCAAACCTTGAAGATTGATTCGCACCAGCATTTCTGGAAATACAACGAAGCTGAGTACGGTTGGATCGATGACCGCATGGCGCTGCTGAAACGTGACTTCCTGCCGGGTGACCTCGAGCCCCGGCTGGTTGAAAACGGTTTCGCCGGTTCGGTGGCGGTGCAGGCCAGGCAAACCCCGGTAGAGACACGCTGGCTTCTGAACCTGGCCGAAAAGAACGATTTTATCAAAGGTGTGGTGGGATGGGCTGACCTTTGCTCGGCGGATGATCTGAAAAGACAGCTTGATGAGTTCTGCAAATCCAGAAAATTTGTTGGAGTACGCCATGTGGTCCACGACGAACCTGAAGATAGCTTCATGCTTCGCGATGACTTCCTTAAAGGGATCAGTATCCTGAAAGAATACAATCTTACTTATGACCTCCTTCTTTTTCCGAAGCATCTGCCGGTTGCCCGGATTGTGGTTTCAATGTTCCCTGAACAAAAGTTCGTTGTTGATCATATCGCCAAACCGCTTATAAAGGACAGGTTGACAGATCCATGGAAAGAAGATATCGTGATGCTTTCAGAGAGCAAAAACGTGTGGTGCAAGCTTTCCGGCATGGTGACGGAAGCGGACTGGCTTAACCACACTCCCGGGGATTTCCGTCCATACCTCGATGTTGTCTTCAACGCCTTCGGACCCGGCCGCCTGATGGTCGGCAGCGACTGGCCCGTATGCCTTGTGAGCAGGGAATACCGGGAAGTGATAAATATTGTTGAAGACTACATCTCAGGAATGCAGAATGAAGTCCGGCAAAAAATCCTCGGACTGAATTGCATTGATTTTTACGGTTTGGAAATTAAGTAGATTCCGGGTGTTGCCTCTTCCGGAGATTTTTTTCCTGACGTGTGACGTCTCGCTAAATTAGTGCGGTTTTATTTTATAACACACTGAATATGAGT
>CAYQRF010000045.1:0-13862 GCA_964419775.1 uncultured Rikenellaceae bacterium
TAAAATTTAAATCAGGCATTTACGAGTGATTGGATTTGAAGGCTAACAACCCGTTTTCACCGCAAAAATAATATTATATTTTTATTTTCCGCTATCGTAAGCCAATCGCCGTGCTTTACTGTCCGTAACCTGCTATGAGAAGTCGAATCCCGAGATATAGGCCGGCGCATCGTAGAAGACTTCCTTTTCCTCATCGGTGAAATTCAGGAAACGGGTATAGACCAGTCCGGGTTTGGCATTCAGCATTCTGTTCAGTGCTCCCATTTTCACACCGGTGCGCAGCTTTTCATACAGGTCGCTGCGGTCGTCGAGCCATGTAAGTCCGGTATAGAATCCCTCAGCCGCGCATACTGATTCAAACAGGGTGGCCAGCAGTTCTTCCCTTCCCTTTTTGCAATATATGGCATGGAATACAAGGTGTCTGAACTCTTCCGGGTGAAACAGTCTCTTCAGGTAAGGGGCTCTCGGAAGAACCTTCATATAGATCCATCCCCACACACCCGGCATATCATAAACCTTGTACATCGAAGGTATGGCGCTCACCCCTGCCACTATCTCCCCGCCTTCCTTCAGAACGTAGTATTTATCCCCGTGAAAGGCATGGTCGGTACTGAACAACGAATAATCGCGGTAATAGCTGAGGAGCAGTTCCTTCATCTTCTCCTTTTCCTCCGGCGTGGTAATCCTGGCAACCGCCGGATCGGGGACGGGGCTGAACCTGCTGAAAGCGACTGTAAGAAATGACCTTATATGTTCATATCCAACCTGATGGATAAGGTTCTTTGACCTTTCGTTCATGCTTTCAACGAAGGCATACATGATATGCTTGTCGTTTTCACCTATCTGGTTGAAATCGAGCATGTGAGGCTTACTGAATATGTCGAGTGTCTTCTTCTTGAATGAATCATCCTTCTCGCTCTTGATGATTTCCTTCTTTTTGCTGTAGGAGATATCCGACTGGTAAACCGAATCGAATGCAAGATACCTGAGGTAGGATGACGGATATCTGAGCCTGCCCTGGCCGGTGATCCTGTAGCACGATCCCACGGTTCCCGTCACCTTGTTCTTCCTGTAAAGCGATACAAACCGTATCTGGTCGCCGTAGGCGGCTATGCGGGATGGGATGTTGCGGAGCTGGAATCTCAATCCTCCTTCGGAACCCTGGACTGCCCTGTCAAGGATTTCGAGCATTCCTTCTGTTGCATGGTCTGAGACTCTTACCTCAAGATCCCTGTGTTCTATTATTGTCCTTTCAAACATATTCTGGCAGCTTCATTTGCATCTACTTAACATCAAGGGAACCAAACACCCTCTGGAGCAGGGGAGTTACCCTTGCCTGCACTTCCTTTCTGATTTTCAGCTCTTCTGTTTCAACTTTTGAGAACATCCCCTCGAGGGCTTTTCTTGTAAGAAAATCGTCGAGGTCGACATTTACGGGTTTGAATCCGGCCAGTTTTCCCGGGATGGTATTGGCCAGTGAATTCCATTTGCCGGTGAGGGCAATCCAGGAGTCTTTGGTGGACACGTTCGCAACAATCTTCTTTTCTGTCGAACTGGCGATTTTTGGCTTGTAAAGTGCGATGAGGGCGTCGGATGTTGTTGTCCTGAGGTAATTGGTGGCGGCATTGTCGGCTCCCCTGAGGATATTAAAGGCATCCGATATTGTCATCGAGGTGATGCTGTTAAGGAATATCGGGGCAACCTCCTTTGCAGCGTCCTCGGCCGCCCTGTTTATCCTTAGCACCACATCCTCAAGAAGCTGTTCGCCTCCGGGGATCCGGGAAATATTGTCGATAATAACCCTGGCTTCATCCGGGAGCAGGATTTTGATTTCAGCATCTCCATAGTATCCGTTCTCGGCTGCCAGCCTGTCAGCTGAATTGCGTGCACCTACTGAAAGGGCTTCCTTCAGTCCCTTCACCACTTCCTCTTCGGTAAGCGGGACGTTTACGGTTGTCTGAAGCACATTAAGCAGTTCAGCACAACCTGAAGCAATAACAAGCAATATGAAGAGCGGTATGAATCGGATTCTCATGACAGACAATTTAAATTTCCCTAAAGATACAAATTACCGGGAAAGTCACGAAACTGAAGAGAACAGGGTTTCGGCAATAATCAGATCCTCAGGGTTTGTAATTTTAATGTTTTCCCTGTTTCCCTCGACAAGGCGGATCTCTTCGCCCGTCCTTTCGAGGACCATGGCATCGTCGGTGAATTCAGGATTGAATTCCGTTGTGTATGCTCTCCTTATCAGTCGGGAATTAAATACCTGGGGGGTCTGTATCAGCCTTAGAAACTGCCTGTTTACAGGCATATTTCCCGCTCCTGTCACCATTCTCACCGAATCGGCCGGATTGACTGAAGGTATGGCATTGCCGTATTCAGCAGCAGCTTCAAAGCAGTTTCCTATTGTGGCCGAGCTGACCAATGGTCTCACGCCGTCGTGAATGGCAACCAGGCTGTCATCCTCAACCAGTGCAAGACCGTTCCTTACCGATTCGAATCTTGAAGAACCGCCTTCGGCAAGCAAATGTTTCAGGTTGAATGAATGTAAGATTATCAGTTCATTCCAGTATGCGAACTGGTCGCGGGGAAGCACGATGATTATCCTGATTGACGGATCGAACGAGTAAAACCGTTCGGCGGTCCGCATCAGGACCGGCTTTCCCGCCAGTTCAAGGAACTGTTTCGGGATGGCCGAACCCATTCTCCTTCCGGCTCCGCCGGCAACTATAAGTGCATAACGGTCCATACTAA
Source organism: uncultured Rikenellaceae bacterium (assembly GCA_964419775.1). Taxonomy (GTDB): domain Bacteria; phylum Bacteroidota; class Bacteroidia; order Bacteroidales; family VadinHA17; genus LD21. The sequence goes on from CAYQRF010000045.1 coordinate 2,758, forward strand.
CTGATTCCGGCTGTCCCCGGCCTTTCCGTCTCTGAAGCGGTAAAAGGAACGCGGGTTGAAATTATGAAACTACTCCTTCGTATACAGGAACCTCTTTATGCTTCTCTTTGGTGTCTTTGCAAACTCCTCGCGATGGATCCTGAATTTACTTACAGCCATAAAGTCGGGAAGACGCTCATTAACCGTTTTCCTTGTCTGGTCCAGAATGGTCAGGAGCTGATCCTCTGACAGATTATCCTTCTTAACCGCATCATTATCAGGCCATACAAGAGCAACAAGCTTATTGTCTTCCATAATAACTACAGTTTCTGCAACGTAATCCATATTATTGAAGACAGCTTCAATCTCCTCAGGGAAGATGTTCTTTCCTGAAGGCCCCAGAATCATGCTTTTGCTTCTTCCCTTAATAAAGATGTTCTTTTCCTTATCCATAATACCAAGGTCGCCGGTATGCATCCAGCCGTTCTCATCGATAATTTCCCTGGTAGCCTTTTCATTCTTGTAATATCCGAGCATCACATTTTCGCCGCGCAGGATTATCTCACCCATCTCCTTCTGAGGATCGGACGAATCGATTGTGACCTCGAGACTGTCGACCGGACGGCCGGAGGCTCCGAGTTTGGTTGTATCCCACGATGCATAGCTGATCAGTGGTCCGCACTCGGTCATCCCGTAGCCTACGGAGAACCTGAATCCTATCTTCCTGAAGAACCTTTCAGCCTCCGGGTTGAATGCAGCGCCTCCGATTACTATCTCCTTGAATCGTCCGCCAAAGGTATCGGTGAGTTTCTGATTGATCTTCCTGTGAAGAATCCCGTTGATTCCGGGTATTGCAAGGAGGATCTTCATGTGCGGTTTGGTTATGACAGGAAGGAGCTGTTTCTTGAATATCTTCTCGATGACCAGCGGCACCGACAAGATCAGCCTCGGCCTTATCTCCTTGAATGCCTGCACTATGATCTGAGGTGACGGAGTTTTTGACAGAATGGTGATATGGCATCCGTATGTGAAGGGGAAGAGGAATTCAAAGGCACAGCCGTAGGTATGGGCGAGCGGCAGGAAAGAAACAAGCGGATCGCCGGGGTTGAGCGGCATGTTTGCCTGGGCAAACCTTACATTTGCAGCCAGGCTGTTATGAGAGAGCATCACTCCTTTTGAAAAGCCGGTGGTGCCTCCGGTATAACTGATGACGGCGAGCTTATCGTTGGAAATATCGGAAAATTTAATGTCTTCCTTTTTCAGTTCGGGATATGCCTTAAGGTATTTTTCTTCGAGCGAGTCGAAATTTACTTTAAGTTTCTCATCCCTCGCAGTGATAAGCTGAAAGGTATCGACTGACACCACCCCTGTGATCTGGGGGATTTTGGCAGGATCAATGGACTCGTACAGCTTGTCGTCAGCAAAGAGGAGGGTGGCATCCGAATGATTTACCAGGTTGGCAAGATCGTCGGGTTTGAAATCGGGGAGAATAGGAACAATTACTGCACCATAAGTCACCGTTGCCAGGTAGGTGATGCACCAGTTGGCCGAGTTTCTGCCTACGAGTGCTATCTTGTCGCCCTCCCTGATTCCGGCATCCCTGAAGAACATGTGCATCCTGAGCATCTTACCGGCTATCTCCTTGTAAGACATCCCTTTTTCCTTGTAATTTGACAGGGCTTCAATTTCCCAGTTCTGGGTTATGCTCTGTTCAATATACCCGATCAGTCGTTCTTTGATCATAGTTATAGGTTATTGGTTATGGGCAAAGGTAAAACTTATTTGCAATTGCAATACCCGGGCTGATCTATACCAGGTACATGACCACTATTGCCATCACCGCCAGGATGTTGACAATAGTAAAGAAGTAATTATACTGTTCCCGTTTCTTGCTGAAATATTCGAGTTTCCTTGCAAATATCCCGATGTTGGGGGCAAAGAGCATGATCAGGAAAGCAAAGAACTCGATTCCGTAGAATACCTTGTCGAGACCGCCCTTTACAAGCGCCGAAAGATACACGATGATGCAGAGCACAAGTACGTAAAAGAGGTAGCTCAGTTTCAGCAGGAGTGTGGACAAAAGCCGTCGCTTATGCAGCTGGTGCGGCTTCAGGCAAGCGTATGCGCCTGCAAATATGATGATTATAAATATAATACCGAGAACATGATTTAATATTTCATTGAAATTTGCCATATCGCCGGGTATTAAAAGTCTTTATCACGATTCCCTGAGAGTCCAGATCAGTGAACTTGCACCAAGAACAGCGGCATTCTTTGTACTGAGTTTCGAAGGAAGCAGCTTCACCTTTCCCTTGTATATATGAAGAAGGTTTTCTTCCATCGATTGCCTTGCAGGCTCAAATATCAGCTCTTTTGCCTGGGCCAGGCCGCCGAAAAGGAAAATTGCCTCGGGGTTCAGGTGCGAGACTACATCGGCAAGTTTGAAACCGAGTATAACGCCCGTCCTCTGGAAGGCCGCCAGAGCTATCGTATCACCCTTTTTTGCTGCAGCATGTATCATTTCCGCATCAAGCTGGTCGAAGCTGTATTTTCTGAGATCACTGGGACTTATGCTGTCGGCCATTACCTTCAGGAGTGTACGCTTGAGGCCGGTTGCCGAGACATAAGTTTCAAGACAGCCTTTTTTGCCGCAGTCGCATTCACGATTGCAGAGTCCCGGCCTGATTGTCGTATGTCCGAGTTCGCCTGCAAATCCCTGATGGCCGTAAAGCAGTTTCCCGTTTACAACAAACCCGCTTCCGAGACCGGTGCCCAGTGTGATGACAACGAAGTCCTTCATATGCTTTGCGCCTCCGTAGACCATCTCGCCAACGGCGGCGGCGTTAGCATCGTTTGTCACCGCGACGGGAAGGTCGGTATGCTTTCCGAAGAGTTCTGCCAGAGGGGTTATTCCCTTCCATGGAAGGTTGGCAGGGTATTCTATTGTGCCCTTGTTTATGTTACCCATGGGGGCCCCTATCCCGAATCCGATCAGCTCAACCTCATCCTCCGCTTTCCTGTAGATCTGCATTATTTTAGCGTACAATGCGGCTACATAATCATCGGCCTCCGGGTACTGGGAAGTCTTGATTTTGTCTTCGGCAATTATATTCCCCTTACGGTCGACTAAAGCGAAAGCCGTGTTTGTTCCGCCAATATCAATGCCTGCTACTGCTTTTTTACGTGACATATTTCGATAATTTTAGCTGGGTTCAGCGCCTATTCCGGCACATATTCATTTCCGACTTTCCGGGCTCTCTTCGGATGGTCGAGGTCGATACCGAGTGCCACCCCTGTTTCAACAAGAATATTCCATCCTGCTGCAAGCTGAAGGTATTCGGCATATTCACCTCCGTCGGGGATGACTATTGTCGGGAAGATAGTCTGGTGAGTTGAAATGGCTATGACGTGAACCCCGACACCCTTTACTATGCATTCCATGAATTTATCCTGGTCAACATCGAAGGGATCGACCCAGATAAGGACCTCACCGCTGTTCATCACCTCCTCGATGCCGTGAAGGGCGAATGTACCTTCGAAGAATACTGATCTCTTCCTCGTTATCTCATTGGTTTTCAATGCTATTTCAGCAGCCACACCATTGTCGCGTCCGGCAAAGTAGATGATTTCGGCTTTGCTGATGAGTTCGGTGATGCTGCTGTCGATGGGGGCAGTAAGCACCTCTTCGGTCTGTTTTGCAAGAGTGCCCAGACCTTCCATTTTTTCGCCCCGGATATTTCTCAGAAGAGAGTCATAGAAAAGCCCCTGTTCGATCACCGACTTTGTTGCCGCAACCGCTTCTTCCTTTCCGCACGACAGGACATGGGTGTCGTCGGCAAATTCCTGGAGTTTTGTATTCCGGTTTGCCGTGAGACCCAGAACGGGTTTATGATTTTTTGCCTTAAGAACGTTAACAAGCCTGATCACCTCCTTTGTCTGGCCTGAATTTGATGCCAGAAAAACCGCAAAGTCATCCAGGTTATATTCTCTTGCCTGGGTGCATCCCTCGGTCATGACCGGCATCAGGAAATCCTTCCTCAGATTTGACCAGATCGCCCTTTTGGCGGGGAAAAGCCTGCTGCTTCCTTCTCCGGTCAGGAACAAACCCTTTTTGGCTTTCACCGGGTTAACGAAACGGTCAGTAATCTTCGGATCGAAAGCTTCGATGATCCCCGGCGTTTCGAGCATCTCCCTGATAAGGGAAAACCTGTTGTACTTTTCTTCTTGCAGATTCATCAGTATATAATTTTAATTTTAATGGTCTGAAATTCAGTCTGTGATTACAACAAATATGAAAACAATTCATGAACAGGGCAGTTAACGGACTGCCGGACCCGGATCAGGCAAATTCAAGCGACCCGAAAAACTCAGGTCTGTGGAAATCGGGGTTTTCAGTGCCAACCGGATTCCATGTAAGGTAATGCGGCATTGTCAGTTTGTCGCCGCATTTATAAAAATTTGCCCTGAACCTGCTCCCCTCCCTGATATCCGTCTTATGATGAACCAGTGTGCTGAACGGGATTGCCAGGGTGAGAGTCCACGAAAAGTCCCCTTTGCTTTCGCTTATGGGACTTTTTCCGGCAGATGCAAGCCGGCGGATCTCCGCAATTACGGAAGCATCGGCTCTTTTTCTGTCGTGCCGTCCGGTACCTGCCCCCATAAGGCAGGTACCGATGGCATTGAACTCAAAATTGTAGTAAATCCCGTCGTCAGAAGGCGAAATGAAAAACTCCACGCATGAATCCTCGTAGACCTCCTGGTTTGTCTCAGTCTTCTCAGCCTTGAACCACGTCTCCCTCACATAGTATTTCAGAAGGATCTCCAGACGAGTCCGGGCAATTGAGAAGCTTGCTTCGGGACTGTAGTCATTACCCCTCCAGTTCAGTTCACCTATACGGTGCCTGACATTCAGGCCGTCGAGCAAATCGGAGATCTCCTCCATCGGAGGCTGATCGCTTACGTGCTCAAGCTTATTGACCCTGAGGGTTTTCACTGTTAACGTTGTCAGTTAAGATCGTTCAGGATCAGAGCGGCTGAGCCAAGGACTGCGCCATTGGATTCCGGTATTCCTGAAGGAAGTATTTTGACAGTATTCTTAAACAGAATGTAGTTGTGCTTTTTGAGGTAATCCCTGACCGGTCTGAAAAGAAGTTCGCCGGCGTTGGCAAGTCCTCCGAAAAGGAAAATTGCTTCGGGGCTGGTATAGACTATTGAATTGATAATACCAAGACCAAGTTTTTCCGCAGTGTAATCCATGGCTCTCAGTGCAATGGGGTCGCCTTGCTCGGCTGCTTCAGCAATAGCCTTCGATGTAAGCTTTGCGGGTGGAATGTCTCTCAGGGGACTGTCAGCTCTCATTTCGCTGATCATCAGTGATACTGTCTTAACAAGTCCGGTTGCCGAAGCATAGGTTTCGAGGCAGCCTTTACGGCCGCAGCCGCATTCCCTTCCTCCGGGAACGACGCAAAGGTGGCCAACCTCACCGGCAAAACCGGTATGTCCGTAAACCAGTTTGCCATCGACCACGATACCGCTTCCAAGGCCGGTACCCAGGGTCAGGATGATGAAATCCTTCATGCCCTTGGCTCCGCCGAAAACCATTTCGCCCATGGCGGCGGCATTGGCGTCATTTGTAACAGCCACCTGGACGTTGAGTTCCTTTTTTACCAGGTCGCCCAGCGGAACAATGCCTTTCCATGCCAGGTTGGGAGCATGCTCAATTGTTCCTCTGTGATAGTTTGCATCAGGGGCTCCTATTCCAATGCCAACCAGTTCAAGGTCCTTCTTGCCGGCGAGAAGTTTCTTTACTCCTGCGCCAAGAGCTTTGACAAAATCCTTGATCTCAGGGTAATCGGTCGTCTTGAGATGACCTTCAGAAAGCACCTTGCCTTCTGTGTCAACAATGCCGAACACGGTGTTGGTTCCACCGATATCAACACCTGCTACTACTTTTTTCATATCTGCAACATTTTAATTATTAATATTTTATTTAATATGCGCCATAAGTGGCATGAGCTTGTTTTCCGTTTGTGAAATATATTGGTTTTAGTTCACATTTCGATCATCGGCGGGTACCAGTTTTTCGGACCTGCAAATCATATTGTTTAAAGTTGACAGGAGTGAGTTTCCATGGATTTACAACCTCCCAGTTTTCCTTGATCTCAATCAGCCCGGGATAGTATGATACGGGCTCCGGCTGGCGGTGAAAATCAAAGTCGCCGGTTGTCCATTCCCTGTTTCCGTCGAGGTCAAATATCGCACGGACCTTGTACTTTCCCTGTCCAAGAAGCGGGAACTCAAGCCTGGCTGTGTCGGTAAGATATTCCTGCCGAACCAGTTCTTCCCGTTCAGTAAGCAGCTGAATGATTTTCCCTCCGTAATGGCCGGTTATATCGAGTATAAGCTTCCCGTATGATTCGGGGCCCGGTACCAGGAACTTGACGCCCGTCGAATCGGAGTAATCGCCGTAAATGCTTGTAAAGGCGGCCGAATCGCTTATAAAGAGGTAATTGCTTCCGGATTTCAGTCCTGCGTTCATGTAGTAACGGGTGTATGTTGAGCTGTCGCTGGTAAAGGTCACAGGAATCCTTGTATTCCCTTCTTTAAGAACTTCATATAGAAATATAGCTGAAGTATCTGGAGGTCTCATTGGCGAAGGAGCCGTAAAGTCTGGTCTGCCGGCAGGCCTCACCTGGCCCGACAAACCATGGGTTATCTTGTAGGGGGTTCTTTTTGCTGCCTGAATCCTTGATGGTCTCTGAACGGCAGCCACAAACCTCATCTGGAGAGTGTCATCCTTAAGGGAAGTGACGCCAAGCGAGTCGGTGAACGGGTAGCTTATTACCGGTTCGAGGATCGGTCTGTTATAAAGAGCCGAATCGGTGAGCCATACCGTTATGGAATCCCTTTTACGGCTGTGCTCTGTCATCCATGCCTTGTCGCTTGCGCCGGGGATTGAGAATCTGAAACCGAGCGAGTCGGGGGGCTTTGAAAGGACGAACGAGAGCTGATAAGCCTGCTTGCGTGATGAGGAGGCCAGATAATGCAGTTTCTTTTCAGCCTGGAACAGTATAAGCGGATATTCGCCCGTAACGGGAGGTTTTTCAGGAACATTTCCTGCAGCAGGAGGTGCAACGACGGCGGTAATTGAATCCTTCGCCGCCGGAAGGAAATTCTTCTCAGCTGTCACCTGAACCGGTTCGCCGTAAAAAGCGAAACTCTCTTCCCTGAGGTTGTAGTTTTTGCTGTTGTCGGCATCCACGAGAGCATAGAGCCGATACGATCCGGCCCTCACATTATCGATCCTGTATTCGCCGTTAAGAGAGGCTCGTGTTATATAATCAGGGATGTCCCTGAAAACGGCAGAATCTTCGGGCTGGCTGTAAAGAAGCACAAGGGTGTTCTCGGGCGGATCGAGGTTTAGGCCGGTATATACGTTTCCGGTAAGCGACAATGAGTCGATAAAAGGACCTGTCGAGAAAACGAACTGGTAGTTGTTTATGGCATTCCCTTCGTTGAGGTCCCTTATGGCATCCTGGAAATAAAAAGTATAAGTGGTGCTGTCTCTCAGTTCGTCCTCGTATCTTATCCTGATGCTTTTGCCGCGGGTGACTATTTCGGGCCGTTTGGCCATCGGAGGCGACACCATGAATTTTTCAGTGATCTGTTCCAGAACCACATATTCGTTGAAAGTGACAATTATCTCCTTCCCCCTGAAGCTGGTCGAACCATTCTCCGGAACACTTTTGACTATCACCGGAATATCCCTGTCCCTGGGTCCGCCCGAAGGGGAGCTTATCTTTGCACAGCCGAATGCCAGTAAACTGATCAGGATAAGGAAGGAAAGGTATCGGTTCGTGTTATTGGTCATATGTCATTCGGCCATTTCGTTTACAAACTTACATTTTTTAAGCATACCATATATCACCGCCTGCCTGCTGTGCAACGATATTGGAAAAACATGAAGCTTCTTTGCCAAATATGACTAAATTTGCTGATCATAACAATTCCGAATATGCAATTACTTGTCATTCCCTGGGATGTAAATCCCGAGATATTCCGGATAGGATCGTTTGCCATCAGGTGGTACGGATTGTTGTTCGCCTCTTCCTTTCTTTTCGGGTACATTATCATGGACAAGATTTTCAGGAATGAGAATCTTTCACAGGCCACCCTCGACCGTCTGACAGTTTATATGGCACTCGGCGTTATCATCGGTGCGCGGCTGGGGCATTGCTTCTTCTATGAACCGGCGTATTACCTGAGCCATCCCGGCGAGATCCTCAAGGTCTGGCATGGAGGCCTGGCAAGTCACGGAGCAGCGATCGGCATTCTGATCACCCTTTGGCTCTTTGTGAGAAAGGAGAAAAGGGACTTTACCTGGGTTATCGACCGGATAGCGATTGTTGTTGCCCTTTCGGGTTTCTTCATAAGGATGGGCAACCTTATGAATTCAGAGATTTACGGAGTTGAAACCACCATGCCCTGGGGCTTTGTGTTCCTGAGGAACGGAGAGACTGCACCGAAGCATCCGACGCAGATATACGAAGGACTGGCCTATCTTTTCATTTTCTTCCTGCTGATGAGGATCTACTGGAAAAACAAGGGCCAGCACATACAGGGCGTTCTTATAAGCCTGACACTGATACTGATCTTCATCTCAAGATTCTTCATTGAGTTCCTGAAGGAGGATCAGGTCGATTTCGAATCGGGAATGACATTAAACATGGGGCAGTGGTTAAGCATTCCGTTCGTTATTGCCGGATTTATATGGCTGTATATCAGTCTTAAACAGAAGAAGAGGCTGGTGATAAAGAGGAAGTGATGCTGCACATGGAATAAGATCCCTTCGTCCCGCTGGGGCGGGACTCGGGATGACGTTGGCGGGAAGTTGGACAAGATCCCTTCGCTCGCTGAGGCTCGCTCGGGATGACGTTGGAAAGATTGGAAGTTATTTCATAAGTATACCGTTGAAGAGTACGTCGAGGATGGCGTTCAGTCGTTCCTCAAGGTTGATCTCACGCTTTTTCCAGAACAGGGGCACTTCAAGTCCCTTCAGGGTAGTCTGAACTGCGAGGGCTGTATACTCGCTGTTTTTAACGTTAAACACCTTTTTTCTGGCGCCGTCGTACAGAATGAGCCTGAGTATTGCCAGTTCCTCCCGGTCATATTTTTCTCGTACCTGCTCGATGAAATCGAAGTGATCGAGATGGGTATCGAAGATGGCATTATAATAATTGGAAAGTTTTTCGAATGACTTCATCCTTACGAAGACATAATTTCTCATCTTGTCAACCGGTGAATCGACCGATTTAATAGCCTTAGTAAGCTCATTTCTAAGGACATTGGCTTCATAAAGCACAACAGCCTCGAAGATATCCTCCTTGCCCTTGAAATAGTAATAGACAGAGCTCTTGCCCATTTTCAGGCCCTTTGATATCTCCTCCATGGTAGTTTTCCTGAAACCGTAACGGCTGAAAATCTGTCCGGAGGTTATTATTATTTTCTTCCTATATTCCTCTTTATTAACCATTTGACCATTGAGATTAAAGAATGACCCGGAACAAATGCAAATTTAGGACATAAATATTTCTTATCAAAATTTTCGAGGATTCCGGTCGATAATTCGAAAAAAGGTAAAGGGGCTGAAGCCCCTGAGAATCCCAAACCTTAAATTTAAAAAAGCCGGCCTGAATATCAATCAGGCACTAATTTTGTAAATTTGAAACTCTAAATATTCCGCAGGGAAAAATATTGCGATGATCATTGACGGAAAAAACTATCAGAGCATCTGGCTTGATGAAAACGACAGAGGCATGGTGCTGGTCATCGACCAGCGAAGGCTTCCGTTTTTCTTTGAAACCAGGGAGCTTTGTTCAGTGGAGGATATTTACAATGCTATAAGGGACATGACGGTGAGGGGGGCTCCTCTTATCGGTGCTGCCGGGGCTTTTGGAATGTACCTGGCGACACTTGAGATCACAGGCCGTACGAATGTCGCCAGTCACCTTAACAATGCCGCCTCGTATCTGATCTCCTGCCGTCCCACGGCGGTGAATCTTTCCTGGGCTGTCGGCAGGGTGCTTGACAGGCTGAAGGGCATTGATGACCCTGAGCTCCTTGCAGAAACTGCCATGAATGCAGCTCTCGAAATTTGCGAAACAGAAAGGGAAAACTGCAGGAAGATCGGGGAGAACGGGCTGCCTCTCATCAGGGAGATAAGCGAAAGGAAAGGCGGAATGCCTGTCAACATTCTCACCCACTGCAATGCAGGCTGGCTGGCATGCATCGATTACGGAACCGTAACCGCGCCCATTTACCTGGCATGGGAAAAAGGTATTCCGCTGCATGTATGGGTTGATGAGACAAGGCCACGGAACCAGGGGGCAAGGCTTACAGCATGGGAACTTGGCAAACAGGGAGTTCCGTATACCCTTATTACCGACAATGCCGGAGGTCATCTTATGCAGAACGGCATGGTCGATCTGGTATTCACCGGCTGCGACAGGGCCACCAGGAAAGGTGACGTTGCAAACAAAATCGGCACCTATCTCAAGGCAGTTGCCGCTTTCGACAATAGTGTCCCGTTCTGGTCCCTTATGCCATCAACATCAATCGATTTAACCCTTTCGGACGGTCTTAAGGAGATAGTGGTGGAGGAGCGTGACAAGGAGGAGGTTACAATGGTTGAGGGTTATCATGACGGCGAAATCATTCCGGTAAGGATATGCCCTGATGATGCCCGGGCTGGGAACTGGGGATTTGATATTACTCCGGCCAGGCTGATTACCGGGCTTATAACCGAAAAGGGTATCTGCAGGGCAGAGGAAGAAAGCATAAGAAATTTATTTTCAGAATCAACTAAATAACAGAAATGGAAGGGGTAGTAAAATTCAATTGTCACTGGAATCAGTCGGGGCCTGTAATCTCCGATGAACAATATGAAATCATAAATTACTGGAGGGAAGTCCTGTATAACATGGACCTGATAGGAGCCTATGAAAATGGAGTTGGTTACGGGAACATCAGCATGAGGATCAGGGGAGGGAATCAGTTTATAATCACCGGTTCGGCAACCGGAGAAATAACCGAGCTGGAGCCGGGGCACTATGTAAAGGTCAATTCAT
>CAYQRF010000046.1:0-13327 GCA_964419775.1 uncultured Rikenellaceae bacterium
CCGCATCGGTACGGATATTGGTGGTGCCAACATTCAGGTTCAGTTCCGAGCGCTGAAAGGCTGATCCGAACTCCATATCGCATTTCCTTTCCCTGTCGGACAGGCCGAATTCATTTACTGTTATATTAGGCAGATTATTGAGCCGGATGATATCCTTCATGTACTCGATCATTTTGGGATAAGGCTCAAAAGCCTCAGCCCGCAGCTCAGGATTGAACATTGTGATATAGCTGTAGGTTCCGAAGCAGGCTCCGATGTCAAAAAGGACGGGATCCTTTATCCGGCGGCTAAGCTCAAGGAAGACCCTGATCTTCTCCGTTTCACGGACTATTGCCTGTCCGTTTTTGATATTGCCCCTGAAACTGCCTGTTGTTGCAGCGGCAAAATACGGTACTTTGAGCGTTTTCCCGAGATAATCGGCAGTCAGGATTTTTTCATCAGGAGTCATAAAATCACAATTGCATGAATAATTTCATCAAACTGACCTGTTTCATCAGCACGGGCTAAAATTATAAAAAGAAGTGATACATGACAATTCAGGACCGGGGAATTCGGAATCCTGTTTTACTCATCACCATTGTCTATAAATAAATACATTTGCATCAGATACAAGCGCAATGATCATCCATATTCATTTCCATTCACACAAAACGGGAGTAACCAGAAGTGTGGAAACCATCATTTCGGTAATGAACAGATATGCCGAAGCAAAGGTGTTCGGGTATGGGATCGATTGCCCGAAAATTAATTTCCGGGGCCTTCTCAGAAATGTTTATGCAGGCAGGGGAACCATAATCCACGCTCACCGCAACAATGAAATCCTGTTTGCATTGCTGCTCCGGCTCCTGGGCGCCAGGTTCAAACTCTTTTTCACCAGGCATTCCGACACTATGCCCGCCGGATTTACAATCTGGCTGATGAAGAAAGCCGATCAGGTCATCAGTCTTAATCCCGGAATGGCAGAAAGTCTTCCGGTCAGCAATATCATGATCCCCCACGGAGTCGACACTGATATTTTCACAACCGGTGAAAAGACCGGGGTACAGGGAATAAAACAGAAGTCGCTTGTGAGTGTGGCAGGACGGATAAGACCTTCGAAAGGGCAGCTTGTTGCGATGAAAGCCATTGCCCCCCTGTTGTCAGTGAACCCTGACTGGGGATTGATGCTTATCGGGAAAGTCGACGACAATGATTATGCAGCCGAAATCCGCGAGACAGCCATCAAAACCAGGGTTGAAGACCAGGTCCATTTCATCCCGGAGACAAATGAGATTGTTAAATTTTACCAGGCCAGTTCAATTGTGATCATTCCCTCGGTATCGGAAGGCTTCTCCCTGGTTTGTCTCGAAGCCATGGCCTGCGGACTGATTACGGTGGCCACCGAGACAGTCGGAATTCATAAATCGGTGATTGAACACGGCAAAAACGGCTTCCTCTTTCCGGTTAACGATGATACCGCTCTGAACCGTATCCTCGGTGAAGTGATGGCCGGAAGAACTAAACCTGATCCCGGAGAGATCCGTAATACGATAGTTGAGAAGTGGAGCGTTGACAACAACGTCAGGAAACTGCTGAAAGCGTATAACAATTATTAGACTTGTTCAGTACGGATCCACATCAACCGCTATTCTGATAGCCGAGGCTCCCTTTTCCCTGAGAAGCCTTTCGATTGCGCCGGAAATATAGATTTTGGCCTGCGCTGCCGGTTTTTCCCTTTCGAGTTTTACAAGGATGTTTTTTATGTACCACAGCTGGACCTGGGAAACCGGGGCGAACTCGGGACCAAGGATCCGCTTGCCGAATTCCGACTTCAGGTCCCGGGCCAGGATTTCTGAGTAACTGTTCAGAAGCGGCCTGTCGCGGTGTTTGACGCTGATTCTTATCATCCTGCAGAAGGGAGGATAGTTGAATGCCTTCCTTTCGTCCATCTGGATCCTGAACATATTCCTGTAATCGTGATTCAGAACCAGCCTGATCATTTTGTTTCCCGGATCGGAAGTCTGGATCACAACCTTTCCGGTCTTAGTTCTTCTCCCGGCTCTCCCGCTAACCTGTTCCATCAGCTGGAAGCTCCTTTCGTGAGCCCTGAAATCGGGATAGTTAAGGAGATTGTCTGCATTCAGGATCCCGACAACCGTCAGATTTTCTATATCGAGTCCCTTTGATATCATCTGAGTTCCGATGAGAATATCGGTCTGACCGTCTTCCATAGCTCTGATAATCCTTTCGAAAGAGTTTTTTCCCCTGGTGGTATCCTGGTCCATTCTCGCCACCCTGGCCGAAGGGAATACAATCTTTATCTCATCTTCGATCTTTTCGGTTCCGAATCCCCTGGTATGAAGTCCGGGTGAGCCGCAGTTTCCGCATTGGGAAGGTATCGGTGATGAATATCCGCAGTAATGGCAGACCATCCTGGTGATTCCCTTGTGGTAGGTAAGGCTGACCGCACACTGTACGCATTTGGGTATCCAGCCGCACTCGGGACATTCAAGGTAAGGAGAGAATCCTCTTCTGTTCTGGAAGAGAACAACCTGTTCGTTGTTTGCCAGTGCTCCGTCGATAGCTTCCAGAAGCTGCGGGGTGAAATGCGAGACCATCAGTTTTTTCCTGTAGGCCTCGCGCGTGTCGGCCAGTATGATCCCGGGAAGCCTTACAGAACCGAATCTCTCCCTGAGTTCCACAAGTCCGTACTTTCCGGTAATGGCATTGTTGTATGTTTCGATTGAAGGGGAAGCAGAGCCAAGGACCGTTTTTGCCTTGTGGAATCCGGCAAGGACGATTGCCGAATCGCGGGCATTGTACCTTGGAGCCGGATCGTGCTGTTTATATGATCCGTCATGCTCTTCATCAACAATAATAAGCCCCAGGGTCCTGAAAGGCAGAAAAAGGGCTGATCTGGCACCGATAATAAGGTTATATTCCTTTGCACCGTTCTGTCTTCCTACCCTGTTCCATATCTCTACCCTCTCGGCATTGCTGAAACGCGAATGGTAGATCCCGGTTACGGGGCCAAAGTGTTTCTGAAGACGCTGGATTATCTGAGTTGTAAGAGCAATCTCGGGAAGAAGGTAGAGGACCTGTTTCCCCAGTTTAAGCTGCTCTTCTATTAGATGGATATAGATTTCCGTCTTTCCGCTCGAAGTAACTCCATGGAGAAGTGCCGTTTCCCTGTCGACGAAAATCTTTTTAAGCTCCTTTAAAGCAGTTTCCTGTTCAACGGTGAGTTGTTTCAGAGGCTCCGCGGGTGTATCATTATCAGCCAGGCGTCCCGTTTCAATTTCAATAATCTCCAGGATGCCTTTTTTCAGGAGTCCGTCGATGCTGCCCGGAGCAGAGCCGGCTTCCTTCAGCAGAAGACTTTTCCTGACAGGCCGTACCGGATTGTCAGGAACATACCCTGCAAGGTCGAGATAGACAGTGAGCAGCCGTAACTGAACAGGAGCACGCGAGAGGCTGTCGAGGAAAGCATTGAGCTGGTCTTCGGTGAAAGCCGATGCAAGCCTGACGAAGGATTCCTCTCTTGGTCTGTACTTTTCGGTCACGGGGATCTCCGTAACACCTTCCAGGCACAGGTCCGAAGGCAGGGCGGCTTTCATTACCTCACCTGCCGCACACATGTAATATTCAGATATCCAGTTCCACAATTTCAGCTGAATCTCATTTACAACCGGTTCAGCATCGAGGACCCGCATTACAGGTCTGATGTTCCTCGCCTCAGGAGGGATGCTGTGGATCCTGCTTACAATTCCGGAATAAAGCTTTCTGTTTCCCAGCTGGACGAGAACCCTTGAGCCCGCAAGAACAGAACCTTCCATCTCAGCAGGAATTGAGTAGGTGAAGAGTCCTCTATAGGCCAGTGGCAAAATAATATCTGCAAAATGATTGCTCATTATTAATTAGCAGAGGATAGTTACTTAACAGGAAATCAGACCGACTTCAGGAAACTCGACATGACAGTAAGCAGATGATCCTTCCTTATTGGCTTTATGAGACAGGCATCGCATCCTGCCTCGAGTATTATATCCTTGTCGTCTTCAAAGATGAAGGCAGTCTGTGCAATTATGGGAATATCCTTACGGATGTTTCTGATCTCCCTGGTTGCTTCTATTCCGTTCATTTCAGGCATCTGCATGTCAAGAAGGACAACATCGATGGCAGGAGTGTTTTTTACCATTTCTATTGCCTCGGCGCCCGACCTGGCGTTCAATGTTTTGATATGAGTACCGGCAAGTGTCCGGTTCAGGTACAGAAGCACATCCTTGTTATCATCGACCAGAAGGCAGGTCCGGTTGCTCCAGTTAACGGGACCACCGTGTGATTCCATGCCGGCTGCTTCAAGCCTCGATTTGAGCCGGGTGCTGCCGCCTGCGGGCCGGTAGGGAATTGAAAAACTGAACTCTGAACCCACTCCTTTTTCTGACTGGACGTATATTTTGCCACCCATTCTCTGAACCACCTCCCTGGCTAGTGTAAGTCCTACTCCCAGTCCCTCAAACGGCCTGTGATGACCGTCAATTTCCTGGCGGAACTCTTCGAATATATGATCGAGATTCTCCTGATTGATTCCGATGCCTGTATCCTTTACCCTGAACACCAGGTTGTCGTTTTCCTTTGAATAGGAAAGCCTCACGGTGCCTTCGAGAGTGAATTTCACGGCGTTGTCCATGAGATGGTTAAGCACCCTTTTCAGCCATACCCTGTCGGTAAAGACAAGGTCGCCGTTTTCCTCAAGCATATTCATAACAGTGATCACAATCGGCTTTTCGTTCCGCCTGATGATCTTCCTCGAGTCTTCCACAACTTCGCTGACAATGTTGTTCACGGAAGCCTCCTCGTAGGTGATCTCTATCTGGGAGCTTTCGAGCCTCGAAAGGTCGATAATATCACCGATGATCTGAAGCAGCTTTTCGCTGTTGTGGTTAATATGCTCTATATATTCCTCCTTGACATCATTGGTGATATCATTGGCCAGCAGAAGGTTGGCAAATCCCACAACGCTGTTGAGCGGGGTTCTGATCTCGTGCGAAATATTTGCAAGGAAACTCGATTTGAGTTTGTTGCTTGCCTCAGCTTCCTTATTTGCCTTGATAAGGTCTTCATGAACCTTTTTGAGGGCGGTGATATCTCTCGATATTGTAAGTCCCCCGATTATGTCGCCGTTCTCATTCTTCACGGTCACCGACTTGGTCGACAAGGTTATGTAATGTCCATCCTTGTGCTTAAGCCTGAGTTCACTTTCAAAAAAACCGTTATTACGAAGGGCTGCAGTCTTTTTCGTTTCATACTCGGCATCTTCGGGATGAATCAGCCCGTCGTTTCCGATTGCATTGTATTGCTCCCTCGTAAGGCCTATAAGGAAATGGAAAGCGGGGTTGGCAAATTTAAGGTTTCCGTCCCTGTCGTAAAAGGATATACCGTCGTCAGCTGAATGGATAAGGCTTTTATAGAACATCTCCGAATATGAAAACTCGCGGGTGATGTTCTCCTTCTCGAGCGAAAGGTCCTTGTTGGTCTTCTTAAGCTGGGAATTAATCTCCTCAATCTGCCTGTTCCTGTCCCTGAGTTCCCTGTTTGCTGAACGGATCCTTGCAGAAAAGATCAGAATCAGAACCGCCATAACGATCATTGCTCCGAAAAGAGTGAGAACAAATGCAAGTGTTGAAATTGAAAGGAACGGTGCCGATCCGGCCGAACTTGCAAACACAAGCGATCCGGGGACCATTATAACGGCTGTAGCTGTTGTAAACAAGAGGAACCGCCGGGGTAAATTAAGTGCAATGCACCTGAAAAACCTTCCCATGAAAAACCTAAAGATTAAGACTCAAATTAACTTTCAATCCCCATCAAGTTTCAAATATAGAAATTCGCTGTTAACCCGTTGTCATTAATAACGCAAATTATTACACAAATTATGCTAAATTGCGAACAAATGTCATTATATGATTGAAAAAGACAGGAAAAGTTTTTCCGGTGGCAGGCGTTACAAAAATGATGACATAACGGTATACTGGAAACCGGATGCCTGTGTACACGCATCATATTGCTACAGGGAACTGATAGAAGTATTTGATCCGGGGAGAAGGCCATGGGTTGATTTGGGAGGAGCAGCCACTGAGAGGATAATTGAGGTGGTTAATCTTTGTCCGACCGAAGCTCTGACCTGGAAATGGAATAGTCCGGAGAGGAACCTTGAAGTAGGGCCTGATCAGACCAATCATGTCAAGTTCATGAGACCTGAGCTTGAAGCAGAGGAAACAGAGGATATTGGATCAGGGGATAAACCGGTATCAGTAAAGATAATGTACGACGGCCCCATCATAATAAAGGGCGATTTCATTCTCAGGTACGGCGACAACGCCAGGGAAATGAAGGGAGGGCTGATTTCGCTATGCAGGTGCGGGTCAAGCAACCAGATGCCTTTTTGCGACGGCACTCACAGGAAAATTGGGTTTGAAGATGTTTAGATGTTATGGAAAACAACCAGGAAAAGAAGCCAGAAACAGTGGTTGAGGTTATTGAAGGCGGTCCGCTTAAAATAACCGGCAATATTTTTTTTCAGGATATAAAAAGGGATATCAGTGTAAATGTTCCCGAACTGTATCTGTGCCGTTGCGGCCGTTCGTGCAACAAGCCCTTTTGCGACGACTCTCATAAAAAATGATCTTCAGAGGGGAATCGCCAACGTCTGATTTACACTGATGACAGTACTAAGCTGACTGCTTCCGCGGCATCGCCGAATGATACTGCCGATATTACCGACAAACCGGAGTTATCGATTATTTCCTTTGCTTCAGCTGCATTTGTGCCCTGCAGCCTGACCACCACGGGAACTTTAATCTCACCTGCCGATTTATAGGCTTCAACAACACCGTTGGCAACCCTGTCGCATCTGACAATGCCTCCGAAAATATTTATCAGAATGGCTTTCACCGCAGGGTCGCGGAGGATGATCCGGAAGCCTGCCCTTACTGTTTCGGCGCTGGCAGTTCCTCCAACATCAAGGAAGTTTGCAGGAGCACCGCCCGACAGCTTTATAATATCCATGGTAGCCATGGCCAGTCCGGCTCCGTTAACCATACAGCCCACGTTTCCATCAAGCTTCACATAGTTGAGGTTGCTTTTTCCTGCCTCCACCTCAACCGGGTCCTCCTCATCGAAATCCCTCATGGCTGCCAGATCGGGATGTCTGAAAAGAGCATTGTCATCAAGGACCATTTTGCAATCGACAGCAAGGATCCTGTCGTCGCTGGTTTTCAGAACCGGATTGATCTCAAGGAGCTGGGCATCGCATCCGGTAAAGGCTTCATATATCCCGTAGACAAACTTGCGCATGTTAAGGAAAGCATCTCCGCTCAGGCCCAGGGTAAAGGCAATGTTTCTGATTTGAAATGGAAGTATACCCATCGACGGTGATATCTCCTCGGTGAAAATCCGGTCGGGATTCGTTTCGGCCACCTGTTCAATATCCATTCCCCCGTCGGGTGAATACATCAGTACAAACCGGCCGCTTTTCCTGTTCAGAAGAATGCTCATATAGAATTCCCTCGATTCCGATTTTCCGGGATAGTAGACATCGGAGGCAATGAGTACCCTGTTAACCTTTTTTCCGGCCGGCCCGGTCTGGGGGGTGACCAGGGTCATTCCAATCATCTGACCGGCAATAGTGCCAGCTTCTTCAACCGAGCGGGCAATTTTAACCCCTCCTCCCTTTCCCCTGCCTCCCGCATGTATCTGTGCTTTTATCACGAAACACCCCGGGTTGAATTTTTCCTTCAGCTGTGTGGCAACCATCACTGCCTGTTCAGCGTTGTTCGCCACAAATCCTTCCTGAATGTCGACATCATATGCCTTGAGGATCGATTTTCCCTGAAACTCATGTATGTTCATCTGCTGCGAATTATTATACCCTGTTTAGCCGTCTCCCTGTCTTTGAGGGAAATATAGAAAAAAAAAGGATATTTTGCCTACTTTAGCCTAAAAAAGGATGCGTAAGCTGCTAAACAAAGAGCTTGGGAGAAAGAGCATTTCAGATTACAGGAATTCGGCAAAGTCACCCTTCGTTGTGGTTCTCGACAATGTCAGGAGTCACAACAATGTAGGGTCGGTATTCCGTACGGCCGATGCCTTTCTTACCGGGAAACTATATCTGTGCGGAATCACCCCCCGTCCACCCCACAGGGATATTCAGAAGACAGCCCTTGGAGCAACCGAATCAGTTGAATGGGAATGGTTTGAGAGTACTTCGGATGCAATAAGACGGCTGAAGGAAGAAGGCTTTTCAATAATAGGAGTCGAACAGGTGGAAGGCGCGGTGGAACTGCAGGATCTTACTGTCGCACCTGAAAAGAAATACGCGCTTGTTTTCGGACACGAAGTTAAAGGTGTAAGCCCTGAAGCACTCGAACTGTGCGATCAGTGTGTTGTAATACCCCAGTTCGGGACCAAGCATTCATTCAACATTGCTGTGAGCGCCGGGATAGTGCTCTGGGAAGTAAACAAAAAGGGCGTTGCAAGCAACGCCCCTTTATGTTGATTTCTGAGAACTAACTACTGGAACATTCCTGCGAATGAACTGTCGCTGAAATATTTTGCAAACTCGAGATCGTTCCTGAGAGCTGACCTGAGGTCTGTGCTAAGGCTTGAGGCCTCTTTCAGTGCATTCAGGGTATAGGTCTTGTCATCGAGGCGCGATCCAACGATAGCCTTCAGGTATGATGTAAGTGCTGTTTTTGCTTCGCCCGTGAGGCTTTCAAGGGTTGTTTTTGCCCTGTTGACGTCACCTTTGAGGATCTGGGCAAGAGCCAGGTTATTGGAAGCTTCGGTTCCAAAGAAGTTGACGGCTTTGTCATATTCACCCTTGGTGATGGCTACTATTCCGAGTCCGTATCTTGATTCCGGAGTGGCAGCAGTCATGGAGTTGAAGAGTTCTTCAGCCTTTGCCATGTCGCCTTTGAGAATATATGCGAAGCCTGTATTGCTTTTAACAACATCATTGTTTGCAATGGCTTTTGCCTTATCGAGAGTACTGATTGCATCATCAGCCCTGCCCAGATTCAGAAGAGTTGCAGCCTGGTTGTTGTGAGCGCGAATGCATTTCGGATAAGCTTCGGCAACAGCCCTGTAGAATGCAAGCTTCTCGTTCTTGTCGGTTGTCAGAGCTCCTGCGCGAAGCATTTCCTCAAGGCTGAGAGCTTTGGGATCGGATTTCATCTGAGCAAGGATCTGCTCATCGGTGCGGCCGATATTATCAACGTTGACAATGAGTTTTGACCTTCTGAGCCTGGGAAGAACATCAGTCTTGAGAGCTTCGAAAGCTGTTGACATGTTCTTTATCTCCCTCTCGCGGACTTCAGGATCGGAATACATCGAAAGAACCCTGAGGATCAATTCTTTGTCAGGAATACTTGAATTCTCGACTTCAGTCTTGAAACCTTCCCAGTCTTCAGCTGTGGTAAGTGAGCTGAAGAAACCTTCGTTCTGTGCAGCTTCGATCTTCTTGAATTCATTTTTCAGGACCTTATCGGCAGAAACGCCTCTTCTTCCCGAGAGTTTTTCATTCTCATCAAACTTGCCGTCAGGAGAAGCATATGAACTTACTACTGCGCCCTTGAGTTCTTTATTGGGGTCAGCTGTGGCAGTCACAATATAGTCTTTAAGAGCAACAACATCTTCGCCTTTCAGCTCTGAACTGCGTACGTTGGCCTGATTGATTACATAATTTATGTCGGCAACTTTTGTTTCAGGAACGATCCTGACATACTGGTCAGGCATAATGACAGCCTTAACGTTTTTCTCAACGAGGGTTGAAGTAGCTATGACACCGTCGGCAAGTTTAAGGGGATCAAAATCGAGGGTTTTATTATCGCCTATTGAGGCGGTTGTCCTCAGAATCAGTTCTGACCTTTTCATTGCATCGGTGTAGGGAATGGCCGAAGTATAGGTGAAATCGCCTCCTGTATAGGTGATAACCTTGTTGTTGGCCATGACTTTTTCTCCCTGAAGAACCTGAACTTTATCAAAAGCTGTTTCTCCGCCTGCATAGGTTAGAACCGGAGAGAGGGCAAGAGTAGCTTTCTTGTTGAAATACTTCTCGGGAAATGTTCCTTTAATAGTAACATTCACAAGTCCGCCATGAGCTTCAAGTACCTGTGGGGTAACTTCGTAATTGATGTCTCCGGCTTCCTTTTTCATCTTATTCAGTCCGGCGCAGCTCGACAGAAAAGCAGCTGCGAGGAAAAGGATAAAATAGCTTCTGATTTTTTTCATAGTCTAATTTTTATTTGTGTTAATCAACTTGATTTATTCTTTAAAACATAGAAAGAATATCTCTTTTGAAATTATCTGCAAAATTATAAAAAATAGTTAGAATAACAGAAAAAACATTTAAAATGTTCATAATATGACCATATTAAGCCCTTTATCCCATTGTCCGGCAAAAATGGTTTCGGTAATTTTTCTGAAATCCTCCTCGTTTTCAACAAAGTCTATATTATTAATATCTATAATAAGGTATTTGCTTTCAGGATTCTGCCTGAAGAACGAGAAATAGCTCTCCTGGATTTTCCTGAGGTATCCGGTTGTAATCTGTTTCTCATAATCACGCCCCCTTTTTATTATGTTTTCCATAAGCCGTTCAGGTGTCTGGTGGAGGTAAACATATATGTCAGGTTTGGGCATCTGACCATATATAATATAAAAGATCTGTCTGTACAGACTATATTCCTCCCCCTTAAGAGTTGACGCGGCAAAAACGAGCGATTTCATGAAATAATAGTCCGCCACCGTAAATGATTTGAATATATCCTGCGATCCGAGTTCGTCATTCAGCTGTTTATAGCGGCTGGCGAGGAAGGAAAGTTCGAGGGGGAAAGCATATTTTTCCGGTTCCCTGTAAAATTTAGGAAGGAAGGGGTTATCGGCAAACTGCTCAAGTACCAGCCGGGCGTTGTATTCGCTGGCTATCCTGGTTGCAAGAGAGGTCTTTCCTGCTCCTATATTGCCTTCAATAATCACATAATTATATCTGACTTCCATCGATCGGTTATGATAAATCAAATATAGGAAACGGGAATGAAAATATCAATAAACGAAAACGGGTGTTGAAATACAACACCCATTCCGTTCAAAATCAACAGGCAATTATTCTAGTTTCTGTGTTCGTCGTGTCTTGGTCTTTCTCCGCCCTCTTCCTTAGGGGGGCGCGGGAGAAGCACTTTACGCGAGAGTTTCAGTTTTCCGGTCTTTGAATCGATCTCAATAAGCTTAACCTCCAGTTCATCGCCAACTTTAAGCACATCTTCGACTGTTTTGACCTTTTTCCAGTCGATCTCAGAAATATGAAGAAGTCCGTCCTTGTTTGGAAGAATTTCAACGAAAGCACCGAACTGAACAATGGTCTTTACTTTTCCCTTATATACCTGGCCAATTTCAGGAACTGCAACGATTCTCTTTATCCATTCAAGAGCTGCGGTTATGGTTTCCTGGTTTTCCCCGAACACTTTTACATCGCCGTGTCCGTTTACCTCCTCAACCACGATTGTGGAACCTGTTTCACGCTGGATCTCCTGTATCACCTTTCCGCCGGGTCCGATCAGTGCGCCGATCAGCTCCTTGGGTATTGTGAGCATTTCGATTCTGGGTGCATGAGGCTTGAGTTCAGGCCTCGGGCTTTCAATAACATCCTTCATGATGTCGAGGATATGCATCCTGCCTGCACGTGCCTGGTTGAGGGCTTTTGTAAGAACCTCGAAGGAGAGTCCTTCCACCTTAATATCCATCTGTGTGGCGGTTATCCCGTCGCGGGTTCCGGTGACCTTGAAATCCATGTCGCCCAGGTGGTCCTCATCTCCAAGTATATCTGAGAGGATGGCATATTTGCCGGATTCCGGGTCGGATATGAGACCCATTGCGATGCCCGACACTGGTTTTCTCAATTGGATCCCTGCATCCATAAGAGCCAGGGTACCGGCGCATACGGTTGCCATTGATGAGGAACCATTGGATTCGAGTATATCGGAGACAACCCTTACAGTATAGGGGTTCTCGGATTCGGGGGGCATCATATTCTTCAGAGCCCTGTGAGCCAGGTTTCCATGTCCGATCTCCCTGCGGCTGACACCTCTTGCGGGTTTTGCTTCGCCGGTGGAGAATGGAGGAAAGTTATAGTGAAGACTGAATTTTTCAGTTCCCTTGTTAAGCACGTCATCAATTATCTTCTCATCAAGCTTGGTACCGAGAGTAACAGTTGTAAGCGACTGGGTCTCCCCTCTTGTGAACAGGGCCGAGCCATGTGTTGCAGGGAGGGGATCAATTTCACAGACAATCGGCCTGATCTGATCGGGTTTCCTGCCGTCGAGACGGATATTATCATCGAGAACCAGCTTTCTGGCTGCTTCCCTGACCACATCATTGAAATATTTCTTTACAAGGGTTTCATTAACTTCGTCCTCTTCGGTGTACTGTGCAAGGAAACCTTCCAGTACTCCGTTAAAGGATTCTTCTCTTTTGTGCTTGTCGGCAACGGCAGCCCTGGCAGCCTGCAGGCATAAGCCATAAGTTTCGTCCCAGACCTTCTTTTTCAGATCCTCGTCCTTCACTTCGTGGCAGTATTCACGCCTGGGGCCTTTTCCGGCTTCAGCGGCAAATTCGATCTGGGCCTGGCACTGAATTTTAATTGCCTGATGGGCAACCCTGAGAGCCTCGATCATGTCTGATTCAGACACTTCCTTCATTTCGCCCTCAACCATCAGAATATTGTCGAAAGTGGCACCAACCATCAGATCCATATCAGCTTCCTTAAGCTGGGTTGCAGTCGGATTCACGATGAAGCTGCCATTTATCCTTGCTACTCTTACTTCAGACATTGGTCCGTTGAACGGGATGTCGGAAAGTGATAGTGCAGTTGAAGCGGCAAGACCTGCCAGAGCATCGGGTATAATGTCGATATCGGCAGAAATGAGGTTTATTGTAACAAAGGTCTCAGCATGATAGTCATCGGGGAACAGTGGCCGTAAAGCCCTGTCGACCAGCCGGGAGATCAGGATTTCGTAGTCCGAAGGCCTGGCTTCACGCTTCAGGAAGCCTCCGGGAATGCGGCCTGATGATGCATACTTTTCCTTGTATTCAACCGAGAGAGGCATGAAGTCGGTATCCTCCTTTGCCTCCTTTGCAGAAACCACAGTGGCAAGCAGCATCGTCTTTCCAATCTTCAGCAGCACCGACCCGTCAGCCTGTCTTGCCATCTTCCCGGTCTGAAGGGTTATAATACGCCCGTCGCCGAGATCAATATTCTTCTCTTTAATATTAAACATTCTTTCTATTGTGTTTT
>CAYQRF010000047.1:0-13294 GCA_964419775.1 uncultured Rikenellaceae bacterium
GTCCGTTGAAAAGGAAGCGTACAAATATATTTCTGACAAAAAACGAGTGGATACTGAATGGGGAACGTGGGCGGATGAAGTAATCGTTAAATGAAAGACCATGTTGAGTGAGAAACCAGGAAGCCTTGACCATATTCAGCCGGCAACTTCAATAATTTAGTATATATTTGTTTATCAAAGAATTAACGTCGGCATCAGATGGTTATTCTAATCCGGTGCCAGGTGGTCAGGGGCACAGTTTTTTCTCCGAAGAACCCTTACAACGTATCTGATAATAATGTAGCTTTGTTTTTCATCCTGGTTATCCAATTTTACAAAAAGTATGGGTAACACTATTCTAATATCATGTATATCAGGGTTATATCTTATAATGTAAAACCATTTTTATTATCTAAAATGGCTTAGCGTATTAACAATCAATTTGTTGATGTTTTTAGTCATGTGCCAGGTTATTTTTTTAATACATTTTGAAATGAAAAAATTGTCATCAATTATTTTGCTGATTCTTACGTCAATCAGTGAAATCTGTCTTTCCCAGTCAGGTCAGCCTTTAGTGAATTCTAAGCTTGCCGGCAAAGCACATCCTTCACCCTACAACCTCTATGGGGCTCAGTATCCGCGTATTGAAGCTGATGCCCGCGTTACTTTCCGCCTTACTGCTCCCGGTGCACAGAAGGTACAGGTTTCTATAGCCAACGTCCCTTTTGACATGGTCAAAGGAGACGATGGTGTCTGGACATATACCAGTGAACCGCAGGACCTTGGTTATCATAACTACTGGATGATCGTTGATGGAGCTATAGTGCTTGATCCGGCCACAGATGGTTTCATAGGATACAGCCATATGTGCAATGCTTTTGAGATCCCTGACCCGGATGGTGGTTTTTATGATCAAAAGGATGTACCGCATGGTAACGTTCTTATTGAGAATTATTATTCCAGTGTTACCGGTGCCTGGCGTATGATTTACGTTTACACACCTCCGGATTATGAGAAGAACACCTCGGCCCGTTACCCGGTGCTCTATCTTCAGCACGGTGGAGGAGAGGATCAGCGGGTGTGGATTGAGATGGGACGTACTAACCTGATACTTGATAATCTGATCGCAGAAGGAAAGGTCAAACCGTTTATAGTTGTAATGGAGACCAGTGCTGCTTACAAACCGGGTGAAGCTCCTCTCCAGCCTCGTCAGATGGGAGCTCCCGCAGCTGGACAGAGAGCTCCGGGCGCACAGCCGGCACCTCCGGCTCCGGGACAGGCAGCCCCTGGCGGACAAGCTGCACGTCCCCGTATGGGCTTTTCATTTGATACTTACGCTGAGCTTATGATCAGGGATATGATCCCTTATATTGACAGCAACTTCCGCACACTGACCGGACCTTCGAATCGTGCTATGTCAGGTCTGTCGATGGGTGCCATGTGTACAAAATCAGTAACTCTGGCTCATCTGGATACATTCGGATACATTGGCCTTTTCAGTGGTGGCACAATTGCCCCTGCAGAAATAACTGACAAATCAAATGTTAAGCTGGTATTTATGAGTTATGGAAGCAGGGAACGCGGTTCCGAAGGGGTTAAGACTGCAGCTGATGCCCTTAATCAGGCAGGTATAAAGAGCGTCTCCTATGTTTCACCTCTTACTGCGCATGAATTCCAGTCATGGAGAAGAAGTCTTCGTGAATTCGCCCAGCTTCTTTTCAAATAATACAGCGTGTCCCGCTCAGCGGGAGAACCCGGGCGTAAAAAATCCCGCCAGTGACGGGATTTAGCGAAGGAACCATTTCGCAGTGTGGGACGTGCAGGATTCGAACCAGCGACCTCTTGCGTGTGAAGCAAGCGCTCTGAACCGACTGAGCTAACGTCCCGGAGAGGCAAAGATATATAAAATAGCGTTCAGGTTTAATCTTCAAAGGCATCTGCTTTTACTGATAAATAAGTTTCCGGAATTTTGTACATTTGAGTGGTTCTACCCCGACCGCATGAAAACCATTGAAGAACGGAAATCCATTCTCGACAAGGATATCTTCAGACTCGTTAATCACGGCTGGAGAGTTGCCCACCGTTCTGATACCAAATGCCTTCTGGTGAAAAGAAGGAAACCCAACGGTTGCATCCTGACAGTCCTGCTGCTTCTCTTAATAATTCCCGGGATCATTTACCTTCTTATAGACAGGGGCAGAAGCACGCTAAAGGTGGAAGTCACTGAAGAGGGCAATATAAAATATTTTCCCACGGGACTTTCGCAATTTGAGCAACGCGAACTGACCTGGTACTGAAATCCTGCCTTGTTTATTCAGCTTTTAGCGGCACCAATTGCCGTGGCATATTCGGCATCGGCCGGAAACTCGAAATGGATATTGTACATTTCAGAGATTGAATTGAGTATCCTCTGGCCTATGGTGTTCTTACTTCCGTTCCCGGTTACTACAACCGTGTCGTTGTTCTTGCTCTTCGCGGCGAACACCGATACCATCCCGATAACCTGGTAGGTGAGGTTGAGTATCCCCGCTGCCTTGTCCTCCCTGGTGGCCGTCTCAACTATCTTTCCGAAGTTGGATGCTGTATATTCCCTGTTGAGGAAACCAATATTGCTTTCTGCTATATCGCCTATGTGAAGGTCGACATTCTTGACGTCGCCTTTCAATGCCAGACACATTATGGTATCATAGTCGGAGGTGTTAAGCATCTCGCGTGCCAGTCCGATAATTGTTCCGCCACCCACTCCCGTTCCTCCGAGATGGGTTATAGTGCCTCCATTCACTTCAAGAATTGCGGTGCCGGTTCCTATATTTGATATTATGATCCTGTCCTTTTTTGCAAGATATCTTCCGCCTGTTCCTATGGCTGTCATCTCGTCGATACGGTTTGTTCTGATTCCGAACAGGTCGCCCGGGATCTTCGGGGCTCCGACACCCGTTATGTTTATCCTTTCAATATTGCCGAGGCTGAGATTATTCTCGACAAGCAGTTTCCCGAAAGCTCCCGTTGCGGACGTTATCGGATCGACAGCCCTTGTCTTAACCTTGATGATATCCTTTCCCGAATTCACAGCAGCCACTTTGGTGGTGGTGCTTCCGATATCTATACCTATTACCATGACCCTGTGTATTTAAGGGCAGACTGTTGCCGCTGCCTTATTAACGCGGCAAATGTAATGATTAAACAGAAAAGACAGTTCTAATCCTGTTTTTTGATGCATCTCACCGATTCACCGCGCTGACGGTTATTATTGCTTCTGCCGAGCGATCCCCGTTGTCCGAGATAGTGGTCGAGTGCCGTTCCTGATTTCCCTTCGGTCGCGCTCCACCAGGTACCGATGCTTCCGAGGTTGAGAAATATTCCGTTCTCCACACGGTAGCCTCCGGGCAGCCCGTTGAAGCCCGATTCGTCGGAGCCGCTGTAACCTTCAGTCCATCGGGTGGTGCTTTTCATTTTGGTTCCTGCCGCATCCGGTCCTCCGAGGAACACCGCAAGCTGGGCCCAGTCGGCAGCGGCGGGTATCGACCAGCCGGCCGGAGCAAGGCCGCGGGGATCGTTCGCCGCAAACCAGTTGTAAAGCTTCCCGTAGACCGGCCCGTTCTTCGGATCGTTGTTGTAATGGCACCAGGCCGGACTTCCCGATTGTCCTGCTGCTACCCATTCTTCATTGGTCCTTGCTTCGGGAATTGTATCTCCGTTCCTGAAGGTTGTCACATTCAGGTTAGCTGAAGCCCATGTCTGCGATCCTATCCTTACTGTTCCCTCTGCCGGGACTTTTTTCACGACCTGAGGTTTGGCTGCAGGCGTGGCAGGCTTCTTCTGAGGAGTAGTTGTTTTTTTCTGAGGTGCAGTGGTCGTTTTCTGCTGCGTTGTGGTCGTTTTTTGCACCGTGGTCGCTGTCTTCGGCTTTGCCGTGGTGGTTCCGGTCTGAGCTGCCAGTTCGGGAGCCTGCATGAGGCTGAAGCAAACCAGCAATATCAGGAGGACTCCCCCTTTTAACATCTTTTTTGCCATTTTTCCCCTTTTATCTGATCATCAATAATAAAACGGTCATGGAGGAGGATTATTACAGGAAAGACCAGGCCGCCGCCGGATAAGCTGATGCTTATCAAATTCATATTGTTTTGGGTAAAAAAATTGTTGAATAACAATATCTCAGTTATTGTTATTCGATAAAAATTCGTATATTTGATAGCAATCCAAACTTCAAACTATGGCAATAATTATCAATCTCGATGTAATGCTCGCAAAGCGCAAGATGAAACTTAATGAGCTTTCTTCACTGGTTGGCGTAACGGTTTCGAACCTGTCGATACTGAAGAGCGGAAGGGCAAAATCGATAAGGCTTTCGACACTTGATGCCATCTGCGATGCTCTGAAATGTCAGCCGGGAAATATCCTGGAATACCGGAAGGAAGGGGAAGACGAGGCGTGAGGTTTGAGGTTTGAGGCGTGAGGCAAAAGGAACCAGTTGCCCTGAGCCCTGTGCCCTGAGCCCTGAGCCGCACGCCAGTAACACTGACGCTCGTTCCTCGGTCAGTGCCTTCGGCCAGCAACCAGTGTTACCTGCTCACCACATTCACCGGCGCTCCAGCCAGAAACGCCTGTATATTCTTCGCCGCCTGATCCATAAGTCTTCTTCTCGATTCAATTGTGGCCCAAGCGATATGCGGGGTGATGATGCAGTTTTTTGCTTTCAGGAGCGGGTTGTCTCCGGCCGGCGGTTCTGAGGCCAGTACATCCAGACCGGCGCCGGCAATGATACCTTCGTTAAGGGCGTCCGCAAGATCCTTTTCAACGATTATCGGTCCGCGGGATGTGTTTATGAGGAAGGCATTTTTCTTCATCATCCTTAATCTGCTCATGTTTATCATCCCGGCTGTTTCAGGGGTGAGCGGACAATGAATACTCACGATATCCGAGAGCGACAGCAGCTCTTCCGTTTCAGCCCATTCAAAGTCGCTGCATTCCGGAGCATCCTTTCGCGAACGCGATGATGCCAGAACCTTCATCCCGAAAGCCATCGATATTTCGCAGACTTTTCTGCCAATGGTCCCGAACCCGATTATGCCGATAGTCTTGCCTGCCAGTTCGGTAAGCGGATAGTCGCGGAAGGTGAAGTCGGCTGAGCCGGACCATTTTCCCTGCATCACCGAATCGCTGTGGCGCTGTACGTGAAAGCAAAGCTCCAGTATAAGGGCGAATGTAAGCTGGGCCACCGAGCTTGTGCTGTATGCCGGGATATTGGTCACTGTGATGCCCAACCGGCTTGCCTCATCCGTGTCGATTACATTGTAACCTGTCGCCAGCACTCCCACATACCTGAGATCAGGGAGAGAGCGGAGCAATTCGTTGTCGAGAACAGTTTTGTTTGTAAGCAGTATCTCCGAGCCTGCCGACCGTTCCGCCGTAAGCTCCCGGGGAGTACGGTCGTAAACCGTCAGGTCGCCAAGGCGGCCTATCTCATCCCAGCTCAGGTCGCCGGGGTTGGTGGTGAATCCGTCAAGAACAGTTATTCTCATGGTATACAGAATATAACAAGTGAGCGGGGCAAATCCCGGTTTCTTTATAAAGTGTTCAAATTTAATCCGGATTTTACAGAAATGAAAACAAGTATCCAGGCGCAGGACTTTCTTTTTTGAAAGGTATGCAAAAAACCAGACCAGTTTGTCTTCCAAAAGACAAAATTGGTGATCTTTGCCGGCAGACGGATCCGGCATAATACCGGGTTCAATTTCCTGAGACATGAAGTTACTGGGGCTTATTGAAAAACATTTCTGGATAGTGCTGCTGGCAGGACTTGTTTTTGGTCTTTTCCCCCCTGTTGAGGTTAATGCTCCTCCCTTTGTCCCCAAGCTTCTTCTCGGAATGATGCTTTTCATGGCTTTCCTGAAGATAGATGCCCTCGAGGTGATTGAGAACATGAAGAATTTCAGGCTCATGTCGTGGATCACCTTTGTTTACATGCTTGCCATTCCCCTCGTTTTTTACTTCATTGCGGTGATCTTTGACCAGGAGTTTGCCATTGCCATGCTCCTTCTGACGGCTATGCCTGCCGGGGTTGCAACTCCTGTTCTGACCGATATTGCCAGGGGAAACATTCCCCTTTCAATGAGCCTTGCAATATTAACACAGCTTGTTGCTCCCTTTTCAGTTCCGCTTTTGTTCTGGCTACTGAACATCAGTTCGGTGAACATCAACGAACTCCTTATACTGAAGGATATTGCCATTCTGGTTTTTGTTCCCATGATCGTGTCGCAGTTTGCCAAGAGATTTCTGCCCCGGGCCGTGGAAAGGTCGCAGAAGTTTTTCACATCATTCAATGTGCTGATCCTCTTCTCATTTATCTTCATAACCATCTCTTCGCAGAGGGAAATCATACTTGGCAATCCGGCGGGTGTGATATGGAAGCTTGCGGTGCTTTACATGGTTTTCATCATTTTGCATGTCATAGGTTACATGGCCGTTCCTCGCGAAAGCAGGAAAAGCAGGATAGCGGTGGCGATAGGGTCGGCCTATATGAACAATGGTCTGGCAATAGTGCTGGCTGTATCCTATTTTTCTCCTTCGATACTAATACTGATGGTCCTGTCGGAGTTTCCCTGGAGCACGCTGCTTGCGCCCTTCAAGAAGGTGATGGAAAGGATTGCCCCCTAATCATAAATAATGTTAAAGCAAGATTTCTTACTTTTATAATAAGTACTTTAGAGGCAAAGGCGCAGCCTTGATTTCAGAACCAACTAAACCTCAATAAGAATGAATAAGAAACTGTTTGTCACAATTATCTGTATGTCGGTATTTGCAGTGACCTTTTCACAGGAACTGGCTAATTTCCGTCGTGCTCCGGTAGTTTCTCCCGAAATAGGGGAGAAAACTGTCACTTTCAGGATTGCAGCTCCGCAGGCAAAGCTTGTAAGGATCTACGGCTCGTGGATGCGAAGCTTTGATTCGTCCGTCAATATGCTTCAGGACACGGCCGGTGTGTGGTCGGTAACCATTCCCAAACCCCAGCCCGAACTGTACACCTACAACTTCATAGTCGACGGCTTTAACATTAATGACGTCAATAATGTCCTGCTTCAGAGGGACGGCACCCGTTACCTCAGTGTTCTGCTGGTGCCCGGTAATCTGACTGCCAACTACTTTGAAGCCGGTAAGCGCGGCAACCTTCACAAGGTCTGGTATGATTCCCCGACAATCGGCAAGGCCCGCAGAATGTACGTTTACACACCTTACGGCTATGAATCAGGCACTGAAAAGTATCCGGTTCTGTATCTGCTTCATGGAGGAGGCGGTGATGAGGATGCATGGGTTACCATGGGCCGTGCATGCCAGATCCTCGACAACCTTATCGAGAAGAAGCTTGCCGTTCCGATGCTCTGCGTTATGCCCAATGGTAATCCAACCCAGGAGGCAGCCAGAACCCTGCTGCTTCCCGAGGGAACCTACGACCGCACTGATCCGAAATTCGCCAACCTGTATATCCACAGTTTAGCGAAGGATATCATTCCCTATGTTGAAAGAAACTATCGCGTGATTGCCAGTCCTGATGCCAGGGCAGTCTCCGGATTATCGATGGGCGGAGGTCATACAATGAGCGTCACAAATGAATATCCCGGCATGTTCGGTTATATCCTTCCCCTCAGTATGGGGATCAGGGCCGATCAGCCCGACATCGACGCGAAACTGCAGGGTATCAAGAAGGCTGGCTACAAGCTTTACTGGATTGGTTGCGGAGATGAGGATTTCACCTTTGAAGGTGCAAAGCTGCTCGATCAGGCTCTTACCCGCAACGGCATGGAGCACACCTTTTTCGTATCGGGAGGAGGCCATACATGGTCGAACTGGAGGATCTACCTGAATACCTTCGGACCCCTCCTTTTCAAATAGGATCTGTATGACTGAATAGTAACAATTGAGAATATCTAAAATAGAAACATGATGAAGAGATTTACAATTATAACAATATGCCTGCTGGCCTTCACTGGTATAAGCGCCCAGGAGCTGGCAAATTTTGCGGGTCGCCAGCCTGTAATTTCCCCTGAGATAAAGGGAAGCGAGATCACCTTCATGGTATCGGCCCCCTATGCCGATGCAGTTAAGCTTTCAGGATCATGGGCGGCTGGTCCGGGTTCTGCGGTTGACATGAAAAAGAACGAGGCCGGACTATGGTCCGTCACCATTCCGACCCCGACACCCGAACTATACACTTACAGCTTCTTGGTCGACGGTCTTTCGACCACCGATCCGAACAATGTATTGATGCAGAGGGACGGGACACGTTACCTGAGCGTTCTGCTGGTGCCCGGCGATGCGACAGCCAACTATTTCGAAGCTAAAAACCGCGGCAACCTGTCCCAGGTATGGTATGATTCCCCGACACTTGAAATGAACCGCAGAATGTTTGTGTATACGCCTTACGGTTATGAGACCAGCAAGACGAAATACCCTGTGCTATATCTGCTTCACGGTGCCGGCGGCGATGAGGATGCATGGAGCACCATGGGCCGCACCTGCCAGATCATGGACAACCTTATCGAGAAGAAGCTCGCGAAGCCGATGCTGGTGGTGATGCCGAACGGTAATCCCGGGCAGCAGGCAGCCCGCACCCAGCTTATTCCTGAGAAGCCTTTCGACCGCGCCAATCCGGGTGTGGCAAATGCCTATGTGAACAGCATTGTTAAGGATATTGTGCCGTATATCGAGAAGAACTACAAGGTTATTGCCAAACCTTCGTCGAGAGCCCTGGCCGGGTTGTCGATGGGTGCAGGTCATACCATTTCCTGCACCAATCTTTACCCCGGGTTTTTTCAGTATATATGTCCTCTCAGCAACGGGATCCGTGTAAATGATGAGAACAGGGCCAGGTACGACGCCGAGTTCAGGGGAGTGAAAAAGGCAGGTTACAAACTATACTGGATAGGCTGCGGCGAATCCGATTTCCTCATTGAATCGGCAAAAACCCTTGATGCCACTCTCACACGTCTCGGAATGAAGCATACTTTCTTTGTCAATTCCGGCGGTCATACCTGGACAAACTGGAGGATCTATCTGAATAACTTTGCCCCTCTGCTGTTCAAGTGAAAAAAAACTGACCACTGACCTCAATCGACCCAAACCCTATAATCACTCAAGTTATGAAAACCGAGAAAAGAAGAACATTTATAAAGAAAACGGTACTGGCTTCAGCCGGTCTGGCAATGGCTCCTGCATACATCAAGGGGTTTGCCCAGGTGAAGCCCAGCGACAGGATAAATGTCGGCGTCATCGGCATTAACGATCGCGGCGGCTTCTACGGCGGCTCAGGTCACACTGCCAGTTTTACGAAGATCAAGGAAACGAGGGTGACAGCCATCTGCGACTGTGTCGATTATCTTCTGCCGAAAGCCATTCAGGATATCGAAAAGCTTGGGGGTGAGAAGCCTGCAACCTATGCCGATTACCGCAAGATGCTGGAAAACAAGGATCTGGATGTTATCTCAATAGCCACCCCTGATTACTGGCATGCACTTATGGCAGTACATGCCTGCCAGGCCGGCAAGGATGTTTATGTTGAAAAGCCAATCTCATACACAATTGATGAAGGCCGGAAGATGGTACAGGCAGCAAGGAAATACAACAGGATTGTTCAGGCCGGTACCCAGAGGAGGTCTTTCAGGCTTAACCGGAAGGCTATTGAGGTTTTGCGCGGTGGTGTGATTGGCGATATCTACATGGGACGAGGAACCGTTTACCGTTCACGTCCGAGCATAGGCAGGAAGCCTGACGGACCGGCTCCGGCAGGAGTCAACTGGGACCTTTACAGGGGCCCGGCTCCGCTGATCCCTTTCAATGAAAACCATTTCCTTTACAACTGGCACTGGTACTGGGATACCAGTACGAGTGAATTCGGAAATAACGGAACACATGCCATGGATATAATCAGGCAGGCTATGAATCTGACCACGCATCCGACTAAAATTGCCTGCGCCGGAGGATTTTACGCATATAAGGATGATTCCGACCAGGATGTTCCGAACCTCGAGGTTGCAACTTTCGAGTATGACAACGGCGCTGTTCTTGAGCTTGAAGTAAGGAGTCTTCCCACACCTAACGATCCGTGGGGTTACCTGTGGCTTGGAACCAAAGGCTATGCCTATACTTCCGGCAACAATCAGGTTCTGATATTCCAGAGCAACAACGGTCCGGCCACGGCCGGAGGCCAGACAGGCACCGCGGCATTCAGCACCGGTCTGCAGCAGGACAGGTCCAATCAGCCTACAATCACTCTCACCAACGAGGATGTAGATCCCGATCCGAGGTGGGACGAGATACTGAAGGCAGGTATCGACTATCATTTCCAGAATTTTGTTGACTGTGTGAAGAGCCGTAAGAGCAGTGATCTGATTGCAGATATAGAGGAAGGGCATATTTCGACTGCCATGATGCATCTCGGGAACATTGCATACCGTACAGGACGCAAACTTGTATTCGACGGCAAGGCTGAGAATTTCGGCAACGACACGGAGGCCAATTCCTACCTGTCGCGTCCCGGTGGCGGGAGAAAGCCTTACAACATGCCTGACGTGGTATAGGGAAAAATGAAGTACAGGCCCCTGAAAAAGGAAATGATTGATCCCATTGACTATCCGTGCAAAAAGGAGGTTTACTATACCCCCGAAGATGCGCAGATGATGATAAGTCACATTGAGGAAACCCGGGTTACAAGGAAGATAAAGGCATACAGGTGCAATGTATGCGGATTCTGGCATCTTACGAGCAGGGATAAATAGCCAAACAGGCTGAGGGAACTCCGGAGGAGATGAAATTACTTTGTCCGGTAGTTGAACCTCACTATTGTCGGGATTCCCTTTGCACCCTCATTTGAGATGAGCATGTCGCCGTTGGCCATGAAGGTTATGCCTTCGGGCTGGGCGAAGAGATCCTTGTCGAGCCGCTCCATTGAATCGATGGTTCCGTTCATATTAAAGACAAAAAGGAGTCTTTCGGGACCGGAGATGGCATACAGCTTATAAGTTATCGGATGAATGCCGATTGCCGATATTTTCATGTTGATGTCGGGTACTTTTTCCTCGCCTTTTTTGCCTTTCATCGGCACCTTTATGTTGTTTTTAACGGCAAATTCTTCAATCTTCTCTATGTCAAAGTCCATTACCGTGCCTTTTATGAGGGTTTTTGAAGCAAGGTTAAAACCGAATATATGTCTTGTAGCCTGGGAAGAAGGGTTATCTGATGATATTTCTTTCGGGGCAATCAGGAGCCTGTTGTTCTTCGGATCATAGCACAGTCCTTCAGCATCTCTTCCGGGGATTCCCGTATCGTAGGCATTTTTCGGGGAGTTGGCGGAGGTGAAATCAACGATTTCGGTAATAACCTCATCACTCCTCAGGATGTAAAGGGCTTTATTCACCCTGGCAATCCCCTCGTAATCGCCGTTGGAGCCGAAAGAAATCTGTTTGGTTATGCTGTTCCTGTTAAGGTCGTAAATGAAAACCAGTCCGTGTTCGTCCTGAATGCAAGCCACTGAAGAAGCGTCCACGGCTGTTATTCCGGATATCTCATGAAGCGACGGAGGCAGGTTATAAACTTTGTCGGGGGCTGTCAGGTTGTAGCCAGTGCTGCCAGTTAAGGCATCATTATTAACACTTTCCGCGGGGCATCCGGTGATCAGCTGTGATAATATTGCCAGCCAGAATAAATGTCCTGTTATCATAATTTTACCTTTTTGCTAATATAATCAAAACACAAAAGATGACCCAATGTTTTTCATCCTGCCAAAATATGTTTCACAGCATACATTAAAAAAATGAGCTGTCAGAAGCTTGGTAAAACGAACAAATGGTTATTTTTAGCGTGGTTTTTAAGATTCTAACCCATAATCATAAATTGTAATGAAGAAGACTACAAACAAAGGTTTGAACCGCCGCGATTTTCTCGGATTATCGGCACTGGGCCTTACCGGCCTGACGATTCTGCCCAGCTATGTTATTAACGGAGTAAGGGTAGCCCCGAGCGACCGGGTACTTATGGGTACCATCGGGCTTGGCCGTCAGGCTCTTTCTGATTTCCGTGGTTTTGCAGGCGCCGCAGGGCTCCAGGTTGTTGCCTGTTGCGATGTTGACACCATCAAGCAGCAGAGATACAAGAAGACTGTTGAGGAATGGCAGAAATCAAAAGGCCTTGCTCCCAGGTGCGACACATATGAACAGTATGAAAGGCTTCTTGAGCGCAAGGACATTGACGTGGTTGAGGTTGTAACTCCCGACCACTGGCATGCCCTGATGACTATTCATGCCTGCCAGGCCGGCAAGGATGTTTATGTTCAGAAGCCGCTTTCCTACACAATTCAGGAAGCGCTTGTAATGACAAGGGTTGCCAACGACAACAAGAGGGTTGTTCAGGTTGGCAGCCAGCAGCGTTCAAGCAAGGAGTTCCAGAAAGCTATCGAGCTGGTTCAGAAGGGTGCCATCGGCCATATTGAAAAGATCTATGCCAAGGTTGGTGATCCGCCAAAACCTTATGATCTTCCTTCGATGCCCATCCCCGGCAACCTGAACTGGAACCTCTGGCTCGGTCCGCTGAATGATGACAAGATTCACTATCACTCCGACCTTGCACCTCAGATCACTCTCGATCCGGTTCAGAACGAGACACTCTGGGGCGCATGGCGCTGGTATCTCGAAATGGGTAACGGCTACACCGCCGACTGGGGAGCACATATGTTCGACATTGCCCAGGCAGCTATCGGAATGGACGGCTCTGCTCCCTGCGAAATAATTCCCAAGGGATACAACGGCACAGAATACATGACCTTCAAATACAAGACCGGCGTTGTGATGACCGAACAGCCGTATCTTGATGACAATCCAGGCGCCCAGGGCATCAAGTTCATTGGTACCAAGGGTTGGATTGAAGTTGCAAGAGGTTATATCGGCTGCTCCGATCCTTCACTAATACCGGCAGAGATTGCAGGTAACCGTCCACAGCCAAGGGCTCAGCGCCCGGCAGGACAGCCAGCGCAGCAGCGTCCTGCGCAGCAGCAGCGTCCCGCACCTACACGCGAAGGACTTCAGTTCGAGATCAGCTCGCCTCACATGCAGGACTTCATTGATGCAGTGCGTTCACGTAAGAAGCCGATTGCTTCAATCGAAGTCGGCTGCAGTACGGCAATCACATGCTGCCTTGGCAACATCGCCAATGAACTTAAACGACCGGTCAAGTGGGATCCGGCTACATACACCTTCATCGACGACAAGGAAGCATGCAGCCACAGGCTTATGAATTACGAATACAGAAGGCCTTATCACCTGTAAGA
>CAYQRF010000048.1:0-13046 GCA_964419775.1 uncultured Rikenellaceae bacterium
CCGGAGCTGCAGCTATTGCAATTAAACCGGTATCGGTCGTGGCATCCGGACTGAACCAGACTGATGCGAAGCCAGCCACCAACATCGCTGATGCCGGAAAAACTCCCCGAAAGCAAACCTCAATGCCCGGCTTATATCCGGGTAAAGTTGTGGTGGTCAAGGACCTAAGATCGGTTGTTGATGAAGCGCCCGTAGAAGGTGTCGCCTATCTTATGCTTCAGAAATCGATGCTTGAGCTCACCGGCGAGAAGAATCTGAACTCAGCCTGGCGTACCTTTGTTAAGCCGGGTGAAAAAATAGGACTGAAGGTGAATCCTGTTGCCGGCAAGCTGCTGTCAACAAGCCATGCAGTGGTTCAAAGTGTTGTTAAACAATTAACAGAGAGCGGTATCGACAGAAAGGACATAGTTATATGGGATCGCAGGGCAATGGAACTGACTGATGTGGGTTTCACCCCGGAGAATTATCCCGGTATAACCTTCCGCGGAACCGAGTGTCAGGACGAAAAGGGATCGTTTTATGACGAAAACGGAAAGCTATATGGTGAAAATAACATCGATAAGGAATGGTATTACTGGGCAGATGTGGAAGGCGAATATGATTCGGAGACGATGCCTTACATGGTCAATGGCGGCAAATTCTCGTATTTTTCTAAAATTGTCACCCGCGAAGTTGACAAGATCATAAACATACCAATACTTAAAAATGCAGGGGGATCCGTTACAAATGCTATGAAGAATCTCGCGTTCGGTTCGGTTTCCAATACCGGCCGGCTTCATGAAAAGCTCTGGAATGACACCTGTGCCGAAGTATGCGCCTTTTCTCCCATACGCGACAAGGTGGTGCTGAATATAAGCGATGGCCTGAGAGGCTGCTTTAACGGCGGTCCGGGCGCCAATCCCCAGTTCATCTGTAATTACCACACTTTGCTGGTCTCCTCCGATCCCGTTGCAATGGACAGGATTGCCTATGACATCATTGCAGAGAAAAGAATTGCTGAAGGACTTCAGAAAGCGCCGTCGCCTGAATCGCTTACATTCCTTAAAATGGCAGCTGCTCTTGGCCTCGGGGTTGCAGAGAAGGAAAGGATCGATCTCAGGAGTTTCAACCTTGGTTGAAATAGCAGGAGCCAATGCTGCTGAATCTTTTGACAGTTTAATTTTATAATATCAAATACACTAATAACATGCACAAACTGCTGACAGCAATTTGTCTTATGTCTGTTATGACCCAGGGGATTTATTCCCAGCTTCCGGACGATTTCCCTTCAATAACCGGGGAGGATATGCCTGGCGCAATTATATCATCCCCGAGGGTGTTTACAGGTTCTTCACTGTTTGGATATATGAACGGGGGTGCGGAACTTTACCTTGAGTACGGGTTTTCATTAGCTTCGATAACGGAAATCACCTTCATGGGTGGGAAATATAAAACGGAAATCTTCAGGATGAAGGGACCGGAGGAGGCATTTGGCATCTTTTCGGTATCAAAATTCAGATGTCTCGACATGCCTCCGTACTCTGCCTTTACATGCCGTTCCAGGTATCAGCTTCAGATCTGCAAGGGTCCTTATTACATAAGCATAATTAATTCTGCGGGTACGGCAGCCGACAGCACGGCTTCCGCGCGGATCGGAGAGTTTCTTGCAGGCAGGATTGAAGATGGAGAACTGAATCTGCAGGAATACCTGCCCGGAATTCCGGAGGAAGCGATTAAGTCAGGCTGTTTTCTGGCAAAGGGGAGGCTGGGAATAGTCAACGGGGATCCGGACCTTGAAGATGGTTTCAAAGGTATTCAGAATTACACCTCTGTAATCCTGAAAGGCGAGGAGAAATATACAATTTCAGTGAAATTCAGCGATCAGGACTCAATGAGGAAATTCATTGAGGTCAACGGGATAGAAGTCACAGGAAATTTGAAAAAGGGAGACGATGGAAAACTGCCGGGATTTTTGTCGGATAATCACATACTGTTTGAAAAGAACAGGTGAGACAGCCTGGCCGCATAAGGATTTTCAATTAAAGTTAATTAAGTTTGCATCTGAAACGTATAAAATTATTCACAGATATGGATGTGTTTAAACCCCTTGATCTTTTAAATGACAGTCAGCCGACTGAAGGGACCGTAACAGAAAAGGTGAAATGTCTGATAGTTGGCTCCGGTCCTGCAGGTTACACCGCCGCGATTTATGCCGCACGGGCAAACCTCAGTCCGGTGCTTTATACCGGCCTTCAGATGGGGGGGCAGCTGACAACTACCACCGAGGTTGACAATTATCCCGGGTTTCCTGACGGTGTGACCGGACCTGAATTAATGGAGCATTTTAAAAAGCAGGCCGAGCGTTTCGGAACAGATATCCGATTCGGCGTCGCAGTGAAGGCAGATTTTTCCGGGAAAATCCACAAAGTGACATTTGATGACGGCAAGGTAATTGAAGCCGATGCAGTTATAATAGCAACGGGAGCCACGGCAAAATACCTGGGGCTTGAGGCCGAGACACGCTATGCAGGAATGGGAGTGTCGGCCTGTGCCACCTGCGACGGATTCTTTTACAAGGGGAAGGATGTTGCCGTTGTCGGCGGAGGAGATACTGCAGCCGAAGAAGCAACATATCTTGCCGGTCTCTGCAAAAAGGTTTACCTTATTGTACGGAGGAATGTGCTGAGAGCCTCAAAGGCAATGCAGGAAAGGGTCGTTAAAACACCAAATATCGAGATACTGTGGGAACACCAGGCAATAGACCTGTATGGTGAAAACGGGGTTGAAGGCGTGGTGCTTGTAAAGAAGAAGGGAACACCCGATGAGGAAACTATCAGGGTAAAGATCGATGGATTCTTCCTTGCAATCGGACATACTCCAAATTCCGACGTATTCAGGGAGTATATCGAAACCAACGAAAATGGTTATATAAAGACCATTCCCGGGACGTCAAAAACCATAGTACCCGGGGTCTTTGCTGCAGGTGATATTCAGGATCCCGTTTACAGGCAGGCCATAACCGCAGCTGGTTCGGGATGTATGGCAGCCATTGACGCGGAAAGATATCTGATTGAACAACAATGAAGACATTTAAAAAGACCTTTAAAATAAACGCCGAACCTTCGGATGTTTATTCGGCTTTTGTAAATCCTTTCACAATTGAGCTCTGGTCGGGTTATCCTGCGGAAATGTCGGAGGAGCCCGGTAGCGAGTTTACCCTGTGGGAAGGTGATATCAGCGGCAGGAATCTTGAATTCGTAAAGGACAGAAAAGTGGTCCAGGAATGGTACTTTGGTGACCAGCAGGAAAAGTCGATTGTTACAATTGATATCAGACCTGAAGGGGAGAACTCTGCGGTTACGGTTGAGCATTCGAACATCCCCGATGATGAATTTGATCAGATAGCTGAAGGCTGGAGAGAATTCTACATGGGTGCAATAGCAGGA
This sequence comes from uncultured Rikenellaceae bacterium, assembly GCA_964419775.1. Classification (GTDB taxonomy): domain Bacteria; phylum Bacteroidota; class Bacteroidia; order Bacteroidales; family VadinHA17; genus LD21. The sequence continues at coordinate 3,426 of CAYQRF010000048.1, forward strand.
TTTTTCAGTCCTAATTTCTGAAATCTGTCCTTACGCCGGACTCGGGTTTTCCCATCATTTCACTTATGTCCTCACACGACGCATAGATCAGTGTGGCAATTCCCCTATAGCCCATGGAGCCGGCAGTTTCCTGCACTCTTTCGTGCCAGGCAGGCAGCCAGGTCATTATATGGTTGCTGATAAACCTTCTTACCTCTTTGGCCATTTCGATTCGGCAGGCTTCATCCTCGAAGGATATGTACTTATCAATTAAAAGAGTTACAAACAGCAGTTCAATTCCAAGGTTATCGTCGGCAACTTTGTAGTTTGATCTTTTCTTCCAGCCATAGGAATCGTAGAAATCGCTGACATTCTCCTTTCCGGTTGCAGTTTCCATAATAGTATCAGTAAAGGCTGACCTATAAGGCGGAGCAAGAGGCAATCCGTGGCTGGCGGAAAAAAGTCTCCTGAAATCCTCCTGCAGAATGCTTAAGCAAGTTGACTTGTCGGTACAGGCAAGCCTGAGCTGCGAAGCTGCCTCAATGAAACGCGGATTACTGCTGTTTACCGGAAGCGCCTTGATTAGTCCTTTTTGCCAGAAATCCACCACACATTCTTCCACCGGTTCATTCATTATCATTGATCCTGCAAAATATAGCAGCATATTATAGCCCTTCAGAAGGTTTTTTTTGTTTTTGTCCAAACTTATTTCCATAGTTGCAGCCTGAAATCACTTACTTATTTAGATTGACCACACGGGTTGCCGTTTCCTATTAAACCGCCGGAAAAGGAAAATGTTCAGCCCGGATTTCCTGAAGGAGGGTGAGTTATAAACATGTTATAAAAAAAAAGCTGCATGTTGCTGCAGCTTTTTTTTTCGGATTTGGGTTTGTTATTTTGAGAAATCGGCCATGACGTGAGGGTATTCGTCGTTGTCGATTTTTCTTTTAATCTCCCTGAATGTTTTTACTGTGTATTCGACATCTTCCAGCGAATGAGCAGCTGTCGGTATAATTCTTAACATTACAACATCCCTTGGTACAACCGGATATATGACTGCCGAACAGAATATGTTGTAATTCTCTCTCAGGTCGTATATCAGCTGTGTAACTATTTCAAGCGGGCAGGTGAAGAATACCGGAGTCACAGGCGATTCCGTCTTTCCAAGGTCAAGTCCGGCCTCACGAAGTCCCGACTGAAGAGCCTTTACTATTGTCCATAACTTTTCCCTGTATTCCGGTTTCGTCTGGATCATCTCCAGTCTTTTGATGGCGCCAAGCGTCATGGCCATCGGCAGGGCTTTTGCATAGATCTGAGAGCGGAGATTGTATCTCAGGTAGTTTATCACCTCCTTTGTACTGGCTACAAATCCGCCGATACCGGCCATTGCCTTTGCGAAGGTTGCAAAATAAACGTCGATCTGATCCTGTACCCCAAAGTGTTCTCCCGTGCCTCTTCCGTTGGCGCCCATGGTTCCGAAACCGTGAGCGTCATCCACCAGGAGGCGGAAGTTATATTTCTTCTTGAATTCTGCTATTTCATCGAGTTTGCCCAGATCGCCAGCCATGCCGAATACACCTTCGGTAATTACAAGTATACCTCCTCCTGATTCAGCCACAAGCTTTGTTGCCCGCTGAAGCTGCTTCTCACAGCTTGCCATATCGTTGTGGGCATATACGAACCTTTTGCCGAAGTGAAGGCGAAGTCCATCCATAATGCATGCATGCGATTCGGAATCATAAACAATTACATCGTGACGGTCGACAAGAGCGTTGATGATGGAAACCATTCCCTGATAACCATAGTTAAGGAGATAGGCATCTTCCTTCATCTCAAACTCTGCTGCCATTTTTTCAAACCTTTCGTGGTTTGTTGTCTGGCCCGACATCATTCTGGCACCCATCGGATAGGCAAGACCATATTGTTCAGTATATTCTGCATCAGTTTTTCTGACCTCAGGGTCGTTTGCAAGGCCGAGGTAATTGTTAAGGCTCCAGGCAAGTACCTGCTTTCCCCTGAACATCATTCTGGGGGCGATTTCACCCTCAAGCTTGGGAAACATGAAGTACCCGTGCGCCAAAGCTGAATACTGACCCAACGCGCCCATGTTGGTTTTGATCTTGTTGAAAATATCCATTTTGAAGTGCTTTTTAAAATTTGGCACAAATGTAAACAATAAGGCTTATTAAGAGATACCACTTTATACCTAATTTGCCTGATAGTTAAATATTGGTCATTCATTCACCGATTCAAAAAAAAGTTGTAATTTTGCGCAACATTTTTATGAGAGTCAGGCTATATATCTTAATTGCGGTTGCAATCAGCATCAGCTCATGCGGCGAATATGAAAAGCTGCTCAAGAGCTCCGATTACGAATTGAAGAAGACCAAAGCAAGGGAGTTCTTCGATACAGAGCAATATGCCAGGGCGGCTGAGTTATTTTCCCAGGTCATTCCCAGGTTCAGGGCTACTGATGAATCGGAGGAGCTCAACTGGCTCAATGCCCAGTGCTACTACAAAATGAAGCAGTACGATGTTGCAGGGTCATACTTTAAAGCGCTTGTCGAGCAGTATCCATTCGGAGATTATGCTGAAGAAGCAACCTTTCTGGGGGCCTTGTGCGATTATAACATTTCTCCGCGGGCAGAACTTGACCAGGAAAACGCCAGAAACGCCATTGAAGGATTTAGTGTCTTCATTAACAGGTTTGGAAACAGTCCGAAAGTCGGGGAAGCCCTGGGTTATCTCAGGATTCTTCAGGACAGGCTTGTTGAGAAGTCATATCTGAATGCAAGACTTTACTACAATATGAGGCAATATAAGGCCGCTATCACGGCACTCACAAACAGCCTTAAGGAATACTCGGAGTCAAAGTATCGTGAGGAAATGATGTATCTCAAGCTTAATTCGCTGTTTCTCTACGCTGAAAAAAGCGTTCCGAACAAGCAGAAAGAGAGATATCAGGAGACTCTCGATGATTATTTTTCGTTTATGGAGGAGTATCCCGAGAGTAAATACTCGAAGGAAGTGCAGAAATTGTACGAGTCTACCGCCAGATTTCTGAAGATTGATCCGGTTAACAATTTAGTAAACAACCAGTAAAACAATATGGATTACAGAAAAACAATTGCGCCCACGACCACAGTGACCCGTAACATGGAACTGCTGACGAAGGATACGGGAAACGTTTATGAAACGGTAATTATAGTATCAAGAAGAGCTAATCAGATATCGGTTGAGATGAAGCAGGAGCTTAACAAGAAGCTTGAGGAATTTGCTTCCTATACCGATAATCTTGAGGAGGTTTTCGAAAACCGTGAGCAGATAGAGATATCCAAGTTCTATGAAAGACTTCCCAAACCTACTCTTATTGCGCTTCAGGAATTTGAGGAAAGCAAGATATTTCACCGTAATCCTGACATCTCTACGGCGAAGCCGAAAATCTGATACCGATGCTTAAGGGGAAGAAGATACTTGTCGGAGTCACGGGAGGTATTGCTGCTTACAAGACACCCTCTATAGTCAGGCTTCTCGTTAAGGAGGGATGTGAGGTCATGGTAATAATGACCGGTCACGCAAAGAACTTCATAACACCCCTTACACTTTCAACATTATCCAGAAATCCTGTTCTGACTGAGTTTTTCAATCCGGAAAACGGAAGCTGGAACAGTCATATCGATCTGGGAACATGGGCCGATCTATTCCTGATAGCACCTGCAACAGCGAATACAATGGCAAAAATGGCAGGCGGAATTGCAGATAACCTGCTTCTCACAACTTTTCTTTCGGCCCGCTGCCCTGTCTTTGTTGCTCCGTCGATGGACGTTGACATGCTCGAACATCCTTCAACCAAAAAGAATATAACAACACTGGAATCCTATGGTGTTCACGTCCTGGATGCACCGGGTGGTGAGCTTGCCAGCGGCCTTACCGGTAAGGGACGGATGTCGGAACCTGAAGACATTGTCGGGGAGATTAAAGCATTCTTCCTGAAAAAAAAAACTATAAGCCTCTGACCGGGAAGCGGGTTCTCATAAATGCGGGCCCGACACGCGAACAAATCGACCCTGCACGCTTCATCAGCAATTATTCGACCGGGAAAATGGGAATAGCCCTTGCCGACACTGCAGCATATTACGGTGCGGAAGTAACTCTGGTTCTCGGCCCGGTGGAAAGAATCCCTAAAAACACTTCTGTAAAAATAATAAAAGTAGTCTCGGCTCAGGAAATGGCATCTGAGTGCAAAGCTGCTTTTCCCGGAAGCGATATTGCAATTCTGTCGGCCGCGGTTGCTGATTTCACTCCTGCTGAAATCAGTAACAGGAAAATAAAAAGAGAAGGAGAGGACATCATGCTTAAACTTAAACCTACCGGCGACATTGCTGCTGCTCTCGGGCAAATGAAAAGCAAATCGCAGATACTTGTCGGGTTTGCACTCGAAACCCACAATGAAATGGCAAATGCGGCTGCCAAGCTGAAACGCAAGAATCTTGATCTGATAGTGATGAATTCACTTCAGGACGAAGGGGCCGGATTCGGTAAGGACACCAACAAGGTTACACTGATTGACAGTAACAATATTATTGATAAATTTGAGTTGAAATCAAAGGAAGAAGCGGCAAGGGATATTCTGGATAAGATAGTTGCATTGCTTAAAAGCTGATGATGATGAACCCAAATAAAATTAAAGTATTTTTTCTGCTGATGCTGCTGGTTCAGTTCACCGGGAGTATCTGTGCACAGGAACTTAACTGCAATGTACAGGTATCTGCACAGAAGATTCAGGGTTCAAACCGGCAGGTGTTCGAATCGATGCAGAGGGATATCTACGAATTCATGAACAATACAGTTTGGTCCAATCATGTATTCAGCTATGCGGAAAGGATCGACTGCAATATCCTCATAAATCTTACGGAACAATTTTCAGCCGACGAATTCAGGGGAACCCTTCAGGTCCAGCTCCGGCGCCCGGTCTTCAATACCACCTACAACTCGACAGTCCTTAATTTTGTTGACAATAATTTTCAGTTCAGGTATATTGAGTTTCAGCCACTCGAATTTGATCCCAACTCATACAGGTCGAGCCTTGTTTCGGTTCTTGGCTATTATGCCTATCTGATCCTTGGATTTGACTATGATTCGTTTTCCCCCCTCGGCGGGACTGAATTCTTCCAGGTGGCAGAAAAGATTGTCACCAATGCCCAGAATGCTGCAGAACCGGGATGGAAGCCATATGACGGATCAAGAAACAGGAACAGGTACTGGCTGGTGAAGAATATTCTCGATAAGGAATATGAAGGAGTCAGGAGGTTTATTCATGAGTATTATATAAACGGACTTGACAGGATGGAATCGAGAGCAGCCGAGTCAAGGTCAGGCATTGCCGAAAGCCTGAAACTGCTGCTGGAGGTTTACAGGGCGAAGCCCGATCCTTACATGTACCTGATTCAGGTTGTACTGGAATCCAAGTCGGATGAACTGGTAAATATCTTCACCGAAGCATTCCCCGAGGAAAAGAGCCGGGTGATCCAGTTACTGATTGAGGTAGATCCGGGAAACAAATCGAAATACGAGAAGATAACAGCTTCCAGCTAACCATATTATCCGATTATGCTTGTTAAACTTGCCGTTCAGAATTACGCACTTATCAGAGAGCTTGATCTCTCTTTTGAGAACGGCCTGACGATCATAACCGGTGAAACAGGTGCAGGGAAGTCGATACTTCTTGGCGCCCTGTCGCTTATCCTGGGCTCCAGGGCCGATTCTTCGGTACTCCTTGACCTAACCGAGAAATGCATTGTTGAGGGCACTTTCAGGATCGAGGATTATGATCTCGAGGATTTTTTCACACGAAATGACATTGATTTTGACAGTCAGGCCATTCTGAGACGCGAAATCAATCCTGCCGGCAAATCAAGGGCTTTCATAAACGACACCCCTGTGGTTTTGAATGTTCTGAAAGAGCTGGGCGACAGACTTATCGATATCCATTCCCAGCATCAGACGCTGATGCTGAACAGCAATGCGTTTCAACTGAACATAATTGATTCCTTCGCCGCAACCGGGCAGCTTAAGGAGAAATACAGGTCTGAATACGCCAGTTTCCGAAGGCTTCAGAAAGAATACAACGATTTAAAGGAAAAACACGAAAAGAACCGGGCCGATCTTGACTACTACCAGGCACAGCTTAATCAGCTTGAGGAAGCCAGGCTCAAACCCGGAGAACAGGAGGAGCTTGAGAAGGAACAGGAGCTTCTTGAACATGCCGGGGAGATTAAAACGGCCCTTGAACATGCATCCGGGCTGCTTTCGGACGAAACTTCTTCCGTCCTTTCACTGCTCAGGGAGGCAAGGACGACCATCGGAAAGATTGACTCTTTTCTTCCCGATGAACTTAAGATACTGGCACGTCTCGACTCTTCATTCATTGAGCTTGATGATATTTCGAACGAGATCGCAAAGCTTGAACAGGAAACCGAAGCTGACCCCGGCCGCCTGGAGCTTGTCAATGGCAGGCTCGATACACTTTATTCGCTGTTCAGGAAACACCGTGCCAAAGACCTCGATGAGCTGATTGTCAGAAAGAAAGAGATTGAAAATACCTTAAAATCGATAGTGGGTAGCGACGACAGACTTAACGAACTGTCGAACCTTCTGAAACCGGCAACTGAATCGCTCGCTGCTTCTGCCCGCCTGATCTCTGAAAAGAGAAAATCGGCTCTCCCTGCAATCGAATCTAAGATTACTGAACAGCTGAAACAGCTGGGAATACCCAATGCGCGATTTGAGATTTCCCTGATGCGGACCAGCGATTATACATCTTCAGGAACCGATACCGCTGATTTCCTTTTCTCAGCCAACAGGCAGACACGTCCGGAGAACATTGCCCGGATCGCATCAGGAGGTGAATTGTCGAGAGTGATGCTCAGCCTCAAATCACTGCTTACAAGAAGCATGAACCTCCCGACTATCATTTTCGACGAGATCGACTCCGGAGTCTCAGGTGAAGTAGCCGATAAGGTGGGCCAGATTCTCCTCGGGATGGGGAAATACATGCAGGTGATCAACATCACCCATCTTCCCCAGGTGGCATCCAGGGGGAATGTACATTACCATGTTTACAAAGAAGATACCGGTGATTCAACAATTACCAGGGTCAAGTTGTTAACTGCTGAAGAAAGAGTGCAGGAGGTTGCCAGGCTTCTGAGCGGGAGCGAGGTAACGGAAACCGCAATTAAGAATGCAAGGGAACTGATCAGGGCTGGAAGCCGATAGGAACGTCCAGCAGAGGCAGGAACCTTTAGTGCTACTTTAGATTTTAACGTGTAATAAATTAATAGCCAGATATGAATGAAGGTTTGTTAAAAGGAAAGAAGGGAATAATATTCGGTGCCCTTAATGATAAATCGATAGCCTGGCAGGTTGCCCTGAAGGCTCATCAGCAGGGCGCCAGCCTGGTTCTTACCAACTCTCCTGTAGCTGTCAGGATGGGAACCATAAGTGAGCTTGCCGAAATTACATCCTCGAAAGTGATTGTTGCAGATGCGACGAGTATGGTGGATATAGACAAACTGATAGCCGAGAGTCTTCAGATATTCGGCGGGAGGTTCGATTTTGTCCTCCATTCAATCGGTATGTCACCCAATGTCAGAAAGGACATACCCTATGAGAATACCAGCTACGAGAACATGCTCAAGACCTTTGACATTTCGGCGCTGAGTTTTCACAGGATACTCCAGACCTGCTACAAGTATGATGCTATAAACGAGTGGGGTTCAGTTGTAGCGCTTACATATGTGGCAGCGCAGAGAACCCTCTCCGGCTACAACGACATGGGCGATGCCAAGGCTTTACTTGAGTCGATTGCCCGATCGTTCGGATATATATACGGTCGCGACAGGAAAGTGAGGATAAATACAATCTCCCAGTCGCCGACCCCCACGACTGCTGGAAGCGGGGTTCACGGTATGGAATCCCTTCTTGATTTTTCAGAGAGGATGTCGCCTCTGGGCAATGCCACAGCCGGGGAGTGTGCAAGCTATTGTGTGGCGCTTTTCTCGGATCTCACGAGAAAAGTGACGATGCAGAATCTTTACCACGACGGCGGATTTTCGAGTATGGGGATGAGCCTCAAGGCCATAGAACAGTACAACAAGAGCTTTGAGGAATGTGACTGCGATGATAAATAGCTAAGTATAAATACCTATTTTTCAAGCGATTTACCTGCAGGTGAATCGCTTTTTTTATATTTGGACAACCTAAACTCCGCCGTATGATCAAGATGATTTTGCTGGCATTGTTTTACTTTTTGTTCCCCCTTGTAATTATCTTCCTGTGCAAAAAGTGGACTTTCCTCCAGAAATTCGGAACAATAGTTCTGGCTTATGTCTTCGGTCTCATTATCGGTACCGCCGGTCTTCTTCCCCAGGGAAGTGAAGGCTTTAAATTTGCACTCCAGAACGAGCCGTCGCTCAGCAAGCCGGTCCTCGAGGCGCTTATTGCTGAAGGAAAGGCGGTTCCGGACGACAGGGTGGCAAATGACATTCTGGCACTGCAGGATGGGATCTACTCACTTGCATTGCTTCTTGCATTTCCATTGCTTCTGTTCTCCCTCAACATCAGACGATGGCTTAAATTTGCCAAAAAGGGATTTCTTTCAGTTGCGCTTGCTCTTGTTGCGGGGGTGGTAATGGTTACAACCGGATTCTTCATCTGGAAGGACGCTTTCCCTGATGCCTGGAAACTGGCAGGAATGTTTGAGGGAATCTATACGGGAGGAACCCCAAACTTTGCTGCTCTCAAGCTTATCCTGGATGTCGATGCCGACCGTTTCGTGGTTCTGTTCACTTACGATACGATTGTGGGTGCATTCCTTGTGCTTTTCTTTGTCACGCTTGCTCCCAGGGTTTTCAGGGCTATCCTGCCCAAATATGAGGATAAAAACGGGGTGACCTTAGATGAGGAGCTGGTGAAGAAAGAGACTGAGGGACTTGATGATTTTTCGGGGATGCTTAAGAAAAATATGCTTATCCCTCTGCTGAAAGCTTTGGGACTTAGTGTGATAATCGCCGGAATCAGCGGAGCACTTTACATGTTTGCCCCGGTGCCCCAGGAATTCAGGATGGCCGTGATGGTCCTTTCTGTCACCACACTGGGAATCCTTGCTTCACTTTTTAAACCGATAAACAGGATTGAAAAGACTTTCCAGCTCGGGATGTACCTGATCCTGGTTTTTTCCCTGACAGTTGCTTCCAGGTCCGACCTGAGGAGCATGTTCGGACAGGGAATGTGGGATCTTATACTCTTCATATCATGGTGTTACTGGGGATCGCTTCTGCTGCATCTGCTGCTTGCGAAGATATTCCGTATCGACGCCGATAATTTCCTTATAACAGCCACCGCTTTCGTATTTTCGCCTCCGTTTGTTCCCCTGGTTGCCAACGCCCTCAAGAATAAGGATGTCATTGTCACCGGACTGACCGGAGGCGTTATAGGATATCTTCTCGGAAACTATTTCGGTACCACTCTGGCTTATCTGCTGAAAGGACTTTGAAAAAGGTGTGAGGTTTGAGGCGTAAGTAGTGAGCCAAAAACCATATCGTTTCAGGTAAAAAATTTGTCGTAAAACAATAACTGGCTTAT
>CAYQRF010000049.1:0-12760 GCA_964419775.1 uncultured Rikenellaceae bacterium
AAGGGGAGATACCAAAGTGGCCAACTGGGGCAGACTGTAAATCTGCTGGCTGATGCCTTCGTAGGTTCGAATCCTGCTCTCCCCACTTAAACGGAGAAACCGCATCTAGTACAGATTGTATTGTACTGATATGGAACTCTGCAGATGATATTAAGCGGGAGTAGCTCATCCCGATAACTATCGGGAGGTAGAGCATGAACCAAGGATTAATTAAGATGATGAACTCAAGCGGGAGTAGCTCAGTTGGTAGAGCATTAGCCTTCCAAGCTAAGGGTCGCGGTTTCGAGTACCGTCTCCCGCTCACTTTTTTGAGGCCAGAGTAGCTCAGGGGTAGAGCACTTCCTTGGTAAGGAAGGGGTCGGGGGTTCAATTCCCCCCTCCGGCTCAACGAAACAATGATGACAAAACTGATATAAATAAACTTAAATTTAATAAGCTTGGAGTTATGGCAAAAGAAAAATTTGACAGGTCGAAACCGCACGTGAACATTGGTACTATCGGTCATATTGACCATGGTAAGACCACCCTGACCGCAGCAATCACAATGGTGCTTGCTAAAAGAGGTCTCTCTGAAATAAGGGATTTTGACTCAATTGATAATGCTCCTGAAGAAAAGGAAAGGGGTATTACAATCAATACTTCTCACGTTGAATACCAGACGGCAACCCGCCATTATGCACACGTTGACTGCCCAGGTCACGCTGACTATATCAAAAACATGGTTACAGGTGCTGCCCAGATGGACGGCGCTATTCTTGTTGTTGCAGCAACCGACGGTCCAATGCCTCAGACTCGTGAACATATCCTTCTTGCCCGCCAGGTTAACGTTCCCCAGGTTCTTGTTTTCATGAATAAGGTTGATATGGTTGATGATGAAGAACTTCTCGACCTTGTTGAAATGGAAGTACGCGACCTTCTGAATTTCTATAAATTTGATGGTGACAATGCACCTGTTATCCGCGGCTCCGCTCTCGGCGCAATGAACGGCGAAGCCAAATGGGAAGACAAGGTAATGGAACTGATGGATGCAGTCGATTCATTTATCCCGGTACCACCCAGGGAAAACCAGAAACCATTCCTTATGCCGGTTGAGGATATCTTCTCAATCACCGGTCGCGGTACAGTTGCTACAGGCCGTATCGAAACAGGCGTGGTCCTTACAGGTGATGAACTCGAAATAGTCGGACTCGGCGCTGAAAAACGCAAAACAGTCTGTACTGGTGTTGAGATGTTCCGCAAAATCCTCGACAGGGGTGAAGCAGGCGACAACGTCGGACTCCTTCTCAGAGGCGTTGACAAGAAAGAAATAAAGAGGGGTCATGTGCTTGCAAAACCGGGTACAATCACACCTCATACAAAATTCAAGACTGAAATTTATGTTCTGAAGAAAGAAGAGGGCGGACGCCATACTCCGTTCCATAACAAGTATCGCCCGCAGTTCTATATCAGGACCCTCGACATCACTGGCGAGATCATCCTTCCGGAAGGCAGGGAAATGGTAATGCCGGGTGACAACGTGACAATCACAGTTGAGCTCATCTACCCCGTCGCTATCAACGTTGGCCTCCGTTTTGCAATCCGCGAAGGCGGAAGAACAGTCGGAGCAGGTGCCGTAACAGAAATTTTGGAATAAGAGTTTTGGATATATCAGTGCAGCATCATTCTCGTAATGATGCTGCTTTGTCCCACACGGGTGTAGCTCAGTTGGTAGAGCACTGGTCTCCAAAACCAGGTGTCGGGAGTTCGAGTCTCTCCTCCCGTGCTAATTAAAATGTTAAAATGAATATTAAAGGTTATTTCGCGGAATCTTATACTGAACTGGTCCACAAGGTTACCTGGCCAACCTGGAGCGAATTGCAGAACAGCGGTGTGCTCGTACTGGTGGCAACTCTCATTATAGCCATTATTGTGGCTCTTATGGACCTTGGATTCAGTAAAGTTATGGAATTCATTTACAGTTTGTTATATTAAATCAAGAGGTCAATCCCGATGAGCGAGAATATTAAGAAGTGGTATGTACTTCGTGCTATTGGAGGGAAGGAAAAAAAGGTTAAGGAGTATATAGACAATGAAGTGGCCCGCCTTAAACTTGAAGAATTTGTCTCTCAGGTACTGATCCCGACTGAAAAAGTATACCAGATACGTTCAGGGAAAAAAATCAGCAAGGAAAGGACTTTTTTCCCCGGTTATGTATTGGTTGAAGCTGTCCTTACAGGTGAAATCCCTCACCTTCTGAGAAATATTCCAAATGTCATTGGTTTCCTTGGCTCACAGGACGGAGAACCGGTGCCCCTCAGAAAACCTGAAATAAACAGGATTCTGGGGAAAGTGGATGAACTGAATGCTAGCGATGAGGAACTGAACGTTCCGTTCTTCGTCGGAGAATCCGTGAAGGTAATCGACGGACCATTCAACAGCTTCACAGGTATCATCGAAGAGGTAAACGATGAAAAGAAAAAACTCAAGGTAATGGTGAAAATCTTCGGAAGGAAAACACCCCTTGAACTTAGTTTTATGCAGGTAGAAAAGGAAAATTAACTGAAGATATTGACGGTCATGATATTTATAATGCTTCCTGAATGACCGGCAAGCTTTCGCAATAAACAAGCAAATTTTAAATTATGGCAAAAGAAGTTGCTGGAATTATCAAGTTACAGATTCGTGGCGGAGCAGCTAATCCATCCCCACCAGTCGGACCCGCACTGGGCTCCAAGGGTGTGAATATTATGGATTTCTGCAAGCAATTCAATGCCAGGACCCAGGATAAAGCTGGAAAAGTGATACCGGTCGTTATTACGGTTTATGCCGACAAATCATTTGATTTCGTCACAAAAACCCCGCCGGTCGCAGTTCAGCTTCTCGAGGTTGCCAAATCCAAAAAAGGTTCAAAGGAACCCAACAGGGATAAGGTGGCATCCGTATCATGGGACCAGGTCAAAACAATTGCTGAGGAAAAGATGGAAGACTTGAACTGTTTTACAATCGAGTCGGCCATGAAGATGGTAGCTGGTACCGCCAGGAGTATGGGAATCGCCGTCAAGGGCGCCCCAGGTAAATAATTAATAAGTAGAAAAAATGACTAAACTTACCAAAAACCAGAAGCTTTCCGAAAGTAAGATAGACAGGGAAAAGCTTTATACGTTGACAGAGGCATCGGCACTGGTTAAAGGAATAACCACTACCAAATTCGATGCTTCCATCGACCTGGATGTAAGGTTAGGTATCGATCCGAGAAAATCAAACCAGATGGTCCGCGGCGTTGTTTCCCTTCCTCACGGAACGGGTAAACAGACACGCGTGCTCGTTCTCTGCTCTCCCGACAGGGAAGCTGAAGCACAAGCCGCCGGAGCTGACTATGTGGGCCTTGACGATTACATTGAAAAAATCAAGGCTGGTTGGACAGATATTGACGTTATCATAACCATGCCATCCGTGATGGGCAAAGTCGGTCAGTTAGGTCGAATACTCGGTCCGAGAGGGCTGATGCCGAACCCAAAAAGCGGAACTGTCACCATGGAAATTGGCAAGGCTGTTAAAGAAGTGAAGCAGGGTAAGATTGATTTCAAAGTAGACAAAAGCGGAATCATTCATACCTCTATCGGAAAAGTCTCTTTCGAGCTGCACCAGATCGTTGAGAACGCCAGGGAGTTTATCCATATGGTAAACAAACTGAAACCGGCTGCTGCAAAGGGAACATACATCAAAAGCGTGTTCCTTTCAAGCACAATGAGCCCGGGGATTAAAGTCGATCCTAAAGGTCTTGATGATTAATTTGTAAAGCTAAACTCGAAAAATTATGAGACGGGAAGAAAAAAATGCTATCATAGACAGCCTCGCTGAGATACTAAAGGAGTACAGCCACTTTTATCTGACTGACACCGCTCAGTTGAATGCCGCTGACACAAGTGCACTGAGAAGGAAATGCTTCGAAAACGATGTCAAGCTTATTGTCGTTAAGAACACTCTCCTGAAAAGAGCACTCGAAATGTCTGAAGGTAACTTTGAAGAATTGTATCCGATTCTCAAAGGTACTACATCCATCATGTTCACCAATTCCGGAAACACTCCCGCAAAACTCATCAAGGAGTTCCGCAAGAAACATGATAAACCTGTTCTGAAAGGCGCTTACGTCCAGGAATCAGTCTTTATCGGCGATCAGATGCTCGATGCACTCGTTGCCGTCAAGACAAGGGAAGAACTTATCGGAGATCTTATTTTCCTTCTCCAGTCTCCCGCCAGAAACGTTATATCGGCTTTACAGTCAGGTGGAAACAAATTGCACGGTGTTCTCGAAACACTATCAAAAAAAGAGAATTAATCAAGTAAATCACTTTAAAATCCAATAAAAAATGGCAGATCTTAAGAAATTTGCAGAAGAACTGGTTAACCTGTCTGTAAAAGAGGTAAACGAACTGGCTAAAATACTCAAAGAGGAATATGGCATTGAACCCGCAGCAGCAGCAGTTGCAGTTGCAGGCCCCGCCGCCAGCGACGACGCCCCGAAAGTTGAGGAAAAAACCAAATTCGACGTAATCCTCAAGGCAGCAGGTGGTCAGAAATTACAGATCGTTAAACTGGTTAAGGATATCACCGGTCTCGGACTTAAGGAAGCTAAAGCAGTCGTCGACTCAGCTCCAGGTCCAGTTAAGGAAGGTGTATCAAAAGAAGAAGCAGAAGCTATTAAAGGTCAATTGGTTGACGCAGGAGCTGAAGTTGAACTTAAATAAGTATACCTGAATAACGGGTTCCAGGTTTAGTCCCGGGTTTTCGGGACTAAGCCTTTTCGTTCTTTTAATTGTAAGTTCACTTAATCCTTTTATAAATGTCTTTAAAAAGTACTGAAAGAATTAGTTTTGCCTCCAGGAAAAACCAGCTCGATTACCCCGATTTCCTGGAAGTTCAGCTTAAATCATTCGGTGAGTTTTTTCAGCTTGGAACAACTCCCGAAAACAGGAAGAAGGAAGGACTATTTAAGGTCTTTACGGAAAATTTTCCCATTACCGACACAAGAAATAATTTTGTTCTCGAATTCCTCGATTATTATATCGACCCCCCTCGCTACACAATTGAAGAATGTATTGAACGCGGACTGACATTCAGCGTTCCCCTGAAGGCAAAGCTGAAACTTTATTGCACCGACCCGGAGCATGAGGATTTTGATACAGTCATTCAGGACGTCTACCTCGGTACTGTTCCCTATATGACCGAAAGAGGTACTTTCGTCATCAATGGTGCCGAGAGAGTCGTTGTATCCCAGTTGCACAGATCGCCCGGCGTTTTCTTCGGACAAAGCATCCACGCCAACGGCACAAAACTGTATTCGGCCAGAATAATCCCATTCAAGGGTTCGTGGATCGAATTTGCAACCGACATAAACAATGTCATGTACGCCTATATCGACAGAAAGAAAAAACTGCCGGTAACAACACTCCTCAGGGCTATCGGATTCGAGAGCGACAAGGAAATCCTGGAGATCTTCAACCTCGCCGAAGAACACAAGGTTTCCAAAACCAACGTCAAGAAGCTTGTCGGACGCAAGCTCGCAGCCAGAGTGCTTAAAACCTGGGTCGAGGACTTCGTCGACGAGGATACGGGTGAAGTGGTTTCCATAGAAAGAAATGAGGTGATCCTCGACAGGGAAACTGTTATCGAGGCAGATCATGTCGACCTTATTGTAGATTCCGGAGCAAAGGCAATTCTTCTCCACAGGGAGGATACAACCCTTTCCGATTTCGCCATTATATACAATACTCTTCAGAAAGATCCCTGCAACTCCGAAAAGGAAGCAGTCATTTATATCTACCGCCAGCTTCGAAATGCAGAACCGCCCGATGAGGCAACGGCAAGAGACGTTATTGATAAACTCTTCTTCTCCGACAAGAGATACGACCTCGGGGAAGTGGGCCGCTACAGAATCAACAAGAAACTTGGTCTCGAAACCGAAATGACGGTTAAGATACTTACCAAGGAAGACATAATAAAGATTATCGGTTACCTGATCGAACTTATCAACTCCAAAACAGAAGTTGATGATATCGACCACCTTAGCAACAGAAGGGTGCGTACCGTCGGCGAACAGCTCTATGCTCAGTTCGGTGTCGGTCTTGCTCGTATGGCACGTACAATCCGTGAAAGAATGAACGTAAGGGATAACGAGGTTTTCACCCCTGTCGACCTTATAAATTCAAAAACACTGTCATCGGTAATAAACTCCTTCTTCGGTACCAATCAGCTCTCGCAGTTCATGGACCAGACCAACCCTCTTGCCGAAATGACGCACAAGCGCCGTATGTCGGCCCTCGGGCCAGGCGGTCTGTCGCGCGAACGAGCAGGATTCGAGGTAAGGGACGTGCACTATACCCACTATGGCAGGCTTTGCCCCATTGAAACTCCCGAAGGTCCCAATATCGGACTTATCTCTTCCCTTTGCGTTTATGCCAAAATTAATGATCTCGGTTTTATCGAGACTCCTTATCTGAAGGTGCAGGACGCACAGGTCGATATGAGCGGCGAAGGAATAGTATGGCTAAGCGCCGAAGAAGAAGAGAAAAAAATTATTGCTCAGGCAAATGCCCCGATTCTCAAGGACGGACATTTTGAAAACCCGAGGGCAAAATGCCGGTACGAAGCTGATTATCCTTTCGAGGAAGTGGAAAAGGTCGACCTGATGGATGTTGCTCCCAACCAGATAGCATCAATCGCTGCGTCACTTATTCCATTCCTTGAACACGACGATGCAAACAGGGCTCTCATGGGCTCCAACATGATGCGTCAGGCCGTGCCTCTTATCAATCCCGAAGCTCCGATTGTCGGAACGGGACTCGAGGGCCAGGTTATTCAGGACAGCAGGATACTTTACGCTGCTGAAGGCGACGGAGTTGTGGAATATGTCGATTCAAACGAAATTGTTGTCAGGTATACAAGATCGGATGAGGAAAAATTCGTGAGTTTCGATGACGATACCAAACGCTACACCCTGCCCAAATACAAGAAAACCAATCAGAATACCTGTATCAACCTTGTTCCTGTTGTCAGGAAAGGTGAAAAGGTTTCAAAAGGACAGGTGCTTACGGAAGGTTACGGAACCAAGCACGGTGAACTCGCCCTCGGCAGAAACCTGAAGGTTGCATTCATGCCCTGGAAAGGCTACAACTTTGAGGATGCAATCGTGATCTCCGAAAGGGTCGTTGAGGAGGATATGTTTACATCAGTCCATATCGACGAATACCTCCTTGAAGTACGCGATACAAAGCGCGGTCTGGAGGAACTTACTTCCGATATTCCCAACGTAAGCGAGGAAGCCACCAAAAACCTTGACGAGAACGGACTAATCAGAATAGGTGCCCATATTATGCCTGGCGATATACTGATAGGAAAAATCACACCCAAGGGAGAATCTGATCCTTCGCCTGAGGAAAAGCTCCTCAGGGCAATCTTCGGCGATAAAGCCGGTGATGTAAAGGATGCCTCACTTAAGGCAGGTCCTTCGCTTGAAGGCGTTGTTATTGACAAGAAACTCTTTACACGCGCTATCAAGGACAGGAAGGCCAAAGCTGTCGAGAAACCTCTTCTCGACAAGATTGAAGCTGATTTCCTGAGAAGTACTGATGAACTGAAGGCAAGACTCGTTGATAAACTCTTCATTCTTGTCAATGGCAAGACTTCACAGGGAGTAAAGGATTATCTTAACGTTGACGTGATACCCAAAGGCAGCAAATTCACTCTGAAGCAACTGCAGGAAATTGACTTTCTCAATGTCAATCCCAACAAGTGGACCACCGACAAAAAGAAAAATGACAGCATAAAACAACTCCTTCATAACTACATAATCAAGTACAAGGAGATTGACGGTATCTTCAAGCGCAAGAAGTATAATATCACGATTGGCGATGAGCTTCCTGCAGGAATAGTGCGTCTGGCTAAGGTTTACATTGCCAAGAAACGCAAGGTGAAGGTAGGCGACAAGATGGCCGGCCGTCACGGGAACAAGGGTATTGTGGCTAAGATCGTTCGCCAGGAAGATATGCCGTTCCTTGAGGATGGTACTCCTGTCGATATCGTGCTGAATCCGCTTGGCGTTCCTTCAAGGATGAACCTCGGACAGATCTATGAGACGGTCCTTGGATGGGCAGGACAAAAGCTTGGCCTTCAGTTCTCTACACCTATATTCGATGGTGCTACGATTGAACAGATTACCGAGTACACTGAAAAGGCAAGGCTTCCAAAATACGGCAAGACTTACCTTTACGACGGAGGTACCGGTGAGAGGTTCGACCAGCCGGCAACCGTTGGAGTGATCTACATGCTCAAGCTGGGCCATATGGTTGATGACAAGATGCATGCCCGTTCAATTGGGCCTTACTCCCTCATCACTCAGCAGCCCCTTGGCGGAAAAGCACAGTTCGGAGGACAGCGTTTCGGAGAAATGGAAGTCTGGGCTCTCGAAGCATTCGGCGCCGCCCATATTCTTCAGGAGATACTTACAATTAAGTCGGACGATGTTATCGGCCGTGCAAAGGCTTATGAGTCAATAGTCAAGGGTGAACCGATGCCTCAGCCAGGTATACCCGAATCACTGAACGTACTGTTGCACGAGTTGAGAGGACTGGGACTGAGCGTCATACTTGACTGACCTTCCTCTTTATTATTTTAATTAAAGGACAAATAAATTACAGTATATGTCATTCAGAAGAGATAACAAAACAAAAACAAGTTACTCAAAGATTTCTATTGGTCTCGCTTCACCGGAAGAGATTCTCGATCGTTCAAGCGGCGAGGTTCTGAAACCTGAGACAATCAACTACAGGACCTACAAGCCAGAGCGTGACGGACTCTTCTGCGAAAGGATCTTCGGACCGGTTAAGGATTACGAATGCCACTGCGGAAAATATAAAAGGATAAGATACAAGGGGATTGTGTGCGACCGCTGCGGTGTTGAGGTCACTGAAAAGAAAGTCCGCCGTGAGAGAATGGGACATATATCGCTGGTGGTTCCGATAGCCCACATTTGGTACTTCCGCTCACTGCCCAACAAGATCGGTTACCTCCTGGGCCTTCCTACCAAAAAGCTCGATTCAATTATCTACTACGAAAGATATGTTGTAATCAACCCGGGTATCAAGGCTGCCGATGGCATCAAATACCTCGATTTCCTTACAGAAGAGGAATACCTTGAAATAACTGAATCACTTCCCAAGGAAAACCTCTATCTCGAGGATACCCATCCCGATAAGTTCGTTGCCGATATGGGAGCTGACGCTCTCTATAAACTGCTTGGCAGAATCGATCTCGACGAGTTATCATACTCTCTTCGTCACAGGGCTAATACCGAGACTTCCCAGCAGCGCAAGAATGAGGCGCTGAAAAGACTTCAGGTTGTTGAAGCATTCAGGGATTCAAAGAATGTTAACAAGCCTGAGTGGATGATAATAAAGGTGGTTCCGGTAATTCCGCCTGAACTGAGACCTCTTGTTCCTCTTGACGGAGGCCGTTTCGCAACAAGCGACCTTAACGACCTTTACAGAAGGGTCATCATAAGGAATAACCGCCTTAAGCGGCTGATTGAGATCAAGGCACCGGAAGTGATCCTGAGAAATGAAAAAAGGATGCTTCAGGAAGCAGTCGACTCATTATTCGACAACTCCAGAAAGGCAAATGCAGTCAAGACTGACGCCAATCGTCCTCTCAAATCGCTTAGCGACAGCCTTAAGGGAAAACAGGGCAGGTTCCGTCAGAACCTCCTTGGAAAAAGGGTCGACTACTCCGCACGTTCAGTCATCGTGGTCGGACCTGAACTCGATCTTCACGAATGCGGTCTGCCGAAAGACATGGCGGCTGAGCTTTATAAACCATTCATAATAAGGAAACTGATTGAACGCGGTATTGTCAAGACCGTCAAATCAGCCAAGAAAATAGTTGACCGTAAGGACCCGGTGGTTTGGGATATCCTCGAAAACGTTCTCAAGGGCCACCCTGTGATGCTTAACCGCGCCCCCACTCTTCACAGACTGGGTATCCAGGCCTTCCAGCCGAAACTTATCGAAGGAAAGGCAATCCAGCTTCACCCGCTTGTATGTACTGCATTCAACGCCGACTTCGACGGTGACCAGATGGCTGTTCACCTGCCGCTCGGAAACGCTGCCGTACTTGAGGCCCAGATGCTGATGCTCGCATCTCATAACATCCTTAACCCTGCCAACGGAGCTCCGATTACTGTTCCTTCACAGGATATGGTTCTCGGTTTGTATTATATTACAAAAGGAAGGAAAAGCACTACCGAAGATAAGGTCAGGGGCGAAGGACTTACATTCTATTCACCTGAAGAGGTTAATATCGCCTATAATGAAAGAAAGATCGACCTTCATGCCTATATTAAAGTAAAGGTAAATGACAGGGTTGACGGTCAGCTTGTTAATCACCTGGTCGAAACCACTGTCGGAAGAGTTATCTTCAACCAATATGTCCCGGAAGAGGTAGGTTTTATCAATGAGATCCTTACAAAGAAATCACTAAGGGATATTATCGGCAGGGTTCTGAAACTATCAGGCACTGCAAAAACTGCAGCCTTTCTGGATGCCATCAAGAACCTTGGGTTCACCTCGGCATTCCGCGGAGGTCTTTCATTCAACCTCGATGATGTGATCATCCCCGAGGAAAAAACGAAATTCGTCACCGAAGGATATGAACAGGTTGAGGAAGTGCTGAGTAACTACAGCATGGGGTTCATAACCAACAACGAAAGATATAATCAGATAATTGATATCTGGACACATGTCAATGCACGACTGACCCAGTCGCTGATGAAGCAGCTGTCAAACGACAAGCATGGTTTCAATTCAGTATTCATGATGCTCGACTCAGGCGCAAGGGGATCAAAGGAACAGATACGCCAGCTTTCCGGAATGAGGGGACTTATGGCAAAACCACAGAAATCAGGTGCCACAGGTTCTGAAATCATCGAAAACCCGATTCTCTCGAACTTCAAGGAGGGATTGTCGGTTCTGGAGTACTTTATTTCAACTCACGGTGCCCGTAAAGGTCTTGCCGATACCGCTCTTAAGACAGCTGACGCAGGTTACCTGACACGTCGTCTGGTTGATGTTTCGCAGGACGTTATCATTAACGAGGAAGACTGCGGCACACTCAGAGGCCTTGTGGCAACTGCCATCAAGAAGAATGAGGAAGTCGTTGAGTCGCTCTATGAAAGAATTCTCGGGCGCACCACGGTTCACGATGTGTTCCATCCTCTTACGGGAGAGCTTATAGTTGAAGCGGGTCAGGAACTTACTGAAGATCTGGCGAAAAAGATTGAAGATTCTCCCATAGAGCAGGTTGAAATCCGTTCAGTGCTGACATGCGAATCGAAAAAGGGTGTCTGTGCAAAATGCTACGGCAGAAACCTTGCTACCGGACGAATGGTACAGAAAGGTGAAGCAACAGGTGTGATCGCCGCTCAGAGTATCGGTGAACCTGGTACACAGCTTACACTCCGTACTTTCCACGTTGGAGGTACCGCATCAAATATTACAACAGAATCGCGCCTTGTTGCAAGGTACAGTGGTATTGCCGAGATTGAAGAACTCAGATCGGTACCTAAAAAGGACTCCGAAAAGGGAGAGGTTGATATAGTAATCGGCCGTCTTGCTGAAATGAGAATCATCGACAAGAAGACAGGAATAGCACTTACAACCCATACAATTCCCTACGGCTCGAGATTATACATCAAGCCCGGACAGGAAGTAGAGAAAGGAAAACTAATCTGCGAATGGGATCCGTTCAACGCTGTAATTATTTCTGAACTTGCCGGGAAAGTTGGTTACGAACACCTTATCGAAGGCGTAACCTTCAGGGAGGAATCTGACGAACAGACCGGTTTTAAGGAAAAGGTCATCATAGAGAGCAGGGACAAGACCAAAAACCCAGCTATTAAGATACTTGGACCCGACAACGAAGAACTCAGGATGTATAACCTGCCTGTCGGCGCTCATCTTGTTATCGAAGCCGGGAGACTGGCCGAGGCCGGCGAAGTGCTTGCCAAGATACCAAGGGCCGTCGGAAAATCGGGTGATATTACCGGAGGTCTGCCGAGAGTTACGGAATTGTTCGAGGCACGTAATCCCTCCAACCCGGCTATCGTTTCTGAAATCGACGGAGAGGTTACTTTCGGAAAAATAAAAAGGGGAAACAGGGAGATCGTCATCAAGTCAAAAACGGATGAGATTAAAAAATACCTTGTTCCGCTCTCAAAACAGATACTTGTTCAGGAAAACGATTATGTGAAAGCCGGCGTTCCTCTTTCAGATGGGGCTATCACACCGTCAGACATTCTGGCCATCAAGGGCCCGACAAAGGTTCAGGAGTATATCGTGAATGAAATCCAGGAGGTGTACAGGCTTCAGGGTGTGAAGATTAATGACAAGCACTTTGAGATCATTGTCCGCCAGATGATGAGAAAGGTTGAGATAGTTGATCCGGGTGATACAAAATTTCTTGAGCGCCAGATTGTTGACAAACTTGAATTCATGGATGAGAACGACTGGATCTATGGCAAGAAATATATTGTGGAATCAGGCGATTCGCAGACCCTTCGTCCGGGTATGATCGTTACAGCCAGAAAACTCAGGGATGAGAACTCACTCCTCAAGCGCCGCGACCTCAAGGTTGTTGAAGCAAGGGATGCCGTTCCTGCCACATCAAACCAGGTATTGCAGGGTATTACCAGGGCAGCTCTTCAGACAAACAGCTTCTTCTCGGCAGCCTC
>CAYQRF010000050.1:0-5264 GCA_964419775.1 uncultured Rikenellaceae bacterium
GGTAGGGACTTCCGGCGGCAATACGGATGATATGCGCGAATCGCTCAGGATGATGGCTGCCGGCAGAATCAATCCTGCAGTGATGATTACCCACGTGGGAGGACTGGATGCGGTTCCGGAAACAACACTCAGCCTGCCGCAGATACCCGGCGGGAAGAAACTCATCTATACAAATATATCAATGCCTCTCGTCTCTCTATACAAACTTGGAGAACTGGGAAAAACGGATCCTTTCTATGCCGGTTTACACGATATAGTTGCAGCAAACGACTATATCTGGAATCCTGAAGCTGAAAAATACTTAATTGAAAACGGCAAAACCATCTGAGCGGATTTGACTTCCCTGAAAATCAGGAGAAGTTCTTTTTCAGTTTTTCGGCAAATCCTTCAGGTATATAGTTTTCATAGCTCATACATACCTCAGAGGCGAAATCAACACCTGCGGAAACAACCGTTTTCCAAAGGCCCTCTCCCATAGATGCCAGCATGTTATCGTTTATATTGTTGAAATACATCGCAGCCATCATACCGGCATTGAAATTATCCCCGGCCCCTATCGTACTTACCGGTGTTATTTTCTTCACTGGAAAACTTCCGCTATATGCTTCCGTCCTTACAAATACACCATCAGCATTCGCAGTGTAAACAAGGCATTTGCAGTGGCTTCTGATTGCCTCCCAGGCTTCATCAGGACCTGAGGATCCGAAGATATTCAGGAAATCTTCATCCGATCCCCTTACCAGGCTGGCCATCGACATGTTTTCAACGATGAGTGGCTTCAGACGGTCAAGCTCATGACGGTGGGCGCTCCTGAAGTTCGGATCATAGATCACAACTGATCCCCTTTTATGTGCCTCACTGATGAATTTGACGAATTTCTCCCTGATTTCAGCGGTTATTGAATAGATCGATCCGCAAAGCACTATATCATTTTTCTCTGTCGAAGGAAATTCAATGTCTAGCCTGCTTTCCGGATACTTTTCATAGAATGTGTACGCTGCATCGTTCCTCTCATTCAGAAAAGCCAGTGCCAGCTTGGTCTTACCATCCCGATAATGATGAACATGTGATGTATCAACACCGTTTGAACCAAGAAAGGAATCAATGAGACCGCCCACATCATCATCCGCATATTCACTGATGAAATGAACCGGAAGTCCTGCCCTCCCAAGCGAAACCAGACTGTTGAGCATCGCTCCTCCCGGCTTTGCAGCCTGTGGCTGGCCATTCTTGAAAATAATGTCGAGAACGGTCTCTCCTATTCCGAATATCCTTCTCATAATTTTTGACAGATAAGCATTTACACTGAATTATCCAACATATGTCAGGTAGTGAATATACAAATAAATCAAGCATGTCTGTAAACATACTGCGGCAATAATATATATTTGACGAAACAAACCACGGCTGACTATGAAGGCAATGATGCTCACCGGTATACGGCAGATGGAGATGCGGGATGTTCCCGAGCCTGTGATCAGGGATGCTCATGATGTGAAAATTAAACTTCTTGTTCTGGGAATATGCGGATCGGATATACACTACTATGTATCCGGACGGATCGGATCGCAGGTGGTGAGTTATCCCTTCACTGTCGGACATGAATGTGCAGGAGTGGTGGTTGAGACCGGACGGGCCGTGAAACGGGTCAAAGAGGGTGATATCATTGCCGTAGAACCTGCAATGTGGTGCGGAACCTGCGACCAGTGCCTGGCTGGAAGGCAGCACACCTGCCGCAGGCTTACATTCCTGGGATGCCCCGGACAAGCCGAAGGCGCTCTATCTGAGTACATCGTAATGCCGGAAAACAGCTGCTTTCCGCTTCCTTCAAACCTGAGCGCCGATCATGGAGCAATATCCGAACCTCTCTCAATAGGCGTTTACTCCGTAAAAAAAGCAGAACTCATTGATGATAAGGATATTGCAATTCTTGGTTTTGGTCCTATCGGAATGAGCGTTATTCTGGCAGCTAAACCGAAACACCCGTCATCAATATTCGTTACCGACAAGATCGGCAGCAGACTGGCACTTGCAGAAAAGGAAAAAGCTTCCTGGATCGGCAATCCCCGGGAACAAGATATTGTAAAAGACATTCTGCATGCCAGACCTTACGGCCTCGACCTTGTGTTCGAATGCTGCGGACAACAGGATGCGGTCAACCAGGCCGTGGAGATACTTAAACCCGGCGGCCGGCTTGTAATCGTCGGAATTCCCGAATTCGACAAATGGACCCTGGATGTCGACAAAACAAGGCGAAAGGAAATTTCAATTCAGTTTATCAGAAGACAGGTGAACTGCGTGGAGGACTCAATCAGCATGATGGCCGACGGAACCATAGATGTCAGCAATATGGCAACCCATCGCTTCCCCTTTGAAAAGACAAAAGAGGCTTTCGATCTTGTCGATGGTTATCACGACGGAGTGATGAAAGCCATGATCGATTTTTAGCCCCAAACTGCATGAATGGGGCTTGTTACCACATACTTACAGAACCCCCTTTAGGGGGCAGGGGGTAAATACCTTTTAAATCGCATCAGAGCTTCTATAAAATAATAATCAGCGTATGTCAGCGGTACGTCAACTTCGCTGTTCCCCGGCAGATGGCCGACGCAATGCTTCAGTATGAAATTACCGTTTTCTCCGGCTTCCGCCCGGTATTCCGGCGATGAGAGAGTCCTTATCTGCCTCTCTGCAACAGCCAGATACCCTGCCGACGACTCAGCCCCTGCATAGCGGCTTAGCTCAATCAGGGCCGAGGCCATTATTGCTGCGGCAGAAGCATCTC
Source organism: uncultured Rikenellaceae bacterium (assembly GCA_964419775.1). Lineage (GTDB taxonomy): Bacteria > Bacteroidota > Bacteroidia > Bacteroidales > VadinHA17 > LD21. The sequence continues at coordinate 2,786 of CAYQRF010000050.1, forward strand.
TTTTGGCTTCCGGAATGCCCGGAGCATCAAAATCCCAGTAAGGAACCTTGTCCTCCGGCATATTCGGGTGATTTATAAGAAAGTCGGCAATTTTAGTCGCCTGGCTGAGATATCTGTCAAGACCTGTCATCCTGTACATTGCAGTATACCCGTACAATCCCCATACCTGACCGCGTGCCCATGCTGACTCATCCGCGGCTCCCTGATGCGTCTGCTTCACTTCCACTGCACCTGATATTGTGTCGTAGGAAACCACATGGTATGAACTGTTATCGGCCCTGAAATGGTTCTTTATCGTTGTATCGGAATGCGTAACGGCTATATTGTAGAAAGTGGAATCACCTGAATTTTCGAAAGCCCACAGCAGAAGCTCCAGGTTCATCATGTTGTCAATTATGACCGGGCATTGCCAGCCGGCCCTGCTTCCCCACGACTGAATGCATCCGATATTCGGCCTGAAACGGGTGCTCAGCGACCTGGCTCCCGTCAGAAGAACTTCCTTATAGCTCTCCTCTCCTGTGATCCGTAATCCGTTGCCGAAACTGCAGAACAACATGAACCCGAGATCGTGGGTTCCCTTGTTGAATTTTTCATTTTCGATCCTTGCTGTTATTTCGGCGGCAGCTTCCCTGAATTTCTGATCGTTTGTATTTTCATACAGGTACCACAGGCTTCCCGGGAAAAAACCGCTTGTCCACCAACCCGGACCGGCAGTGATGAACTCCCCCTTTTCATTGAAAGTCCGAGGCAGCTGACCTGGCTTATCTTTCATCACATCCGCCATAAGTGTGTATTGCTCAGCCGCAAAGGCAAGAGATTCATCAATTACTCTATCAATAGGTTTTTCCCTCGTGCAGGAAAAAAGGATGACAGAAATTATCATTCCGGCGGTGATCAGTTTCATATTCATATCAGATCTGGTTAGTTATCTATAGTACAACAATAATTTGGGAAAGGAAATATATGAATTTTCTTGCCATTTTTAATATTCTGCAGGCATTACCCTGTATAAAATGAAATTTGCTATTTTTATCTGAACAATTAAAACTACCTGCCCATGAACAAGCTTTCTATCTTTTTCACTGCCTTTCTGCTGATCGCTGTAGACGCCACAGCCCAGAATGTGGGTTCAACGCCCGAATACATCAAAGCTCTTACCCCCGAATGGAAAGGGGAACGTCTGCCTGACGGACGGCCCAAGGTCTCGGATGCAATTCTTGAAAGACTGAAGAATATCTCAATCGAAGAAGCATGGGGCGTCCTTCGCAACAGGGGATATAACAACCAGTTCGAAGGCGACTGGCAGGTGATTCATCCCGATGAGCCCATGACCGGCCGTGTTGTTACAGCACAGTACATGCCCCTCCGGCCCGATCTTGAAAAATATATTAAAGAGCAGGGCAAGGCCGAAAACCGCACCCAACAGGGTGGTACAAACTCATGGCCCATCGATGTGCTGACCGACGGAGATGTCTATGTTGCCGACAGCTACGGTAAAATAGTTGACGGAACACTTATCGGCGACAACCTTGGAAATTCTATTTATGCCAATGCGAAAAGGGGAGTGATTTTTTATGGGTCTGTCAGGGATCAGGAAGGTTTGAGCGAGATCAAAGGATTTAATGGCTGGATAAAGGGTCAGGATCCTTCCTACATCCAGCAGATGAGTCTCGTTTCCATCAATGCCCCTGTCAGGGTAGGAAGGGCTGTGGTCCTTCCCGGCGATGTGGTGCTTGCAAAGAAATTCGGCGTAATCTTTATCCCTGCTCATATCGTTGTGGATCTTGTAATTACATCAGAAGTAACTGCATTGCGTGATGAGTTCGGTCACCTCCGCCTTCGTGAAGGAAAATATAAGCCCGGACAGATCGACAGTCAGTGGAGCGAAGAGATAAAAAAAGATTTCATGAACTGGCTTAATAATTACCCGGGAAAACTTCCGATGAGCAAGACGGAACTTGACAACTACTTCAGGGAAAGGAACTGGTGAGGTGTGAGGTGTAAGGCATGAGGTGTGAGGTGTGAGGCGTGAGGTGTGAGGTGTGAGGTGTGAGGTGTGAGGCGTGAGGCGTGAGGTGTGAGGTGTGAGGTGTGAGGCGTGAGGTGTCGATTTTTGATTTTTGACTCGTGATTTGGGATTTAAAAAAACAGATACTTTACTTAAAATGAAAAATATAATCAGAGATATTAAGGAACAGAACAGGCAGTTTGAAAATGCCGTTCCTGCAGAAAAGCCTGATGAAAAAAAAGGATATTCAAACAGCAGGCGCGATTTTATTAAGAAGAGTGCCCTCGGAGGCATTGCTCTCGGAAGCTTGATGCATTTGTCCATAGAGGATACGATCGCACAGACAACATCACAAGTGAATCGCGCTTCCAGTCCGTCAGACCTTAAGATAACCGACATGCGAGTCGCCGTTGTCGGGAACGTCGGGCGAACTGCCATAATCCGTATCGACACCAATCAGGGTATTTACGG
>CAYQRF010000050.1:5364-12653 GCA_964419775.1 uncultured Rikenellaceae bacterium
TGGCTCAAAATGGATCTTGGGATCCATGTCGTGGCAAAGGAGCCGGATTCGCTTGTAAACAACAAATTCTGGGACGGCGCTGTTGGCCAGTACGATCTCAGGACCTATATGGGATACGGGAACACCCTTCATCCCTTCACCCAGGTGCAGATAACAGACAAAGGTCTCGAAGGACTTGCAGAATATGTTGAACAGGTAAGAAATGCAGTTGGCTACGAAATGCCTCTGTGCGCCGATCACTTCGGGCATTTCGACATCAACAATTCAATCCGCTTTGGCAGGGCAATGGAGAAATACAGGCTTGCATGGCTCGAGGATATGGTTCCCTGGTTCTACACCGAACAGTGGCTTACGGTTTCCAATGCCCTTGAAACTCCCACTTGCACCGGCGAGGATATTTACATGCTCAAGGGAGGATTCAAACCTCTTCTTGATACCCGTGCCGTTGACATTATACATCCCGACCTTGCAACCTCGGGCGGACTGCTTGAGACAAAACGAATCGGCGATTATGCGGAGGATTGCGGTGTGGCGATGGCCATGCACATGGCCGGCACTCCGGTATGCTTCATGGCTAATGTGCATTGCGCGGCGGCAACACAGAACTTCCTGTCGCTCGAACATCACAGTGTAGACACTCCATGGTGGGAAAATCTTGTCAGGATGACCGGTTCACAGCCTATGGTTACAAAAGGTTTTGCAAACGTGCCTCTCGACTCACCCGGACTGGGAATAGAACTTAATGAGGAAGAAGTTAAGAAACGTCTTCACCCCAGGGCAAAGGGATTCTTTGAACCGACCCCGGAATGGGACGACAAGCGTTCGCACGACAGGCTGTGGAGCTAACGGACCACTCTTCCTGAGGCATCACCTTTCATGAGCTGTTCAACCTCCGAAACCGAAACGAGGTTGAAATCGCCATGTATCGTATGCTTCAGGCACGATGCAGCTACAGCAAATTCAAGGGCTTTGCGGTCATCGCCGGGATAGGTTACCAGACCGTAGATCAGACCTCCCATGAACGAATCTCCGCCTCCGACCCTGTCGACGATATGGGTGATCTGATAAACAGGCGCCTCATACAACGTGGTGCCGTCGAAAAGAATACCCGACCATGTGTTGTGATCAGCATTTATAGATCCGCGAAGGGTTATTATCACTTTCCTGGCATTCGGGAACTTTTCCATGAGCTGCCTGCATACTGACTCATAATCGGAACCTTTCACCTTTCCGGCGGAAACATCGGCCGACCCGGGCCTGATGCCAAACACCTTCTCTGCATCCTCTTCATTTCCAAGTATTATGTCACATCCCGAAACAAGTTCCGGCATCACCTCACCTGCCTTCTTACCCCACTTCCACAGGTTCTTCCTGTAATTAAGGTCGCATGAAACGGTTAAGCCCTTGCTTCTCGCCGTTGTTACAGCCGTGAGGCACTCCCTTGCAGCTCCTTCCGATATTGCGGGAGTTATGCCTGTCCAGTGAAACCACCCGGCTCCGTCAAGGACTTCTTCCCAGTCAATCATTCCCGGTCCGATCTCCGCAATTGAAGAATGAGCACGGTCATAAATCACCTTGCTTGGTCTGGCCACCGAACCTGTCTCAAGGAAATAGATGCCAACCCTCTCCCCTCCTCTGGAAATTCCGGATGTCCCGACATTGTATTTCCGCAGCTCTCTGACTGCAGCCTCCCCGATATCATTCATGGGAAGACGGGTCACAAAATCAGCTTCAAGGCCATAATTAGCGAGCGACACCGCCACATTAGCCTCACCTCCCCCGAAGGAAGCGACTAACGATGTTGCCTGCGTAAAACGTTGGTGATCTGGCGTTGCGAGCCTTAACATTATCTCTCCAAACGTAATGACTTTCATTATCCTAAAAGTTTACATGTTTTCCATTTCATCCGTCATTGCGAGGCCCGCCTTAGCGGACCGAAGCAACCTCTTCTTCCACCGGCTTTCCCCTCCACCAGTTTGCAAGCACCGATCCGGTCACATTCATCAGAGGTCCGAAAATAGCAGGGGCAAGACCAACTGTTGCCAGCTTGCCCATCTGGTTGGCCAGGCCCGATGCCAGTCCTCCGTTCTGCATTCCCACCTCAAAGGCTATTGTCCTCCTGTCCTTTTCAGGCATCCTGAACAGCCATGCAAGCAGATAACCCACCGTGTAACCCGATACGTTATGGAGCAGACTTGTGCAGACCAGGAGAACCCCCACACTCAGGAGACTGTCGCGCCCTGAAGCTGTTATCACGGCCACAATCATGGCTATGCCCACCATCGATATCATCGACAGTATCTTCTCCATAATCCTTTTGTCTCCCCCGAAAGCCTTCAGAAACAATGTGCCGCCGGCTATCGGCAAAAGATAAAATATAACCAGCATCTTGCCCAGCTGCATGAGGAATTGTGCAAGACTGGCATCCTTTGCCTTAACATAAACCAATCCTGTAAGTATCATCACGAAAGGATAGGAAATGAGCTGTATAAGCTTAGACCTGCCTGTCGCTTCCCTTTTCAGGAACAGATTGAAAATGAATCCGGCCACGATCGGAAGAATGATCATATTCAGGATGTCGAGCATCATGCTCCAGAAATCAATATCGATGAACTGGCCGGCCAGTTTCTCCATAAGCAAAGGAGTGAGCAGGGGTGAAAGCATTGTGGTTATTGCGGCAAGCGTTACTGCAAGAGGCACATTGGCCCGGGCCAGAAACGACATCACGTTGGATGCCAGACCGCTCGGGACACAGCCTATAAGTATTATCCCGGCCGCAATCTCCGGAGGAAAACTGAAAATATTCGCTATGCCAAGTGCAATCAGCGGCATTATGGAAAACTGGGCTATCACGCCGATTATCACACCCTTTGGCATCCTGATGATGCCTGCAAAATCATTGAAGCTCATCTGCGATCCCATTCCGAACATTATCAGCTGAAGAAGAGGTGTGATCAGCCTGCTGAGCCTGAACTCCCCTATCTGTGTGAGGTACTGGGGATAGAACATGCTTACGACAACTGCGGTGAAAATCCAGAGTGTGTATGATAATCCCCTGAACCGGCTGGATCCCCTTACACCCGTCGCCAGAGCGATAAAGCCCCCGATAAGCAGCCAGCCCATCAGGGTTATGTTTCCGAGAAAGTATGAGATTAGCGAGGATACTATCAGCACGGCTGAAAGTATCAGCAACATAGAATAAACGTTCTTCTTCATCAGCAAAACATTAAGGCAAATCTTGGTGAGCTAAATATAGCAAAATGACATGAATTGGCTGAAGGCGTCGCTCTTTTTTGCTTTCTTCGAAAATAGTAATTCCTTAAGATTTGAAAAGATTGATATATCTTAGGCATAAAATATTCACATATCCTTTCATTTTCTTTTTCTATGGGCAGAATCGTCGTTATTGGAAGCACAAACACCGACATGGTGGTGAAATCAAAGAAGATCCCGGAGCCGGGTGAAACTATAATCGGAGGAACATTCTTCATGAATCCCGGCGGTAAGGGAGCAAACCAGGCCGTGGCAGCTGCCCGGCTCAACGGCAAGGTCACACTGGTAACCAAAACCGGCAACGATTACTTCAGCGAACAGGCAAAGCATATCTTCGACTTTGAAGGAATTGAAACAAAGTATATAGTCAATGACCCCCGAAATCCTTCCGGCATTGCCCTTATCATGGTCGATCAGGACGGAGAAAACTGCATTGTGGTAGCACCCGGTTCAAACGGCACTCTTTCAGCTTACGATGTTGATGATGAAGTATATGGTAACGATCCTTCGGATGTTTTCCTGATGCAGCTTGAGATTCCGGTCAGCACTGTGGAATTCGTTGCCGAAAGGGTTTCATCCAGGGGAAACAGGGTAATTCTCAATCCTGCTCCCGCGAAACAGCTTTCGAACGAACTGCTGAAATGCGTGTATGTAATTACTCCCAATGAACTGGAAGCCGAAATGCTCACGGGGATAAAAGTTACCGATGCCTCTTCGGCTGAAAAATGTGCTGAAAAGCTCAAGGCAAGAGGACCTCAGAACGTAATCATCACAATGGGCGCGGCAGGGGCCTACCTGCTTACCGAAAATATCTCGAGGGTAATTCCGGTTGTGCCTGTCAGGGCACTCGATACAACAGCAGCAGGCGATGTATTCAACGGTGCACTGGCTGTGGCAATCTGCGAAGGCAGAAACCTGGGCGAAGCGGTTCGCTTTGCAAACACTGCTGCAGCAATCTCGGTAACCCGTATGGGAGCCCAGTCTTCAGCTCCATACAGGAAAGAAATCAAATTATGAAGATAACCATATTTAATTTCCTGATCATTAATTCTTTATCAAAATGAAAAATCCGGCTTACATTATTTCCTTCATGGTCCTTATTATTATTGCCGGCTGTTCCGGCCCGACGAAGGAAAAAAGCAGACAGGCGGTGAAAATAATATTTGACACTGACCTTGGTCCCGACTACGATGATGTGGGAGCCCTGGCTTTCCTTCATGCAATGGCCGACAGCGGTAAGGCGGAAATACTGGCCACCGTATCGTCAAACAGGCACGAACTGGTTGTTCCGTCCATTGATGTCATTAACACCTGGTTCAACCGTCCGGACCTGCCAATCGGAGCTCCTATGAACGACGGCGCCAGCATGGGCTCATCCCAGCACTGGGCCGACTCCCTGGTTGCCCGGTACCCGCATGCTATCAAGTCGACATCCGATGCCGAAGACGCAGTTAAGGTCTATCGCAGGATCCTTGCCGGACAACCCGACAACAGTGTTACAATAATAACAGTAGGTTTCCTTACCAACCTCCGGAATCTTCTTCAATCGGCCCCCGATGATATCAGTCCGCTGACAGGAATACAACTCATTGAGAAAAAAGTATCAAACCTGGTTTCAATGGCCGGAAGCTTTCCCGAAGGAAGGGAATTCAACGTATATATAGATGCCGCTGCATCAAAATATGTATTTGAGAACTGGCCCGGGGAAGTAATCTTTACCGGATTCGAGATAGGAAAAGAGATCCTTACAGGGCTCAGGGTCATGAAGATGCCAGTAAAAAGCCCGGTTAAGGATGTCTTCCGCATAAGCATCCCCATGGCGGAAGAAGACAGAAACGGCCGCATGAGCTGGGACGAAACAGCTGTCCTGATTGCAGTCTATGGCACAGACGGTTTTTTCGACACCCGCAGGGGTACCATCCTGATCGATGAATCAGGAAATAATAAATGGGTTGATGACCCGGAAGGAAAACATCAATATGTAATTCAGAAGATGCCTGTGCCCGGGATAACAAAGTTCATAGAGGACAGGATGATGCATGTGCCATCAGACAAAAAATAAACTGAAATAATAATATAATGACAAACAAATACTTGGCATTTCTGCTTTCAGTGATACTTCTTGCACTGATCTCGTGTTCCGGATCCGGAGATTTAACCCCGGTAAAATCAGCTGTTCTTAAAGACAAAATCGCCGGAGGCTGGGCCGGTAAAATGATAGGTGTCACCTATGGAGCGCCAACGGAGTTCAGGGCCCAGGGCCGCACCTATGAGGACTCAATAAAATGGAACCCATCCGATATCAGGGGAAGCCTCTGGCAGGATGACATATACGTCCAGCTCTCATTCCTCATGGCCATGGACAAGTACGGAATGGATGCTCCGGCACTTAAGTTCCAGGAGATGTTTGCACTTGCCGGATTCCCTCTCTGGCATGCCAATATGCAGGCCAGAAAAAACTACCACGACAGTATATTCGCCCCTATGTCGGGTAGCCCTGAATATAACATCCATGCCGATGATATTGATTTTCAGATAGAATCCGATTATATCGGCTTTATGTGCCCCGGAATGCCGGCCAGTGCTGCGAAAATAGCCGACAGGATAGGACGTATAATGAATTACGGCGACGGTGTCTATGGTGGAATCTTCGTCGCTGCCCTTTATTCGGAAGCATTCCTTGAATCAGACATCAGTCTTATCATCGAAAAAGCCCTCCTCTCAATACCTCCTGAAAGCGACTACCACAAGGCAGTCAGCGATGTGATTTTACTGCACAGGCAATATCCCTCCGACTGGCGTGCTGCATGGATGCAGCTTGAGGGAAAATGGGGCGATGTTGATATCTGCGGAGCCGGCTCCCACTTCAACATCGATGCAAAGCTTAACGGCGCCTATATAGTCATGGGACTGCTTTACGGCGAAGGAGATCCTCTCAGGACCCTGGAAATATCAACCCGTTGCGGCCAGGATTCAGACTGCAATCCCTCAAATGCAATGGCAGTGCTGGGTGTCATAAACGGATTCAGCGGACTCCCGGCCGACATGCAGGACGGTATAAAGGCAATCGCCGATTCAACTTTCATCCATACATCATATACTTTCAATACAGCCGTGGAATCCACTTACAAATATGCACTGGACCTTATCGGAAAATCCGGAGGAAAGACAAGCGGAAGCAGGATCCTGATCAGAAAAGAAGTACCATCTGCCCCTGAACTGGAAATATCCTTTCCGGATCTCGTCTTCGACAGAAATATTTCAGTGTTTGATAAAAAGGAATGGAAATTCAGGGGGAAGTGGGAAATTCACGGGGCAGCTTCACGAGGAGATGATCAGCGCCCCGGCCAGGCTATGGTTTCCGGGAACTCCGGTGATGAACTTACAATTGAATTTTCCGGAACAGGCATATCGCTCGAAGGAAACTGGTATCGCGACGGAGGCAGGGCGGATGTCTACCTCGACGGAAAGCTGCACCGTACTATTGATACTTACTATGATTATGCCGGACAACAGCATACGGAAAGTATCTGGCATGCTGTAAACCTTCAGCCGGGTGACCATACGGTCAGACTGGTAGTCAGGGGAGAAAAGCGTAACGAATCGGCCGGGACAAAGGTGTATGTGACTTCTGCAACTATCTTCAGGGGAGGTGAAAAAAAGAATGAAACCTACAAATTCACCTTTGAACAATAGCTGAACCACTGAAGGGCTGGTTCAGAACATTATTTCACCGGAGCATTCCTTTTGCTGAGCGGGATGTAATCACTCCTTTCGTATACATTCTTGAATGCCGGCCTGATTATCCTTTTGGCCGAGAAGGTAAGCTCCTCGATCCTGTGTGTGCACCATCCCGAAACCCTTGCAATTGCAAAAAGCGGCGTGTACAACTCCTTCGAAATTGCCAGGCAGGAATAGACAAATCCTGAATAGAAATCAACATTTATGCAAAGTGTCTTGGCTGTCTTTTCCCCCTTGAACACCCTGAAAACTTCAGGTGTGATTCTTTCAACAAG
>CAYQRF010000051.1:0-12564 GCA_964419775.1 uncultured Rikenellaceae bacterium
TGAGCATAACCGTTTTCAGTTTTTCATCCGACCGCGATATGACAATCTCCTCACTGAAAGGAAGTCTGTGCGATCTGAAGTCACATGTTGCCACATAATCATCGCTTCTTCCTTCAACTATCATTCTGAGGTTGCTCTCCCCTGATATCACTATTGGCCGGATGGTCAGATTGTGCGGTGAAATCGGAGAGATAATAATGCTTTCATCCTCAGGAGACAGGATAGGTCCTCCGACACTCAGGTTGTATGCGGTGGAACCTGTTGCCGTCGATACAATAAGGCCGTCGGCCCAGTAAGTATTAAGGAAGGCATCATCAACATGCACGTGAATGGTGATCATGCTCGGATCTGCTTTCTGGATTGTGACTTCATTGAGGGCGGTGGAATCACCCGGCTCAAATATATCACGGGGCTTCCTGATCTCAAGAAGCGACCTTTCGATCACCTGGTATTCGCCGTTGTGGAGAAGATCGATTGAATGCCCTATTTCATCTTCCGGTATGTTGGCCAGGAATCCCATTCTTCCCGTGTTAACGCCGGCAATAGGAATACCGAAATCTCTCACTTTGAGCATGGTTTCAAGGAAGGTGCCGTCGCCGCCAACACTCAGTACCAGGTCGGGCAGTTCTTTCAGACCGCCCAGATCGGTAAACCTCTCAAAAGGTTCACTCTCCCGGCACGAATCAACACTGCCTGTATTCTGATGAAGGTAAATCTGTATCCCTTTTCTGCAAAACTCCCCGATCAGCCTGTTCACTCCCTCAACCGTCCTGGGTTTGTTCTCCTTACAGTAAATGGCAACTCTTTCAAGCATAATTCAAATATTCATGTATTTCATGAGAAGATCGAAGCGCTCCGAGTAAAATTTGTCCATCGAATCGTCTGAAGTGATCCAGGTCTTAACATCATAATTGTACCTTTCAAAGGTCCTGATTACCGAAGACAAATCATTGGTATTCACTTTTATGGTTACTTCCAGCTTTGTAGAGTCGGGCGGGGAAGTCACATACATGCTCAGTACCTTCACATTGTTGCCTTCCACAATCTGTGCTATCTGGGACAGGGAATAATCCCTTTCGATGAGGTCGAGAACTATTATGCCACCCTGCTGATCCATTGAAGAAATTCCTGCAAGATACCTTACGAGTTCCGAAGTGGTTATTAATCCCTGGTAATGTAATTTATCATCAAGCACCGGAATAACGCTGAGCTTAAGTCTTGAAGACAGTCCGATAACCTCAAAAAGATGCTGTTCGGTTGTAACATAAGGTTTGAGAAGTGTCAGGGAATGATTGCCTATCGGCTCTTCCGGCTGATTCATATCGTATATGTCGGTGTCTGAAATAAGACCGAGGAAATCGAGGTTATTCACAATCGGCAGGTGCGATATCCTGAAAATCTCCATCCAGTTGAGGGCAGTCTGACCTGTATCAGACGTTCTCAGCGCCGGTATCACCTCCGATATCAGATCTTTTGCCACCATAATAGCCAGCTCTCCGTTTAAATTTCATCTAAAGTAAGAAAAAAAAGAGAGTTGTTGTATTTTTGTATAAGATTACATACGGATAATCACCTTATTTATTATGACAAGACTCAGTGTTAACATCAACAAAATAGCCACCCTCAGAAATGCACGGGGAGGGAACGTCCCGAATGTTAAAACAGCTGCACTAAACTGTGAATTATTTGGTGCCGATGGCATTACGGTTCACCCTCGCCCCGATGAACGGCACATAAGATACAGGGATGTCCTTGAAATAAGGCCGGTAATCAGGACCGAATTCAACATTGAAGGCTATCCGTCAGATAAATTCATTGACCTTGTCGTGGCTGTGAAACCCGATCAGGTAACCCTTGTGCCTGATGCTCATGATGCCATAACCTCAAATGCAGGCTGGGATATTCCAAGATACATGCTATTCCTGAAGGATGTGATCTTTACCTTTAAAAAGGAGGGCATAAGAACTTCCCTCTTCGTTGACACAAGGCCTTCAAATGTCGAAAGTGCAGCTCTGACAGGGACCGACAGGGTTGAGCTTTACACCGAGCCCTATGCAACCCTTTTCAGCACCAACGCGCCAGAGGCAATCGGCCCATTCATCGCCGCAGCTCAGATTGCACGCGATGCAGGACTGGGAGTAAACGCCGGCCACGACCTGAATCTGGATAATCTCAGGTACTTCCACCAGAATATCCCATGGCTGGAAGAAGTCTCCATCGGCCATGCCCTTATAGCTGACGCACTGTACCTTGGACTGGAGAACACCATCCGGATGTATAAGAGGCAATTGTCCGACTGACCAATCCGATGAGGCTTTTCTTCAGAAAATATGGTTCCGGTCCTCCCCTCATAATCCTTCACGGCCTTTATGGTTCATCTGATAACTGGGTATCGCTGGCAAAAAGCATCAGCGACAGATTCACCGTTTACCTTCCCGATCAGAGAAATCATGGACAATCGCCTCACAGCGAGATCCATGATTATAAATCGATGAAGGAAGATCTGTACGAGCTTACCCGGGATCTCGGACTTGATAAGTTTTTTCTGGCCGGACACAGCATGGGAGGAAGAACAGCGATGGCCTTTGCAATGACCTGGCCCGAAAAACTTTACGGTCTTCTGGTTGGTGATATCTCTCCTGCTTCTTCCGGTGAAAAATATGCTGCTGCATATTCCTTCCAGTCGGAAATTCTTGATTCAATACTTTCGGTTGACCTTGAAGGAATAAAGAGGCGAGAAGAGATTGAAGCCATTCTTTCACAAAAAATCAGTTCACCGGGTGTAAGGGGATTTATAATGAAGAATCTCAGAAGGCTGAAGGACGATTCATTCACCTGGAAGCTTAACGCCCCTGTTCTTAAACTTAACCTCGGGGAAATTATAAGGGGAATTAAGCCTGAGAAACCGGATTACATGGAAGTAAGCGGTTTCCCGGTATTGTTTCTGAAAGGTGAGAATTCAGATTATATTTCTGAAACAGATTATGCCGGGATCAGGACACTGTTTCCCGGAGCGGAATTCGTTATAATACCGGGTGCAGGACACTGGATCCATTCCGACAATCCCGGGGCAGTCATAAATGGCTTTCTGGAACTCACCGGCGGCAACTGATCAGAACTGAGTCACCGATTCAACCTTGTCCTCTTCTATTTCAGGCAGGTTCATGAACCTGAAAAGGACGCGTGCAACAGTCAGAACATCTTTCTCGCAGTATCTGGCAATCCTGGGAAGATCATTTTCACCATAATAAATCCCGGCAACCATGCTGCCGTCAATATCATCCTTGGGAGAAGGGATTCCCAGGATGGTAGCCAGCAGGTCAAGCGACGTATAGCTTTTATAATCGCCGAACTTCCAGAGATCGAGGGTGTCGAGCAGTTTCACCTCCCAGGGCTTTTTCCCCGCATTATCCAGTATATCGGGGATCACCATACCATTTATTATCATACGCCGGGCTATATAGGGATAATCAAACTCCCGTCCGTTATGGGCACAAAGCAGTGCCTCCCGGTTCCTGGCGAACTTGCCCAGCATGGCTGAAAATTCAGTAAGAAGCTCCTTTTCATTGTCGCTGAAAAAGGATTTGAGCCTGAATGAGAGCGGATTCCTTTCTTTAATCAGTCCGACTGAAATACATACTATCCTGCCGAATTCAGCATAGATCCCTGCCCTGTCGAATACATCAGCTGCAGTCTGGTCTTCATTTCGGAAATGTTTCGATTTCTTTTCCCAGTGAGCCCTTAACGGCTCCTCAAGCTCTTCAAGCGAAGGAGCAGCAGGAACGGTCTCGATATCAAGAAACAATATGTCCTCTGGTTTAATGTTTGACAACATAGTATTAAATCAAGTTGCTGGTTGCTGGTTGCTGGTTGCTGGTTCCAGGGCTGATATCCTCTTGCATATTATTCTTCCAAAAGATGTTTTTCGATAATTGAAACAAGGACGCCGATGCCCACCTGGTTATCGCCCCCTCCGGGAATAATGATATCGGCATACCTCTTTGAGGGCTCAATGAACTGCAGATGTGATGGTTTAACTGTCTCGTGGTAACGTTCCAGGACAGCCATCACAGATCTGCCGCGTTCTACAATGTCGCGCTGGATTACCCTGCCCAGACGGTCATCTGCATCAGCATCAACAAATACCTTAATATCGAACATATCCCTCAGACGGCTGTCGCACAGAATCATTATTCCCTCAACAACAACCACTCTTGCCGGCTTTACCGGGATTGTCTCCTTCGACCTCAGGCAAGTCAGATAGGAATATACAGGCATCTCAATGGTTTGTCCTTCCCTGAGTTTTTCCAGTTGCTCGATCAGCAGGGTGAACTCGAGGGAATCGGGATGATCAAAATTGATCTTCTGCCTCTCTTCAAGAGGAATATGTCCATTGTCTTTGTAGTAGGCATCCTGGGGGATAACAACCACCTGTTCGTTGGATAACCTTTCCATCACCTTTTTCACAACTGTCGTTTTTCCCGATCCGGTTCCTCCGGCTATACCTACTATCAGCATTTATTACTATTTTTGTCAACAATAAGATGTCTCAAAAATAACAAATTGCACTGATGTCGGAATTATATCCTCTGAAATTTGAGCCTATACTGAAAGAAAAGATCTGGGGAGGAAATTCGCTGGCTGAAAACTACGGGAAGAAACAGGGAAAGCTTAAAAACATTGGCGAAAGCTGGGAAATCTCGGCTGTTTCAGATAATCTATCGGTCGTAAGCAACGGATTCCTTGCCGGGAACAACATTGAGGAGATAATTGAGGTCTACATGGGCGACATTACAGGTGAATCGGTTTATGAAAAGTTCGGTTATGAATTCCCGTTGCTGATAAAGCTTATTGAAGCCAGGGATGACCTGTCGGTACAGGTGCATCCGGACGATGATCTTGCCAGGGAAAGGCATAATGCATTCGGAAAGACCGAATTGTGGCACATCCTCCAAAGCGGGAAGGGAGCCCGGATTTATACCGGTTTCTCAAAACAGGTTTCACGCGAATCCTATATTGATGCGGTAAGCACGGGCAGAATAGGCGAAATTCTGAACTCGGAACCTGCTGAACCAGGTGACACTTTTTTCACCCCTGCCGGAAGAATCCACGCCATCGGAGCCGGAATTGTCCTTGCTGAGATTCAGCAGACTTCCGATATCACTTACAGGATTTATGACTGGGGCAGAACAGATAATGAAGGAAGACCGAGGGAGCTGCACACCGACCTGGCCCTCGATGCGATTGACTTCGCACAGACAGGTTCGGGGAAAATCACAAATTCAGGAGCAGTCAACAAGCCTTCGAGCCTTGTCAGATGCAAATATTTCGACACCGGCATAATAAGCTTTGACACCATCGTTAAAAGGGATTACAACCTGATTGATTCATTCGTTGTCTACCTGTGCACCGGCGGCAGGTTCAAAATTACATGGGATTCCGGATCCGAAACCGTAACCAGGGGTGAGACCGTTCTCGTTCCTGCATCAATCACCGATGTTGAGCTTATCCCTGAACCTGATGCCAGGTTGCTGGAAATATATATAACCCAGAACGACCTCAACAAACCTTAATAAAAGAATCATGGTAAAAACATCAACTCCCGTTCTATTATTGGTTTTTCTGCTGATAGCGGCAGGATGTGGCAGCAGGGGATCTTCAAAAAACGCCACGGATGCCGTCAATGATAACACTTTGGTTCCCGATACCGGTTTCACCGGAATCAAGCAATACTTCAGCCGCAATGTGCTGGTGAAGGAATCCACATTTGATAATGGCATACTCAACGGGGAAACGAGGACCTACTACAAGGGAGGGCAGCTGAACCAGACCTTCTGGTATGAAAATGGAATTCGTGAGGATTCAGCAAGAAAGTATTACCTCGAGGGCCAGGTTTTCCGCTCAACACCATACAGGCATGACACTGTTCACGGGACTCAGGTCCAGTACTATCGTACGGGTGAGGTCAGGGCAAAACTGAACTTCAACAAGGGACTGAGAACACCGGAGCTTGAGGAATACGACAGGAACGGAAGACTGCAGAAGAATTATCCCGGGATAGTATATACAATCGACGATAATTACGCGTCTTCAGGAAAGGTAAGGATCAACCTGGGCATTACCGATGAGAAAAGGAATGTGAAATTCTACCGTGGTGAGTTCACTAACGGAGTCTTTGATACCGCAGTTTGCAAGCTGATACCGGCCGTGAACGGCAAAACCTGGCTCGATCTGCTTAAGTCGGGTACTCCGCAGCCAGCCCATATCGGAGTTATTGCTTCAATACTTACCGATTTTGGCAACAATTACCTGACATACGAAAAGATCCCGCTTCCGTACAGTGATCTGAAATAAAACAGGAAGAAATATGATTATTCATTCAGCTTCATTTATCGGGAGCAGTACTTCAATTGAACAGTGCCCGGAACCGGTGAAGCCTGAATTCGCATTCATCGGCCGCTCCAATGTCGGCAAATCATCACTGATAAATATGCTGACCGGTTTTACCAGACTTGCCAAGATATCAGGCAATCCGGGAAAAACAAGGACTATAAATCATTTTCTTATAAACGGCGAATGGTTCCTGGTGGATCTTCCGGGTTACGGCTATGCAAAGGTATCATCCGGCCTGAGAGAAAAATGGGTGAAATCAGCAGAACTTTATATCCGTAAAAGAGAGAACCTTGCCTGCCTTTTCGTGCTTCTTGACTCGCGGCATGAGCCTCAGAAATCAGATGTGGCTTTCATGGAGTTCCTTGGAATCAATCAGGTTCCCTTTGTAAGGGTATTCACAAAAACAGACAAGATTTCCCGTAATGCACTTGAGAAAACCATGCAAGCTCATGACAATGCTTTGCTTGCGGCATGGGAAATTCTTCCTCCCGCCTTCATCTCCTCGTCGGTTAACAGGGCAGGGAGAGAAGAGATACTTGAATTCATTGAAGAAACTATAAAGAATTTTTCAAAGGGGTAGGGTTCTCGCAGGGAATTTATAATTTTGTAGTCGCAAAAATTCAGTACTAAACGTTCAAAAATACAGTAGATGTACGGTAAGGCACCCATGAAGATTTTTTCCTGCAGAGCGTCAAGGCATCTGGCAGAAAAGATTGCGGCCGAACTGGGAATTGAACTCGGCAAGAGTTCTGTCACCGAGTTCAGCGATGGAGAATTTCAACCCTGTTTCGATGAATCCGTCAGGGGCAACATGGTATTTATCGTTCAGTCGACCAATCCCCCCGCGGACAACCTTTTTGAACTTCTGCTGATGATCGATGCTGCCAAAAGAGCCTCTGCCTACAAGGTGATTGCAGTTATACCGTATTATGGTTTTGCAAGGCAGGACCGGAAAGACAGGCCAAGGGTATCGATCGGAGCCAAACTGTCATCCGACCTGCTGGGGACAGCAGGCGTCGACAGGATTATCACCATGGATCTTCACGCGGACCAGATACAGGGTTTCTTCAATGTTCCGGTGGACCACCTCTACGGATCGGCAATTTTTGCTCCCTATATAGAAAATCTGAAGTTAAGCAATCTGACAGTGTCTGCTCCCGATATGGGAGGTTCCAAAAGGGCCAATGCCTATTCCAGGCACCTTCAGGCCGAGATGGTTCTGTGCTACAAACTGAGAAAGAGGCCCAACGTGATTGAGGAGATGTCGGTTCTCGGAGATGTGGAAGGCAGGAATGTTGTTATAATCGACGATATGATCGACACAGCCGGAACACTCGCGCTGGCATCACAGAAGATCCATGAGAAGGGAGCCCTTAGCATCCGTGCTTTCGCCACTCATCCCATTCTTTCCGGAAATGCCGTCAAGAGAATTGAAGACTCCCCCCTCACCGAACTTGTTGTAACGGATTCGGTGCCCTTCGAGAATAAATCCTCGAAAATAAAAGTGCTGTCAATAGCTGAAATTCTGGCAAATACGATTCAGGCTGTAAACCTTAATCAGTCCATAAGTACGAATTTTGTATTCTGAATCCTTTGTAATATATTTGCAGGCCAATTTTTTAAGTCTAACGTGTAATGGGGAGCAGTCTTGAAGGCAGCTCTGAGTAGCACACAAATTATTTCTAATGAAGACAATTGAAATCAAAGGTTCCATCCGGACCGAACTTGGAAAGAAAAGCTCAAAAAACACCAGGAAAGAAGGAAACGTCCCATGCGTGATCTATGGCAAGGAGCAGAACGTTCATTTTCATACTCATGAAAACAATTTCAAGAATATCGTTTACACACCCGACGCCCACCTGGTAGGTCTCGACCTTGATGGTAAGGTATACAAGGTTGTGTTGAAGGATATACAGTTCCACCCGGTTACGGACAAGATAATCCATGTTGATTTTGTTGAGATCTTTGATAAAAAGCCAATTGTAGTAAACCTGCCCATAAGCATATCAGGCGATTCAGTCGGTGTCAAGGCCGGCGGAAAACTCAGGATCAAGAAAAGACATCTGAAGGTAAGAGGTCTGGCAAACGAGATCCCGGAATCGCTCCCGATAGATATCACCAATGTAAAAATCAATCATTCAGTTAAGGTTGGTGATCTCAAATATGATAACATTGAACTGATCGATCCCAAAATCACTACTATTCTTTCAGTAGCCACATCGCGCGTTGTCGCCAAGGAAGGTGCTGAGGGTGAGACGGCTGCCGGAAAACCTGAAGGCGCAGCTGCCGAAGGAGCAGCAACAAGTCAAGGCGCTGATTCGAAGGAAGGAAAATCGAAGTAGGAACAAACTTCTCATAACAGGCAGGCAACATGAAATATCTGATAGTTGGCCTGGGTAATATTGGCGATGAGTACAGCGATACCCGTCATAATATAGGCTTTACCATACTTGATGCTTTTGCTTCTGATTCAGGGATTACCTTCTCCGACAGGAGATACGGATCAACAGCCGAAACCAGACACAGGGGAAGGACTTTCATCCTTCTAAAGCCATCCACCTATATGAATCTCAGCGGAAATGCCGTAAGGTACTGGCTTACAAAGGAAAAAATCCCTGTTGAAAACCTGCTCGTGATAGTTGATGACCTCGCCCTCCCCCTTGGAAGTATCCGAATGAGACCAAAGGGCAGCGACGGAGGCCATAACGGACTTGCTCATATCAACTCGGTTCTTGGAACAAATGAATATGCACGAATAAGGATAGGCATTGGCAATGGTTTCAGCAAAGGCAGCCAGGTCAGCTACGTCCTGGGCCAATGGAACAGGGAGGAAAAAGAATTCCTGAGCGGTAGAATCAGTATTGTGATTGACATGATAAGGTCGTTCGGTACGATCGGAACCGAGCTCACAATGACGACCTTTAACCGGACAACAAAACTGCCTGCCAGGAAAGAAATGAAGGAAGAAGGGAAAAAAGATCAGGAACCAGATGAACCCCGAACCTGAAACATCGAGTGTCCGCATTGACAAATTCCTCTGGTCAGTCAGGCTCTATAAGACCAGAAGCATGGCATCAGATGAATGCAGAAAGGGAAGAATAACAATAAACAATATCCAGGTTAAGCCATCCAGGATCGTTGAAGGCAATGAAATAATTACGATAAGAAAACCTCCTGTCACCTACACCTACCGTGTCATCAAACCAATCGAGAACAGGGTTTCAGCAAAACTGGTCGGTAACTTCATAGAGGATCTTACCCCTGAGCAGGAGAAGATAAAACTTGAAATCAGTCATTCCTCCTTCCCCGGGTTCAGATTAAAAGGACTGGGAAGGCCCACGAAAAAGGAAAGGAGAAATCTCGACCGGTTCATTGATGATAATGATTCCGGCTGACATGGTAGTATAAAGACGTATTATTGCCGGTTGGCATCATTAAATTACTCACCGTTTGGGCTTTATCCTGTTCATTTTTTCTAAATTGCGCCGTTGTTTACGGAAAAACAAGGCATAATCCTCCCGGGATTTTGCAATTACCTGATTGTATGGGAAAAGAGAATATTGAAGAATACTCGGCCGGTTATGCCCTGTTCAGAAAGACAGTTGGCTTCTGGCATGATAATATATATTACAGGAAAGTTATCACAATCGGTAAGGAAAACATTAATCCGGACCACCATCTGATTTTCGCTCCCAACCATCAGAATGCTCTGATGGATGCACTTGCCGTGGTTTTTACCTATTCCGGCCAGCCCATTTTCCTTGGCCGATCCGATATTTTCCGGAAAAAGACAATTGCCTCTTTTCTTTATTTCATCAAAATGCTTCCTGTTTACAGGATTCGTGACGGTTTCAGCTCGCTCAAGTCAAATGATGAAACATTCCACAAGACTATTGATGTCATCCGGAACAAAAACGGACTTGTAATACTTCCCGAGGGCGATCATGCCGGGTTCAGGAGGCTTCGCCAGCTTAAAAAGGGAATATGCCGGGTTGCCTTCCAGGCCGAGGAATCTCAAAACTTTGGTCTTAATATCAAAATCATCCCTGTCGGCCTTGAGTACACAAATTACCGGAGAGCCAGACAGGTACTCACGGTGGTATACGGTAAGCCCATTGAGGTATCCGAATACCACCAGCTCTACAGGGAAGCTCCCGAACGAGCACTTAACAAACTAAAGGAACGGCTTTCGGACGAGATAAAGAAACTGATGGTGCATATAGAATCAGTTGATGACTATGAGGCTATAGACGAACTGAGAAGCATTATCAACGGGAAATACAGCGACGACATAAAATTCCCGAAACTGTACCGCGACAGGAATCTTATCAGCAAACTCAACTCACTTAAGACAACCGACCCCGGTAAATTCAATCGTATTTGCTCTCTCAGCCTGAGTGTAAAAGAACGAGCCCGGAAACTGAAAGTCACCTACAAGCTTCTTGATAAGAAAAAGCATCCGCTGGGCTGGCTTCTGGCAGGAATGGCAGGCCTCCTGGCAACTTTCCCTCTCTGGTTGTTTGGCAACATTTTTACCCTGACATTCTTTGCCCCTCCTGAACTTCAGATTAAAAAAACCAAAGATCCGCAATTTCACAGTACAATGCGCTTTGGAATCTCGTTTGCCCTGGCTTTCATATTCCTGCCCGTGTATCTTATCCTGTGCCTTCTAATATTTTCGCCCTGGTGGCTGGCTGTAATGATATTTATTGCAATTCCTCTCTCAGGCATTTTTGCATGGAGTTATAATCTGCTGTTCAAAAGAATCACCGGAGGTTTCAGAGTCAGGAAATATTTAAGGGACAAAAACAAAGACTTTTCGGCCCTCAGGCTTAACTATGATGAGCTCGTCTCGCTCATATCTGAATTGAAAGATGAATAAGAAATTGGTTTTCAAGGATAAGGTGGTATGGATAACAGGAGCATCTTCAGGCATTGGCGAAGCTCTTGTTTATGAATTTGCAGGTCTTGGTGCGAGGATGATTGCCTCATCAAATGATCCGGAAGGCTTGGAGCGTGTGAAGAATAACTGCGTCAGGCCGGATGCTGTCAGCTGCGTTCACTTTGACCTTTCCGACACTTCGGGAATAAATGAAATCGTTGAAAATCAGATTGAAATATTTGGTCAGATCGATTACCTGCTTAACATTGGCGGAATCAGCCAGCGATCAAGAATAGAGGAAACACCTCTTTGGCTCGACAGGAAAATATTTGAAATCAACTACTTCGGCACGGTGGCCCTTACCAAGGCCGTACTGCCGTACATGATCAAAAGAAAATCAGGTCACATCCTGGCGACAAGCAGTATAACCGGCCGGTTCGGTTTCCCCCTCCGGTCAGCCTACTCAGCGTCAAAACAAGCACTTCACGGTTTCTTTGAGACACTGTTTCTTGAAAACAAGGCAAACAGTATAAGAACATCAGTCATAATACCCGGAAGAGTGAGAACAGGAATCTCTTTGCACGCCCTTAATAAGGAGGGAGAGGAATACGGAAAAATGGATGCCGGTCAGGCAAACGGAATACTTCCCGAACAGGCAGCAAGGACAATAATCAGGGGGATAGTAAAGAACAAAAGAGAAATACTTGTTGGAAGAGGTGAACTTATCATGCTTTATATCAGGCGGATATGTCCATGGCTCTTTTTCAGGATTGCAGACAAGGTAAAAAACTAACAGGACAGAAAGAATTAAAGTAGATGAAAGAAGGTTATAAATTGGGCGGCATTCAGCAGATAGGTATAGGGGTTAAGAATCTGAAAGAGGCCTGGAGATGGTACAGCAAGATGTTTGGAATGGATTGCCGTATTTTTGATGATAAGACTGAAGCCAATCTGATGCTGCCCTATACCGGCAACGTTCCCCAGAGCCGGCATGCAATACTTGCCCTGAATCTGCAGAGCGGAGGCGGCTTCGAAGTATGGCAGTACCAGGAAAGAAAGCCCGTCCAGATAGAAGAAGAAATCAGCCTTGGCGACCTTGGAATACTTGTTTGCAAGATCAAGGTGAAAGACATCCGTGAAGCACATTCATTTTATAAAAATAACAATTGCACTCTCGGCGCTGAGCTGGCCGAAGACCCTTCAGGAAATCCTTCCTTCTTCGTGAAGGATCCGTTCGGCAACCTGTTTCAGATCGTGGAAGGGAATAACTGGTTCATGAACGAGAACAA
>CAYQRF010000052.1:0-5329 GCA_964419775.1 uncultured Rikenellaceae bacterium
AAGGCCAGCACTGCCTTTGCCGATTACGACTGGTTCGAATACAAAAAAGATGAATAACCGTAAACTCTGACTCAAAAAATTATGGAAATCTCAGGTGAAGCAGTTGCCGAACCGGATAAGGCAATTTCAGAATCTGACAACATTAACCGAGAATCCCTCGCCGCCGCAAAACAGCATGTCATCCAGACAAGCGATGGCGTAAAGATTACTTCCTGAGATGATTGCCGATGCGTTGCATTTGGTACACGAAGGCAGACTGAATATCTCCCCCCTGTCGCAAGCCAGTATGTACTGGTCGCGCGGCTTATCATATGCAACGCTGTTTGGACAGTTTGTGAGAAAACTAATATTACCGTGATCATCCCTGTAATTGAGAAGTCTTTCGGTCCAGACATTCCCCAGCGTGGAAGTGATAACGGCCGGAGAACCATCAGTATGCCTGCCACAGATAACGATATTGCTGCCTGCTGCCAGAACTTCATGAAATATACATGGCTTATAATATCCCGAATACTCCTTGTTATAGTCGGTTACCATCCAGTTCAGTCCGTCATCCGATTTGATAATTTCCCCTTCATCGGTGACTGCAATAAACATCGACGTCCCTGCCGCGACTGAGACAATGTTGCCTCTTACTCCCGGTTCGATTGTATTCCATGATTTGCCGTTAACCGAAACAAGCAGAATTCCTCCGTCTGCTCCGGCAACAATCATATCCTGACGTGCAGCTATTCCATTTATGTCCTTGTCTGTCCCCGATTCAGTCTTTTCGAAAACCTCTCCATCGCCTGTCCGGAGAACCAATCCCCCCTCCCCCGCAGCTATTGCAAACTGATTCCAAACAGCGGCACAGTTCAGGTCGCTCCCGTATTCATTAAATGTTAGAACCCTGGCACCAGAAGCATCAATTAAATCAATCCTTCCGCCTGTGCCGACGGCCAGGAACTGTCCCATATAAGGAACTGCATCCCTGTAACCTTCCTGACCGGATACTTTCTCAGCAATTGGAGTGTATTTTCCTGAGGCGGAGAGATGAATCAATCCTGTCAGTGTCAGTCCATAAAAAATTAACCTGCGTAAAAAGTGAGTCATCAACGGGAAAATAAAAAAAGGGGGCTGATAAAGATAATTGAAAATTACCTCGGGTACAGCCCCCTTAAACTAACCTAAACCCATTACTTACCCGTATTTTTAATATTGAAATAATCGTATGAAACCTCAAAAGGTGAAACCGGCTGAGCGGGTTGCTGCATTCCCGGCATATTCGCAAATCTGGCAAACCGGTTATCCATGGAGCCTTCGCAAACCATGAGGCCTGCATTGATATCCTTCAGCATCAGATTGATGCTGCCGACAGACTTGTATGTTTTCCCGTCAGCCGATACCGAAGCAGTATACAGGCTCCCTTTCTTTACAAGCCTCAGCCACAGGGTATTGTCATCACCAATTACATTTGCCATACTGAGAGTGGCGTTGGCTTTGTAATGCCCGTCCTCTTCCGTCGCAAGCATCACCGATCCGGGGCCTCCCATTGATCCGAATCCCATTCTTCCGCCGCCTCCGGCACCGTAAACCAGTTTCACATAGTTGTCATCATCCTGATATGCTATCAAACCGCCGTTCTGACTGAAACCGGAAGGTTTGCGTGAGTATATCACTTTGGTATCGACTGTCCAGTCGGTATTTGCACTCTGAAGAAGAAGGTTTTCGGCATTGTTGCTGGCAGCCTGAAGATCACCCTTTGCCGAGGTAATGGTCATGGTTCCGGGTTTCTTCGAAAGGCTCCAGTTGGCAGGGTTGCCCCTTATCCAAAGCCATTGCGGGCCGGCAGCTGGTTTATTAAACTCGTCACTTACCGACTTTGTACCGAAATTTATAAGATAGGTATTCTTCTCCACCGTAACCGGGTCAGCAAGGCAGATCACTGTTGTTCCGGGAACTGCCTTTGCCTGATTTACCTCAACAGAGATTTCAGGATAAGGAGAAACGACGTCTACCTGAGGAACCTTTGCCGATGGGGATGAAACCAGATAACTGTAGCTGTGTACGTCAGGATTGAATCCCTGAATCTTCTTTCCGTTAACTGAAATCGAAGCCGGTTTTAGATCAGGCATAACCTTAACTGCATAGCTGTCGGAAAGGGTCTTACCGTCTATGGTTACGAACGCAGTTACTGATGCACTTCCCGGTTCCTTTGCAGTTATCATGCCTTTGTTGTCAACACTCACCACTGAGGGATTGCTGCTTTTGTAAGTGATCATAGCATTTCTGATATCAGAAAAACTGTCGTCCGACATGGCTGCCGTAACACTCGTCTGTGCTGTATTGCCAGGTCTGAATACGACCTTGCCGCATTCTGCCACAACAGTCTTGAGGACAGGATTATATGAACCGGACATAACAGTCTCAACCTGACCTTTTATATCCTTTGAGGAAGCTCCGATCTCAAATACATATCTGCCCTGATCAAAGGTGATCGTTCCTTTTTCTCCATCCCAGAACCACAGGTCTGAGCAGTCGATGTCAATAGCTACTGTCCTTGTCTGGCCGGCAGCAATCGTAACCCGTTTAAAACCTTTCAACCGTTTGGCAGGGCGCTCAAGTGATGCAGGAGAATCGGGTGTCTTGAGGTAAACCTGGACCACTTCGTCTCCGTCAACGCTTCCGGTATTCTTCACATCCACACAAACCCTCAGCTTGTCATTGGGGTTAACAGATTTCCTGCTTATAGTGAAGTTGCTGTATTCGAAAGTAGTGTATGATAGGCCGAAACCGAATTCATAGGACACATCCTTGTTGAAATACCAGTAGGTTCGTCCATTACCGCCCTTGCCGGGCCTGAGGTTATAATTTGTAATGGGAGGAAGGTCTTTGACCGAACTGTACCATGTGGCATTCAGTTTTCCTCCTGGATTGGCATCACCAAAAACAATGCTGGCCATGGCAGTGCCCTGGGCCTGTCCGTTAAAACCGCTCCAGATTATCCCTGCAACGTTGGGATTGTTCCTGAATTGATCAACTTCCACCATTCCAAGACTCTGCATTATCACAATTGTATTGGAGTTCACGGCTGCAACGGCATCAATAAGATCGTACTGATTACCGGGAAGAACAAGAGTCAGTCTGTCGCCCTCTTCTCCGGCTGTCTGGTCATCGGTGCCTGTAAAGACAAAGGCCACGTCGGCCGTTCTAGCCATTGAAATAGTTTCGTCGTCGATTGGTGAGAGAGAACTTGCCCTGTAAACAAGGTATACTGTCTGCGGGCCTGAAAGCCCGAGTTTGCTGACTTTGCCATCGAGTATCCTGGCTCCGCCAAAGGGACCGCCGGGCAATCCGCCGGATGAACGCTGGGCATCAAATGAAGCAAGCAGGTTGCCCGTGGGTGAACCCACCCTTGCCTCAACAGTACCTCCGTCGGCCGGTATATTGAGCCTGAGCTTCATCTTATCGATGTTGGTCACATCAACGTTGCTGTAGGCTGTCCAGTTCCCATCCTCTATATTCCTGACAGAGTTCTCATCGCTCATTCCTGAACCGATAACGATTCCATCTGACGATGATGCAAATTTGGTTGCATCAAATTTTGCTGATGTGCCATCGCTCTTTATAACCTCAAAATCGAGAACGAAAAAGAGGTTGCTCCTGCTTGAGGTATTTGCTCCCGCGCTGTATACGACCTCAGCATTGATTCCATTCTCCGCAAGATAGTTTTTCACACCTGCCAGGAATGAAACCATGTGTTTCGGATCGGGCCTGCCTGAATAGGGTCCGAGCTCAACCTTGTCGGACTGTGGACCGATAACGGCAATCTTCTTAACCTCTGCCGGGTTTACCGGAAGAGCTTTCTTACCCGTCTTCTGAACCAATGTATTTTTCAGCAGGACCGGAGTCTTTTTGGCAACTTCTTCTGCAAGAGCGATATGGCCGGGGGAATTAACCACACCGGTGTTGATGAATGAGTAGGGAACCTTTCTCCCCGGATCAAATTCACCAATCCTCATTCTTATTCTGAACATATTGACAAGAGCAAGGTCCATGTCTGCTTCTGTTATCAGACCCTGTTTCAGGGCGTCAAGGGCATAGGCCTGGTAATAATCTCCGCAGTCGGTGTCGACTCCCGATTTCAATCCCATGGCAGTGGCTTCGGCTCCCGATCTGGCATAGAAATGTCCGGTCTCAATATCCTCAATAGCAGAACAGTCACCGGTAACATAGCCGTCGAGTCCATAGACCTTCCGTGCGATTGTATCGACAAAGTACCTGCTTGCCGACATCGGGACTCCTCTCACTGCGTTGTAGGCGGTCATGATGCTGGGAAGCCTGTCCCTCTCTATGAGGGTTTTGTAGGGAGCAAGATAGAATTCTCTCATGTTCCTGTCGTCCATCTCTGAACTGCTTGTATGGCGGTCGAACTCACTGTTGTTGGCAAAATAGTGCTTGCCGCAAGGAACTGTCTTCAGATAAACGGGATCATAGCCCATCATTCCGCGAACGAATCCTCCTCCGATCTCTGAAATGAGAAAAGGATCCTCTCCGTATGATTCACCCGTGCGTCCCCACCTGGGGTCCCGGACAGGTTCCACCACCGGAGACCAGAATGTCAGGTTGGCAATTACATCGTGATTGAAAGCACGGGCCTCGTCCGAGATAGCTGATGCTTCCAGTTCCATGAGGTCAGGGTCCCATGCAGAACCCAGTGATGCGCTGCTGGGGAAGGAGGTTGCAGCCCCTGCGTTGGGGTTAAACATTCCCACAACTCCGTGGAGAGCCTCGCCCCATACATTATAGGTATTGATTCCAAGCCTTGGCACAGCAGCCATGCTGTTTCCGAGAAGACTTTGCTTCTCTTCGGGCGTCAGCCTTGAAACAAGATCGGCAGCCCTTTCTTCAAATGAATAGGCTGTGTTCAGATAAACAGGCTTCTTTGAACTGTCGCTAACGGGCATAAAAGCCGTAACCGCCGAAAAGGCAAGAATCAGAAAGACAACTTTGGAAAATTTGATTTTCATCCCTTAAAATGTTAATATTAATCAGTTTACAAATCGTCAGAGTGGCTGATCTTTGTTAAAAGAGGGTGCCAGACCGGGGCACCCTCTCCATTCTAACTTCCAAACCCATAATCACGCGAATTTTAATACCCCCAGTTTTGAAGCAGATTCGTATTCCTGTCAATTACGGTCTGAGGTATTGGATTAAAGTATTGTTTCCTGTTGAACACATGAGGATGGTTCAGTGAGATCTTTGTGTATGTCCATACTCCGGCATTCGTTGCAGGCACTGTGTTTTCGATAAGCATGCCGTGAAGGTCTGCGTTCATATTGACCTCAGC
>CAYQRF010000052.1:5429-12415 GCA_964419775.1 uncultured Rikenellaceae bacterium
CCACCCCTCGGATGAAGGTTGTCGAGCCTTTTCTTGAAATAGTAACCGGTGTTCCCAACGTCATCACTACCTCGGTCGATCTCGTTCTTTGAAGGGTTGACCTTATCGACCCTTGTATAGATTATATCCGGTGTAGCCATCCAGTCCTGCTTGTATTCTGCCCCGTCGTAAACGATAAAGTCATAGAACCTTTTTTCGCGTCCGACATACGGATTCTGAGGATCGTAGCCAGATAATGGATCGTCGATATCGAGACCGTTTGCCATCTGGTAGTCATCAACAAGCTCCTGAGTAGGGCAGTAGTTGCCCCAGGTGTAGTAGGTACCGTGTATCCACACCGGTCCGCCATAGGTGTCAAAGGTGTTTGCCATTGTTGTCATCACATGCTGCCTGTCCCAGATAACTTCCGAATTGTACTCGTTTGCCTCGTACCAGAAAGCTGACATGGGGCTGAACAGCCTGTAATCGGTGGAACCCTTGTGGCCATAAGTGTCGATGAAGTGCTTGAATGTAGCAGCAGCAGCACCCCATCTTGCCGGATCGGGGGTGGCAAAACTCTGCATGTCCTTATTGCCGGCTTCGTTTGGCACTGCCGGAGAAGCTGAGTTATAGGCAGGACTGGCTGCAAACAGCTGTACCCATCCCTTGATCATAGAGGCAGCACCGAGTGTTGCACGACCTGCATTTGCATTTCCGTTGTTGTATTTCACGGGCAGGTAGCCGTTGCTGATAATGGAGCTCATCTCATCGACTATATACTTAAGTGTCTGTTCGAAAGTGCTCCTGGGAAGTTTCATTTCCGCATCGTCCATTGAAATCCTGTCCTGCGGTTCAGTAAGAATAACAAGACCACCAAGCTTGACAAACTGTTCGCTGTAAAAATAAGCTCTGAGGAAACGGGCTTCGTCCATTCTTTTGTTATACCAGTCTTCAGAAAAGTTTGCCTTGTTTTCAGTGATCTTCTGGATAAAGGTGTTCAGTTTCCTGACTTTAGTGTACAGCGAGCCCCATCCTTCATACTGGTCGGGACCGCCGGTACCGCCCCATACAGATGTATTGGCGCCTCCGGATTTTTCAACGATGCCTTTTTTCCAGTTAAAGGATGTATAATAGAAACCTGCATCATTGTCATCAGTGAAATTGTCAAGGTTGTCAGGCTGGTTCGACTTTGCCTGAAGATCACTGTAACAGTCATTCAGGTATATGTCAGCATTCCCTTCGCTTGCCCACATAGTGGCATCAGTAAGCCTCGATTTGTCGACCGTTTCGAGGTAATCCTCCTGATCACAGGAGGCCACGCTGAAAAGGATCAAGCCTATGAATGCAATGTTCCTGATTAAATTAAATTTTATCATAGCAATTAGTTTTAAATCAGTTAGAAGGTTACGTTTGCACCAACGGTGAAAGTTCTCATATTGGGATAACCAGTGCCTTCGTTACCATTGGCTTCCGGGTCCACAAATCTGAGTTTGCTGAATGTAAGTGCATTCTGACTTGCAACATAGACCCTTATGCTCTGGATCTTGAGTGTTCGCATAACCGAAGCGGGAAGGGTGTATCCGAGCTGGGCATTCTTAAGCCTCAGATAGGAAGTGTTCCACTGCCAGAAGGTGCTGGCCCGGTTGTTGTTGGCAGTCGGACTGGAATTTGCAATCGGGTATTTACCTCCCGGGTTATCCTTGCTCCAGTGATCGTTGTAATATTCATACGATGCGTTGCTGTTGTTGTTATAGAATGGAATAACCTGGAAATTGTTGTGGAAGGCATTGGATGTCATTCCGCAACCCTGGAAGAACAGACTGACGTCGAATCCCTTATAGGCAGCGTTCGCATTGATCCCGAAAGTCATGAGGGGATAGTATTGCGGATAGCCGATAACAACCTCATCATTGTCGTCGATCTTGCCGTCGGGAGTACCTTCAGGTCCGCTAATATCTTCATATTTGATGTCGCCCGGATGAAGAATTCCCCACTGGGTAATGTTGTATCCATCCTCCGAATTAATGATCCCGTCATTGTTTTTGTCGTCGGACAGACTGAAAAGTCCCAGATCCTGGTATCCGAAGACGGTTCCGTATGGCCGGCCCGTCCTTCTGCGGTTAGGATTATCATAGGTGGCTGCTGTTTCAAAGGTCTCCACCATTTTGTTCTTCGCAATGCTAAGATTGGCCATGACGCTGAAATCGAGACCGCTCTGCAACGACCGCCTTGTCCCCAGCTGCAATTCAAAACCATAGTTGTCCATTTTACCGGCATTCTCCTGTGCAAGGTTCAGTCCGTATTCATAGGGGACAGTAATTGCAGGACTGAGAAGCATTCCGGTCCTCTTTTCATAGAAAAGGTCGGCTTCTATTAACAGAAGGCTCTCCCACAAGGAAGCTTCAAATCCGATATCACTCTTCTGTGATATTTCCCATGTGATATTCGGATTGTTCTCTGTGGTAACATAAGCCTCCTGAACCATAGTTCCTGACCCGAAGGCATATCCGTTTCCGGCAAGAGTGTACCCTGAAAGGTACTGATAGGGACCTCCGGCAAGGTTTCCTGACTTACCCCATGATGCCCTCAGCTTAAGGTTATCGAGCCACTGAAGTCCCTGCATGAAGCTCTCTTCCGAGATCCTCCATCCAACCGAAAATGCCGGGAAATAACCCCATCTCTTACCAGGGGCAAAATAATAGTGGCCGTCGTAGCGTCCTGATGCTTCTGCAAGATATTTGTTGGCGTAGCTCCATCCTACCCTGTATACATACCCCACAGAGGCTCCCAGGGATGACGAACCGCCATTGTCGTAATCAGTCTTGCTTGAACTTCCGAGGCTCAGCTCATCAATGCCGACAGCAAAATTATTCCTGCGTGCAAATAGATAGTCGTAATCGTTGTTCCTGGCCTCTGCAACAACCAGACCCGTCACCTCATGCTGACCAAACGCCCTGGCATAATTAATGAATCCCTGGTAAGTATAGCTCCTGCGCCTCGAGTCCTGCTGTGTCAGATAGGTGTAAGCAGGAACGGCTCCTTCCTGGGTGGAAATCTGCCGGGCAAATGAATATGGCGTGTCATTAAGGTTGATTGCATAATAATAAAAAGGTGTATGCCATCCCTTCTGATAATCGAGTTTGGTATCGTAGCTGAAGGTTCCCTTGATGCTCAGACCCTTGATAAAAGACAGCTGCTGTTCCACAGAGATTGCTGTCATGATTGTATTCGCATCAATATGCTCGTAGCCATCCCCTTTAAGAACAGCAACCGGTGAGTTACCTGCAAACTGACCCCAAAGTCCGTTGGAGTAATATATTGCTTCCGTTGGCAGGAATTTGTAACCGCTCCTGAAAATCTGGCCTGCCGATGATGCAACGTCAAGGTCATTTGTACGCTCATGTGATCCGATGATTGAGAGAGACATCTTGGTTGAATTGGTCACACTGGCGTCGAGGTTAAGGTTTACGTTGAACCTGTTGTAGTTTACTCTTTCAAAGAGACCTTTCTGACCGTAATAACCGGCACCGGCAAAATACTTCATCTTCTGCGAACCACCGCTGACCGAAATATCATATTTCTGTATCGGGATTGACAGGTTGACGAGGTCCTTTGTGTTGCTCGAAGGATACCTGTCGGGATCAGACGCATTGAGCGAAGCATAATTGTTTATTGTCTCCAGTGGGAAGGTAAGAGGATTAGTCGGACTATCGTTTAAAACGGCCTCATTACGAAGCTTCATGTAATCAACGGCATTGAGAAGATCGGGATAGTAGGTAGGCTGCTGAACTCCGTAGTAGGTATTGAAGGTTAGTGTTGGCAATCCTTCCTGTCCTTTCTTGGTTGTGATAAGGATAACACCGTTGGCTGCTGCCATTCCATAAGGAGCAACGGCTGCAGCATCCTTTAGCACTGTCACTGATTCTATGGTCGAGGGATCGAGCTGGTTCAGGTTACTTACAAGTTCGTACCTGCCAAGCCCCGAATTGTACTCCGACCGGCTTCTGATTATACCGTCAATAACTACAAGGGGAGCCCCTGAACCGGTTGTTGCAACACCCCTTACAAATATCTCGGCATTGTCGGAACCGGGTTGCCCGCCCGACTGCCTGGTGAGGACACCTGCCAGTTTCCCGGCCATTGCATTAGTTATGTTCGATACCGGAACCTTGGAGACTTCATCTCCCTTAACAACACTCACCGAACCTGTCATTGTGGTACGTCTCTGTGTACCATATCCGACCACGACAACTTCATCGAGACTGGCGAGGGTTGAGCTCAGTACAATATCAATTGTCGTCTTTCCTGCAACCGGTACCTGCTGGGTAATGTAACCCACGAACGATACCATCACCATTACGTTATCATTCGGGATATCAAGAGTAAATTTGCCATCTGCGTCGGTCAGCGCACCTGTAACGGTACCCACGACCTGGACAGTGGCTCCTACTAAAGGATCGCCCAGTTCATCCCTGACCGTTCCGGTTATTCTCCGCTGGCTGTAAATCAGGCCGGCACCATCATGCCCTCCTGAATTTCCGCCGACAGCAAACGATCCTGCAAGTGAAGGAGTGTAGGAATCCTGTGCAACGGCGTCAAAGCGGAATAACCCGAAAAAAACCAAGGAAAAAAGAAAAGCCCAGAATTTGAAAATTCTGCCTGGTCTTACACGACAGGAATCAGGTCCTGGCAGTAAAAAAGGACTAGTTTTTTCATGTGTTAATAATTTTGATTTTTAGGTCACATGAAATCTGCATAACCATCTCATGGCATGAAGATTTCATTGTTAACTTTTAAATTAGTTACTTGACTACTTAAATACCTGCAATCGGTTGCAGTTAATTCACAAGAATCGGGTAAGGAATCTCAGAGGGGTAAGGTGTTCGTTTGTCATAGGCAGATCATTTTAGGTTAGCGTTTACAAAATTCTATGTCAGGCAAAAGATTTCAGGTTAAAAAAAGGCATATTTAAATGCTACCTGTAAGCTATAAAGAATATTTGAAATTTCCAAACTTAGCGTAAAAAATACGTTAACTTTTTTTAACGACTTTTAATTATTTTATCCTTTGTTAATTGATTGTTTTTCATATAGGTGCATGTGCCTGTTTAGACTGAATCAAACAAGTAATCTTAAAGATTTTTCAGAAAATCGTAAAAAACCCCGAAATCGGATGCATTTTTTTCGATAGTCTTTCGGGCAATACTGACTATCGGCTAAAATTATTTCCTTCCCAGCCTGTTGACAAATATGAATGGATTCCTGGATTTTCCTGATAAGGTCATTTAAACCTGCTCTTTGCCCAGTTGATGAAATGTGTCATGTTGGGAGTGTCGGTATGTCCTCCATCGTGCTGACGCCAGGCAAGATCACCTTCAAGCAATCCGGTCAGCACGGCAGGCATCTCTTCCTTCATGTAATCGTTCGACACTCCAAGGTCGCGTGCTCCGAGCAGCTTGTAAACAGATCCTGCGGCAACCGTGGCCATCCAGCTTCCCTTCTGGTCGAGCCAGAGGGCATCCCCCTTCTCAGGTATGCCATAGCTGACGAATACAAGCCGCGGAGCACACAAAGCCAACAGCATGTGCGAATCGACCGGCATATGGCTTGCATTCATGGATCCGAAAGCACCCTTTTCTGCCCCGTATTTCAGATAATTCCCAGCCATCCAGTGATGTTCACCGGAAGCTGTCAGACTTTCGACGGCTTCACCAAAGACCCTGCGGTGAAGCGTTGCTCCTCCTTTTCCTGAGGACCCGACCAGCACCATTGCAAAACGGGGTTCAAAAGCCATTGTCACCAGTGCAGCCTTTCCATATCGCGAAACTCCTTCAATGCCCACACGTTTTGAATCAACTGCAGGATCGGTTTCGAGGTAATCGAGTCCCCTGGCGGCGCCCCATGCCCATGCGCGAAGCGAGCCCCAGTCATCAGGCTTCCTGGGCTGGCCCTTGTTAACCAGACCGATTATGCCCCTTGTCAGACCGGCGCCGTTATCGGCCTGGATACTCGACGGATCGATCATGGCATAACCCCAGCCGGCCGCAAGCAGCTGCTGATTTGACGGGATCTCGGCGCCCGGAGCTCCAAAGCCGCCGAACATGGGCGTGGCACGAACCATAGGGGTGTATGCGGGATACCTGTCCAGTATCTCCTTTATCTCAGGATCACGTCCAAGCAGTTC
Source organism: uncultured Rikenellaceae bacterium (assembly GCA_964419775.1). GTDB lineage: Bacteria > Bacteroidota > Bacteroidia > Bacteroidales > VadinHA17 > LD21. The sequence goes on from CAYQRF010000052.1 coordinate 11,592, forward strand.
CCTCAGCGCTTCATTGAGCTTCGCCAGGTCGTCGGGATTGGGCTGAACAGGCGAAGGTAGCGAGGCAAAACCGAACATCATCAATACTGGTACCGGTCGTTCAGCATTTGCCGGAGTTACAAGAGTCATTTTTATATTCACATCTATAAGCGGATACTCTGAATTGTCAACATGACCGACAAGCTGTTTCGCAATTACAGGGGTCATACCCACATACTCCCTCTCCTGTATCTGAACCTTCCAGGTGACGGGAGGTGTCTTCTCCGGCAATCTGCCGTAAATCTCGCGTTCAAAGTCTTCAAAGATCTCAGGCCTTCTCTGCTTCCACCATTGCCCCGGTGTCGTTACTTTCGTGCCGTTATTCAGTGTCAGAATATCCGGAAGAACCGGAAAGGGATCTGCCTTCGACACGTCGTAATTTGCATGATTCGGGGCGGATTCATTCCCGCTTGGACCAGGCCTCAGTTCAGTGATGCCCAGCTGGTCCATCATGTTCTTATGGTCCTGAAGGGTTGTGAATGTAACAGGCTCCTGATACTTCTGTGAGGCAACCTGGGCTGCTGCACTGTACGACAGCAGGATAAGCAGGGAAATTAAACAATTGCGCATTGAAGTAATGGTTTATGGTTGTGAAATTTTAATGTAGTGTGGTTGCTGGTTAAAAGGTTCAAGGTTCGGGGTTCGGGGTTCAAAGTTTATCGTTCATCGTTTATGGTTCATCGTTCGGGAGTCGGGAGTCTTCGTCTCTTCGTCTCTTCGTCTCTTCGTCTCTTCGTCTCTTCGTCCCTTCGTCTTCCTCACACCTCATGCCTCATGCCTCATGC
>CAYQRF010000053.1:0-10374 GCA_964419775.1 uncultured Rikenellaceae bacterium
AGAAGTCGGAAGGATTCAGACTGACCACAAACAACCGGATGGAACTGATGGCCGTGATTGTGGGGCTTGAAGCCCTGAAGATCCCGGGAAGCAAAGTCGTCATTTATACCGATTCGAAATATGTTGCTGACTCGGTTGAAAAGGGCTGGGTTTTCCAGTGGGAGACAAAGGGGTTTAAGAAGAAGAAGAACCCCGATCTCTGGATCAGGTTCCTTGATGTATACAGAAAGCATAAGGTACGGTTCGTCTGGATAAAGGGACATGCCAGCAACCCGGAGAATGAAATTTGCGACCGGCTTGCCGTGGAGGCGAGAAAAAAGGAAGGTCTGATTGAAGACACCGGCTACCATCCGGAGGAAAGTGATGAGGAAGTGATCAGCTTCGGATAGCAAGGTCTGAGTAATTTAAAAACAGCTGTCTTCTGTCGATCCAATACTTATTTGTTATGAGAGGCCAGAAAGAACTATATGAAGTCCTGGATAAGCTTGGAATAAGCTTTAATTATCATGAACATCCCCCTCTTAATACAATTGAGGAAGCGATTATTCACTGGAAGGATTTCAATTCAGGAAGATGCAAAAACATCTTCTTCCGGAATCACAAGGGCAACAGGCATTACCTTGTGGTACTAGAACATCTCCGCCAGCTCGATATCCATGATCTTGAGAAGCGTCTCCGGCAGGGAAAGCTGACTTTTGCATCTGACAAACGGCTTATGAAATATCTTGGAGTGGAACCTGGTTCAGTCAGCCCCTTCGGACTGATCAATGATACTGAAAATCATGTTCATCTTTTTATAGATGAACAGCTTAATGATTTTGAGCGACTGGCATTTCATCCCAATATAAATACAGCTTCGCTGGTGATTGCGAAGTCTGACTTAATCAGATTTCTCGAATTCACCGGTAATTCTTACGAGTTTATTAAGCTGTATGACTGACAACACCTGTCTTTTACAGACCGGCTGTTTCAATTCCTCCATTCGTTCGTACTTGCTCATGCATGCCACAGGATGCCCCGTTTCCAGACCGCAGGTACAACCTGATTAATGCTTAGTGTGCAACATATCGCTCAGGCCCGGGTAACTCTTTTGCTTAAAATCATTCTTAATAACCTGTTATTTGAAGCAAAAACGGAATTTATTCGTCTTTTAAGCGGACATGAAAAGAATGAAAATAAATGAGAAAGATTTGCCTGGTTTTTATCAGTTTGTTGCTTATACCCGCAGTCGTAACCGGACAGACGGCTGAAAAGAAGAGATATACAGCAACTAAAGTAACAGTCGCCCCTTCAATCGACGGAATTCTGGATGACGAAACCTGGAAGGAGGGTACCTGGATTGATGACTTTACCCAGTATGAACCCTTCAACGGGGCAAAGGCATCCCAGAGGACCGAATTCAAGATATTGTTTGACGATGACAATATCTATGCCGCATTCAAGGCTTTTGATACGAGTCCCGACAGCATTGTTCACCGTCTGACACGACGTGATGAACCTGACGGCGACCTTGTTGCAGTTATTTTCGACAGCTTCCATGACCTCCGTACTGCATTTATGTTCGGAATAGCCTCAAGCGGAGTCAAGTATGACCAGATGCTGACAAATGATGGTGATAATGAGGACAGCTCCTGGGATCCCAACTGGTGGGTGAAGACATCGGTCAACAGCGAAGGCTGGATAGCCGAAATGAAGATACCGTTCAGCCAGGTGAGGTTTGAAAAGAATTCTGGTGATACATGGGGACTCGAAGTTGTACGCAATCTGTACAGGAAGAACGAAATGTCCTTCTGGCAGCATATCCCGAAGGATTCGCCAGGCCTGGTTCACATGTTCGGGGAGCTTGCCGGACTGGAACAGATTAAGCCGCGAAAGATTTTTGATGTCACTCCCTACGGTGTGGCTAAGCTCGAGACGTTCAGGGCAGAGCCCGGAAATCCCTTCCTTGCCAAAGGAAGAAGACAAGGTATAAACGGAGGTATTGACGCCAAGATCGGGGTGACCAATAACATGACAATGGACCTCACTATCAATCCCGACTTCGGCCAGGTCGAGGCCGACCCGTCGGAAGTGAATCTTTCCGCCTATGAAACGTTTTTCAGCGAAAGAAGGCCATTCTTCATCGAGGGCAACAATATAACCAACTTCAACCTGGGAATCGGCGATGGCGATGTGGGAAATGACAACCTGTTCTATTCCAGAAGGATAGGCCGGCGGCCTCAGGGCAATCCCGATCTTGAGGACGGGATGTATTCAGACGTTCCGAATTTCACTACCATAATAGGAGCGGCAAAGCTCACGGGAAAAACCAAGAACGGGCTTTCTCTAGGATTCATCGAGGCGGTTACAAGTGAAGAAAAGGCTGAAATCGACAACAACGGAGAAAGAAGCTATGAAACCGTCGAGCCTTTGACCAACTATATGGTTGGCAGGGTTCAGAAGGATTTCAACGAAGGGAAAACCATAGTGGGAGCCATCTTTACGGGCACAACCCGTAACCTGGATGATAACCTTGATGATATAATGCACAAATCGGCTTATTCGGGAGGAATTGACTTCACCCAGTACCTCAAGGGAAAAGACTGGATGATAAACGTCAACACCGCCTTCAGCCAGGTGATAGGAACAACCGACGTACTCGAACGCACACAGAAATCATCGGCAAGGTATTTCCAACGGCCCGATAAGGATTATGCAATCTACGATCCGACCCGGACATCCCTTTCGGGAGCCGGAGGAAGAATACAGGCCGGGAAACTCAACGGACATCTGAACCTCATGAGCGCTGTTTTATGGAAAACTCCCGGATTCGAAATCAACGACCTCGGATACCTTCAGCAGGCCGACAGAATAATGCCTTTAATATGGGCAGGCTGGAACCAGTGGGAGCCGAAGGGAATATATCGAAGATTCAATGTGAATGCAGATATCTGGTCAATGTACAACTTTGGCGGAGTTAAAATTCAAACCGGAATTGAAAGCAACATCAGCATGACATTCAAGAATTTCTGGAACGCATGGATCTATGGCAACATACAGACAAAAGCCAACGACCCGTCGCTTCTGAGGGGAGGACCAATAATGATTACCCCCGGCCGGTACTTTACAAATACAGGTTTCTCAACAGATGACAGGAAAAAACTGGTGTTGAATTTCTATGGGAATTACAGCCGGGGATTTGAAAACAACCAGGAAAACATGAATTTCGGAGTTGGACTTTCCTATAAGCCGACCAACTACCTGAGGATTTCGCTGAACCCGGGGATCTCCAGATCCTTCACTGAACTTCAGTATGTTACAAAAACAAACATGGGCGACAACAACAGATACATCTTTTCAAGCATCGACCGCAACACCATCAACACATCACTGAGGGTGAACTTAAACCTCAGTCCCGACCTTACTTTGCAGTACTGGGGCCAGCCGTTCATTGCATCCGGAAGATATTACGACTATAAATATATAACAGATCCCGGGGCTGATCAGTTCAGGGACCGGTTCCATGTCTATTCCGGAAATGAAATAACCCGGGTTGAAAATTCTGCTGAAATTGATGAAAACCTTGACGGAACAGTAGATTACACTTTTGACACCGGGGACTTCAATGTTCAGGAATTCCTTTCAAACCTTGTTGTAAGGTGGGAATATGCTCCCGGCTCCTCCCTTTACCTGGTATGGAGCCAGACCAGAAGCGGGTTCAATCCGTCGGGACAAATGGAATACCTGGATAATATGAGCGACCTGTTCAATCGCAGTCTCTTCCGCGACGACGATGATTACAGGATGAAGAATGTGTTTCTCGTAAAGTTCAGTTACAGGTTTGGGCTGAATTAGGCGGTACGAGGTATGCGGTCAGTCAGCAAGTCTGAGCATTTCTTCGTACAAGGCCCTGAAACAATTCGCAGGTGTATTGCTGCCTTCTTCTTTTCTTCGGCCATAATATGTGTCGAGGAACTGGCTGCTGCCCGACCACACGGTCTGAACCATGCCCAGGAAACGTTCCTTCATTTCAGGGGTGGAGCTGTTTCTGAACTTCACCATATCTCCCGCCTGAATAACAGCATTCTCAGGCATTCGCCACGGACAGGTCACCACCCTTAACCCCTTCATTGCAAAATATACCGCTGTCTGATCGGGGCGCTCATAATGCCAGTCGCATATTACAACATCCTTTGGTATCATGTCAACCGCCCTGTGGGTGTTATTGAAGCTTGCCTCCCATTCGCCAAGTCCTGTTGTTTTCCCGTCAATCAGCCGGTCGCCCCATATCCACAGCTCTCTTCCACTGAGAGACAGATGATCCCTGATCTTTCTCACCTCTCCTGCAAAAAGTTCCGCCGGATCCTTTCCCGAGCATCTCGGGCACTGACGCTCGCCGATGTAAAACACCTCATCCATGCCTGCATGGAAAGCATCTGTTTCGAAGGCATCGCATACCTCATCGACCAGAGCAAAAACAACATCATGCACATCGGGATGAAGCGGACAGTAACTCTTGCAGTACAGGCCGTCGGGATTCGGCCAGACATACTTTTCGGGCATTTTGACATTTGGAGTCTCGTCAAATTCAGGGTATTCCCTCAGCAGATTACCAATCGTGCCTGCCCACGACTGATGCCCCAGCAGGTTTATCTGGGGAATTATCCGGATATCATGCCTGCGGCATTCAGTTACAAGACGTTTCACATCCTGCTTCGACAGGGCGCCCGAATCCCTCAGTTCAGGATGGCTATCGTACTGATAGTTGAAATCAATCCTGAGAATCAGTGTATTCACCTTTCGCTGTGCAAGCTCCTCCCCTATGAATTTTATGAATTCATTCAGCCCGTCGGGCCGCGGCGCTCCGATGCAGAAACCCCGCACCGGAAATATTGAATCAATCCTTTCAATATTTCCAGGCCTTGCTAAGGCCGGACTGATAATGAATAGTGCTGCAAGCACTGCAGTAATTGATTTCTTCATGGAAGAATTATTGGATTTTTGTTATTCCAAGCCCCGGCTTGTCAGGAAGGGCTACTTTACCGTCAACGACACTCAGTCCTGAGAAAGGATCGTTGCTTATCAGCAGGTTGCCATCGAGGTCGCACCAGTCGACCAGCGGCGAGAGCTGTGCAGCAGCCGAAATGGCGCATGATGTTTCGGTCATGCATCCTATCATTACTTTCATCCCGAAAGCCCGTGCCACATTCACAAGCTTCATTGCAGCATTCATCCCTCCGCATTTCATAAGCTTAATATTGATGCCGGAGTAAACACCTTTGTTATCCATCAGGTCGGAGATATTCCTTATGGCTTCATCCCCGATTATAGGAATGGGACTTTTTTCCGTAAGCCAGGCATTATCATCCTTCATTTCCTTCGGAAGAGGCTGTTCGAGGAAGAGAACTCCTTTTTCCTTCAGCCACCAGGCCATTTCGAGAGCGAGGTTACGGTCCTTCCATCCCTGGTTTACGTCAGCGCATAGCGGCTTGTCGGTTATCGACCTGATAACCTCGATCATTTCCCTGTCGTTGTCCCTCCCAAGCTTGACTTTAAGTACTTCATAGGGTTCCGCTTCGAGCACCTTCTGCCTGATTACCTCGGGTGTGTCCATGCCGATTGTGAAACTGGTGAGAGGAGCTTTTGCCGGATTAAGACCGAACAATTTGTAAAAAGGTTCTCCGACCAGTTTTCCAATCAGGTCGTGCAGGGCAATGTCGACAGAAGCCTTGGCGGCAGGATTGCCTGGCATCACGTTTTCGACATATTCGAGTATATCGACCAGAAGGAAGGGATCGCTGAACTGTGAAAGGTTGACCCGCGATAAAAATGTGGCCACCGATTCGTGGCTCTCACCAAGGTATGGCGGCATTGAGGCCTCCCCGTAGCCTTTCACACCGTCGAACTCAACCTCCGTAAGCATCACAGGTGTCGTTGTCCGCGAACTTGTGGAGAGGGTGAATGCATGCCTGAGCTGAAGTGTATACGGGGTGAACATCAGCGACAGCTTTCCGCTGCCCTTCCTTCTACGGTTGCTGAACGGGGTGACTGGGAAAGCTTCCGCAGCAGAAGCCTGCGCGCCTATCATGGTACCGCCTATCAGGTAAGTACTGTATCTTACGAATTCTCTTTTATTCATTTTTAGATAACATTATTAACTTATCCGGCCATCCTGAAAACTAAAAATACCATCCGTGATCCAACACGGGCATGGCTCCCTTTCCGGCCGGAGCGCCGATTATCCTTCTTGCACCCAGGTAGGTATCCCTTCGCGACCTGCTGAAATTGGCCCTTGTGGAATCGAGACTGTTGATTTTTACCATTCCCGAGCAATGGATGAATTCACCATTTCCGATATACATCCCCACATGGGTTGCCCTCGGCCGTCCGCGACCTGCTGATCCGAAGAACATCAGATCGCCAGTCCGGAGCGAATCGGGGAATGACTCCCTCCTTGCCCTGATCCTGATGCCGTTCTGAAATTGCTGCGAGGCATCACGATCGAGGATTACCCCATTGAGATAATAAACGGTTTTTACAAAGCCGCTGCAGTCGAATCCCTTTGAGGAGGTGCCTCCCCAGAGGTAAGGAATACCAATAAACGACCCGGCGGAAGAAACAAGGTTTTCCGGAGTAAGAAGTTCCCCTGCAGAAAGTTCTTCAAGATGGAAAGCCCTGCCTGCCGGAATAAATCCCCGGCGACCATCGGGAAGGCTGACATCAAATCCGTCACCGGCAGTTCCGGCGATTTCGACTATGCAGCCGGCAACTATATCGGAGACCGGCTTATTCATAGATCTGTCAGAAAAGATATCACCCGTTTTGTCTGAGTATAAGAGTCTTTCGGATGATTTCCACAAGTTGTGTTCTTCAATGGTTTTAACTGCAATGGCATCACTGTCGACCCAGCCCAGGTACATGTCGGGAGTCTGAACGAGCAGCCATCCTCCTTTCTGCCTGAAGATCTTAACTGGAGTACCCATCACTGCCTGACTTACCATTTCGGCATCATACGATGAAGTGAACCGGATATTGCAGACGCTAACAGTCACAAGTCCCCATGGAGTAGCTTCCAGTCCGGCTTCAGGCAGCACTGTAAGGCTGTCGTGGAAAACCACTCCCTTTTGCGCAAGTATGTCTGTAATAGCCTTCTTTGCTTCGGGAACGGTAGTTTCGCCTTTCAGTACAAATCCCGATTCAGAAGATGTCAGCTCCGCTTCAAATATCCCTTCCCTCAGATCAGGAACCCATACTATGCCTATCGAATCGATAGCATGGCCTAGATCAGGCGGGGCAATTTCCTTACTGGCACATCCGGCTGTTAAAAGAATAACAATCGATATTATTAAAGCTCTTCCTTTTATGTTCTGCTTTCCTGTTCTCATTTATCGTATTTAATTTCCATTTCGTAATCCCACCTGTCAAAATAAAGGTTTCCTCCCTTCCATTCAACCTCGCCCCTCTGAAAATCGAAGGGTTCGCTTCTCATAAAGGTCTTTTCGGGCCATAATCTGCCGGATACGTCATTATTGATTATCAGCCTGTATGAATCGATTCCCGAGATATAGAATTCCCTGAGTTTATTGTCGTTCGAATACTGAAGTCCATAAGAAATGTCGGCGGGTATCCATCCGGCCCCTTCAAAATAAACCTCGCACCAGTCGTGGAGATTCTTCCCGTCGGGGGGTACCTTCCACCCGCTTTGCCAACGCACGGGTATCCCCTTGTAACGCAGCATCGACATCAGCAGGAAGGTCTGCATACCGCAGTCGCCCCGGCGGTTCTGAATTACATATTCCGGAATGTTTTTCATTATGGAGTATTCCTGTGCGCCTGCCCATGGTATGTTTTCAGTGAACCACAGATATATCTTCCTGCAGGTCTCGAAAGGAGTTCCTCTCTCCCCTGCAATCGAATCGGCCAGCCTCCTTACATTTTCAGTGAAACAGATATGAGGAAGCTGTTCTGAAGTATATTTCCTGTAAAGCTGTGAGGCCGTGTCATATGGAAGAAAGCTGATGTTGTCTGGATCGAAATACTGTCCGCGGGTTTCAAGGCTGAAAGATGTATTAAAAACCACCGGTTTCCCCTTTTCCGCCTTTGCTTCGAAATAGATTGTCCGGTGAACAGCTGAATCAGGTGCAATCAGATAATCTCCCGGTGAAGCTGAAATGAGTTTCACATTTCCCTGTCTGGGATGATCTTCCCTTGGATAAGGAAGCCAGCACCTGACGGTCTCTCCGGGCGGAACTGCATCGGGAAGCACGGTAAGGGTGTAGTTGATCGTCATGTTCACCGGTAGAACAGGTCTTGCTTCCGTTTCGGAGGCCTTGATTATCGATCGTGTATGACTTTTCCTGTGAATGATCTCAGGCAGTGAAGCTTCCGCAGTGTCGCGTGAAGCCCGGTTATAGTGAAAATCCCTTAAGAGCTGAAGATTCAGGGCTGCCCTGCTGAAATATCGCTTTTCTCCGTTTATAATCTTGTACTCCAGCCAGTTTCTTTTTTCCATTTCAACCTTCTCCTCTGCAGTCAGCCTCCCGATTCGCTTTCTCAGCTGTCTGTCTATCTCCTTTTCGGTGTAAGGGAAATCAAGCGTAGTCCTTTCTTCAGTTATTGCAAGGGTATCGTATGGCGAGGCAGGTTTTACAGCAATTTCGGGAGTCTGCCTGCATCCGGCCGAAATTGTCAGCAGCAATACTGAAGCAAGGTGAAACAGGTTGAATTTCATTTGTTGATTTCGCAAGCGTAAATTTATAAAAATAGGGATACAATTATACATAGCATTCCTTTTCAGGTATTATGCAGTTACCTTCCTGAAAACCTAGTATTTGACACTGAAATCCCTGTAGTTCGCAGGCGGATAAACATCGACCGTAACCGATTCCACATGTCCTGGACCCTTCCTGCACCATTCGGCGAAATCCCTCAGCTGCTTTCTGGTTCCCTCCGCCTCGATATAAACACTGCCATCGGGCATGTTTTTCACAAAACCCTTTATCCGGCGGCTGGCAGCTTCCCTTACCGTCCTCCAGCGGAATCCCACTCCCTGGACGTAACCGGTAACATGGATGCGGTACTGCAGTTTTTCATCATTGTCCTTCATAATGAATGACTGTGGGGTTTGAGAATTAAAATTACTAAAAATAAAAATCCGGGAGGAGTTCCTGTAAAAACAATCCATTCAAGCGGAACCTGAATTCAAAAATCCATTACCTTTAAAATTCAAGAAACACCGCATCATCATGGAAAAAAGAATTAAAGCCCGTGTGCCCCTGATTCTGGCAGTATTGATGTTCATTCCGTTCCTGAGCCATGCCTCCCTACCGGGGAATGATGAACCGGTTCAGGCGGGTCAGGAAAGTCTGAACAAATCGATAGACACAAACCGGAAAGGGAAAATAATCGTCAGTGCCCGACCGGGTGCAAAGATCAGCATTGAACAGCTGCGCCATGAATTCTGGTTCGGATGTGCAATAAGCAACGGACTTGCTGAAGGCCGGATGAAGGAAGAGGACCTGAAACAGTATAAAGAGAAATTCATTCAGAACTTCAATGCGGCAGTTACCGAGAACGCGGTTAAGTGGTACAGCATGGAGCAGAAAAGGGATCAGGTGAATTATGCCATCGTCGACGGGATTTTGAAATGGACCGATGAAAACAAAATACCTCTGAGGGGACATAATCTTTTCTGGGGTATTCCAAAATTCGTTCAGCCCTGGATCAAGGAGCTGAACGATGAGGAATTGATGCGGAGGATGAAGGACAGGGCAATAACCGTCACTACAAAATACAAGGGCAGGTTTGCCGGCTACGATCTGAACAATGAAATGATCCACGGTAACTATTATGAAGAGCGGCTTGGGCCGGAAATCACAAAACTGATGGCCCAATGGGCCCATGAGGGCGATCCCGATGCACAACTCTTCGTTAACGATTATGAGATTCTTACCGGGAACCGGCTGGCCGACTACATGGCTCATATCAGATCTCTCCTCAGGCAGGGAATTCCCATAGAAGGAATTGGCGTCCAGGGGCACTCTCATTCGGACACCTTCGACCGCCGGCAGCTTCAGACAGCGCTCGACTCACTTTCTGTCTTCAAACTTCCGATACTTGTAACCGAATTCAACATGCCCGGACAAAGATCCAGATACTATACAGATAAGATCATGACCATGACACCGGAAGAAGAAGTACAGAAAGCAAGGGAACTGGTTGATTTTTTCAGGATCTGTTTTGCTCATCCTGCTGTTGAAGGCATTTTGATGTGGGGATTCTGGGAAGGAAACAACTGGATACCCGTTTCATCGCTTTACCATCGTGACTGGTCGCCCACGCCTGCCGCCGGAGCCTATCATGACCTTGTCTACAAGGAATGGTGGACCAGCGAAT
>CAYQRF010000053.1:10474-12353 GCA_964419775.1 uncultured Rikenellaceae bacterium
ACAAAAAGGAAATTTAACTGTTGACCTCTGGTAGCCTTATCATTGCTGCCTTGAAATATATCAATTACTAATATGCGCCTCAAACACCCATTACTGATCCTGCCATTGCTGATCCTTGGCTGCGGATCACAAAAACAGGTTTCTGAAACAGCATTGGAATCGATAACCGCAGATGATATGAAAAAACATATCGCTGTTATTGCATCCGATGAGTTCCAGGGAAGGTTCCCCGGGACAGAAGGTGAAGATAAAACCGTCAACTATCTTACAGAGCAGTTCAGGCTTATCGGCCTGAAACCGGCCAACGGGGACAGCTTTTCCCAGGAAGTGCCGCTGCTCCGGCTTACATCCGATCCGTCCAAGTCACTGTTAATCAAGGGAGGGAAAGACGATCTCAGCCTTTCATCACCGGTCGATTTCGTAGGATGGTCGTCACAGACATCGGACCGAATAAACATCGAAGAATCAGAACTCGTATTCATCGGCTATGGTATCAATGCCCCTGAATTCGGCTGGAACGACTATGAAGGAATTGATGTGAAGGGGAAAACTGTCCTGATGCTTGTTAATGATCCGGGCTATGCAACCTCCGATACCAGTCTGTTTAATGGCCGCGCCATGACCATTTACGGCAGGTGGACTTACAAGTTTGAAGAGGCGGCCCGACAGGGAGCCAAAGCTGCCATCATCATCCACGAGACAGGTGCTGCGGCCTACCCATGGAGCGTGGTAGTCAACAGCTGGTCGGGATCGAACTATTCCCTTGCAGGCAACGAAATAGCTGAATCTGATCTGCAGATGCAGGGGTGGATAACGACCACCTATGCTGAAAAGATTTTTGAGTCTGCAGGGCTTGACTATTATAAGATGATCTCCTCAGCAGCCAAAAGGGGATTCAGGCCGGTCAGCATGAACCAGAAGGCTTCGGTCAGTTTCAGCAATCAGGCAATCAAAGTAATGTCAGACAATGTGGCAGGGGTATTGCCGGGAAATAAGAGGCCTGATGAATATATAATTTACACGGCTCACTGGGATCATTTTGGAGTTAACCCTTCACTTGAAGGAGACTCAATATTCAATGGAGCGCTCGATAATGCAACAGGTACGGCAGCGCTCTTCGAACTGGCGGAAGCTTTCATCAGTCTTCCGACCAGACAGGACCGGTCAATAATATTCCTTGCAGTCACCGGTGAGGAGCAGGGACTTCTCGGCAGCAGGTTCTATGTATCAGATCCCCTTGTTCCGCTCAACAAAACCGTTGGCGTTATAAATATGGATGCACTAAACATCACCGGTAAGACAAGGGATATGACGATGATAGGCATTGGCATGTCAGACCTCGACGAATACATGACAGGGGTGCTTGAGAAGTACGGACGCTATGCCACTCCTGATCCCTTCCCGGAACAGGGAGGATTTTTCCGTTCCGACCATTTCAGTTTTGCTGAAGCCGGAGTCCCGGTATTATACCCTTCGTCGGGTGTCGATGATGTGGAAAGAGGCATTGAATGGGGGAAAGCCGAGTCAGACAGATTTATCGCAGAACACTACCACAAGCCATCCGACAATTACAATCCGGATGAATGGAGATTCGATGGTATGATCGACGACATAAGGGTATTCTTTGAAACCGGTTACCTGTTAAGCATGACTGAAGATTTTCCCGGCTGGAAACCCGGTTCCCCCTACAGACATCTCAGGGAAGAGATGATGAAATAAAGTGCTACCGGATTTAAACACAGAAAACAACATCAATAAAACCATACACTATGAAATACAGAACATTCGGACGAACAAACTGGAAAGTAAGCGAGATAGGCTACGGGATGTGGGGCATGGCAGGCTGGACCGGTTCAGATGATGAAGAGTCGCTGGAATC
>CAYQRF010000054.1:0-12274 GCA_964419775.1 uncultured Rikenellaceae bacterium
AACCTGTCGGCTATTGAGATATACACCTTTAAATAACATTATGAAGATCTTTGCGATGATCAACTCCGGCCAGTCTGAAATATCTCCCGCCTTCGTTTGCTTCGACTCAACTCAGCAAATCAAATATCGCTTGCTGAGCGAAGTTGAAGCAAGTCATGGAACATATAGATTTTTGATCATAAATTGTATAATGAAAAGAACCTTATTGCAAAAAACGGTCAACTGACCAACTCAGATCGGTAGTAAATCAGATTTAGTATCCATTATCTTCTTCCAGGAGTCACTGGCACAAGTTTAAAAATGTAACTTTGTTTAACAACTTACTTATAGAAATAAGTTTTTAAACCGGTTTAATTTTTACCATGTATCATTCAGACGATCGTTCCCGACGAAATTTTCTAAAAAAAGCCGGAGGAGTATCCTTGGGATTGACAGGCTCATCGTTATTCAATTGTTGTTCGGGCACCGCAGGTAAAAGAAAGTCAGATGAACCAGGCACTCTGTTTATTGGCAAACCTGACTCCAATGCCGACAGGGTTGAAAGAGTAAAAATAGCCGCATTGGGAATGCAGCGTTATGACTGGGAACAGGGAACCGTTGGACAGGCATTAATGGAGATGGGAGAAATTGATCTGGCCATTTCGTTTGCCCGCGGGGCAATCCTCAGACAGGAAAAAGGACGATTTTCTGTATTGAAAGGGAACGGCCCCATAACTGATTGCTCGAGCATTGGTGAGGTTGTGCTGTTTGCAGCCACGAGAACCGGGGATCCCATCTTCAGAAAAGGTGCTGATGAGATGCTTGAAGTTTTTCACAAATCGGAACACAAATCACCTGAAGGCATTTTATTCCACACACAGGAACCGACAAAATGGATGATGAGCGACGCCAACTACATGTTACCTCCTTTTCTGGCTGCATGTGGTGAATACAAAGAGGCAATCAGGCAAATTGACGGATGGCGTCATTATCTGTATAATGAAGAAGAACATCTTTACTCCCATATTTATGACTGCGAAAATAAGTCTTTCAGGCGGGAAGAGTTCTGGGGAACCGGAAATGGATGGTCAGCTGCAGGATTTTGCAGGGTAATTAAAATGCTTCCTGATAATATGCAGGAAGAAAAAATGAAACTGAAAGAGTATACAAAAGACCTGATAGACGGATGTCTGAAATATATGAATCCGGATGGCACTTTTCATGATGTGGTTAATAAACCTGAGACATTTATTGAAGTGAACCTTTCACAAATGCTTGCATACTCTATTTTCAGAGGTGTATCTGCAGGATTCCTGGAACGAAGTTATATTGAAAAGGCTCAACTGATGCGCAAAGCAGCAAATGACAGGGTGGATGAGCTTGGATATATTCATGATGTCTGCGGATGTCCGAACTTCGACAGAAGCTATTTTTCACCTGAAGCCCAGGCCTTTTATCTCCTGATGGAAACTGCAGCAGAAGATTATGCAAGAAGATAATATGCAGCTACCTTATATCGATCAGCGTGACATTCATTCCAACTGTTGAAGAATTAGCACTTAATCCATTCAACTGGGTACAACTGTTAAATTCAGAAATTAGATGGTAACTTAGTCCTTCAGGCAGCCAATTGGAACTACCAGCACACCATCCGGCCGCCTGTACGCAACCTGGCCACCTGTCAGTACCATAAGAAAGGATGGATGGTTCATCTTCGCAGCATCAACCTTTTGACTGAGTTTAATAAGGCTGGCCGCAGCTTCGTCAATCTGCTTATTTCCGAGCTTTACCTCAACAGGAGCCCACCGGCCATCATTAAGTTTAATGATCAGATCGGATTCAAGTTCTGATTTATCCCGGTAGTGAAATACTACTCCATCAAATGCCTGGGAATATACTCTCAAATCACGTGTGCACATCGATTCAAATAAGAAACCAAATGTCCTGAAATCACGTAATATCCCTGTTGCATTTGTGCGCAAGACAGCTGTTGCTATTGAGGGATCAACAAATTGGCGTTTATTTGCCGTACGTATCGCAGTTTTCGAACGAAGCGAAGGCTGCCAGGCAGGAACATCTTCAACAACAAATAGTCGACGAAGTGCATTAAGATAGGAGCTCAATGTCTTATCTGTAATAGATGCCTCGTTAACCTGCATATCATCCATTATTGTCCTGGATGTTGCCTGGGTAGAAATATTGCGTGCTAATGATTGTAGCAATAAACGAACTCTTTCAGGGTCTTTTTCAACACCATCAACACGTTGAACGTCTAAATTAATAACAGCATCAACATAGTTCATCGCTATTCGGGGAGACTGTTTTCCGGATATTACTGCAGCCGGCCATCCTCCTCTGCAGACAGCATGTGCTATCTGCTCAATGGTTAAAGTACTTTTTGCAGCAATATCTGTATTTCCTTCGAAAAGATCTTTAATGGACACTTCTCCATTAGATTCATTGGATTCATACAGACTCATAGGTCGCATAAGCATCCGGGCAATTCTGCCAGTACCAGAATGGGTCGTTCCATTGTCTCTTGGCGTTGCTGAGCCAGTAAGGATAAATTGACCCATAAGACCTCTTTTATCAACAGCAAATCGTACAGCATCCCAGATAACCGGAGCCATTTGCCATTCATCAAGAAGCAGTGGAGGTTCCCCTTCCAGCAGAAGTGAAGGTTTGGTATCTGCCATTGCCAGATAACCTGGTCCCTCATCAGGATCTTGCATAAACACAACACTTTTGGCTATTTGTAATGAAGATTGTGTTTTGCCGCACCATTTTGCGCCCTCCACAAGAACTGCTCCAGTCGATTCAAGCAAGGTTTTAAGAAGTTTGTCACTAATACGAGGTATGTAATTAAGAGTTTTCATTTATATATTTTAAGCATCCACAAAGATATTTATTTTAAATTAATTTGTTTATTAGTTCCGTAATTTGGCAGCATTTTATTCCGTAATATGGCAGTATTTTATTCCGTTATTTGGCAGCACTGGAATTCTACCGCACTGATGAAATAAGGAAGTGGGGTTGAGCCTGGCGGATGCTGAATCTGAAAAAAGTGATGGCTACCCTTCACTTGAGGATGAACCCATTTGCAAATGGATACTGAATTACTTTTTGGCGTTTAAAAGGGGATGAATCAAGGGTTGCTTTTCCCACCGACAGAAGTAAAATATATAAGTTAAGTCTTTACTCTTATCAGGTAACTCAATTTATATTTAAGTAGTTTCAACTTAATCTGAAAGTAAGAGATTTATAAAATGGTTGCAAAATAATCCCGATAGCCCAAATCACTTTAGTATGACTTCCTTTTTCAGTTTTATATCCCCGGCCGAGGCTCCGACCAGAAGTTCAACTTTACAAAGGTCATTGTCCCACGATTGTGTCTTTTCGTTCCAGTACTGAAGATCCTTTACCGGAATTGACAGCTTGACAGTTTTGCTCTCAGCCGGCATAAGGGGGATCCTTGAAAATGCCTTGAGCTCTTTTTCCGGCCACTCAACAGCCGGGTTGATGCGGTGTACATATACCTGCACCACCTCCTCTGCTGCCATTTCACCTGTATTTTTCAGTTTAACTGAAACCGTGATCATATCATTTATACCATATTCTTTTTTGTTGACTTTCAGCTTGCTGTACTCAAAAGTTGTATAAGTGAGACCATGTCCGAAAGGATACCTGACCGGGATGTTTTTAGTATCGTACCAGCGATATCCTACGAGCGATTCTTCGGAATAAAAGGCTGAATTCCGGTCTGATTTCTGAGATTTATCCGGCTCCTGAACACCTTTTTCAGCTGCTTCTGTTTTTGAAACAAGATTAGCAAAGACATCGGAGTTTCTGGTTCCCTGCGGATAATTTTTCAAATAATAAGCTGGTGAATCTTCCAGTTTGACAGGCACTGTAAATGGCAACCTGCCACCCGGAGAGATATTCCCAAGAAGCACATCAGCCAGGGCATTACCTCCTTCCGAGCCGTTGAACCATGAAATAAGCAGTGCCCTTGAAAGTGGTTCCGCAACATTGAGATCATTTGGAGCTCCGCTTGCCAGGACTGTTACAATGTTCTTATTCACTTTCGCAATACTGGTTATCAGTTTATCCTGACCGAAAGGCAGGGAGATGTCTTCCCTGTCAGTCCCCTCTGTTTCAACCGTCCGGTTATTGCCGCCAATAAAGATTACCATACTGGCCTTTGAAGCTGCTTCAACTGCTTCATCTGTAAGCCTCTGAGCGGTTAATTCACTTTCACGGGCTGCTTTTTCGATTTCCTCAGGAGTCCTTTTCCTGAACCTGTTGGCAAACCCGGACTGAGCCGGTTCATATCCCTGGGCAAATATGATCTGCGCCTTGTCTCCGATGCGATCCTTCAATCCCTCCAAGGGTGTTATTTCGTAAAGTGTCTTCACTCCTGCGCCTAAACCGCCTGTTGCCATTTTTTGTGTTGCATTGGCTCCAATGACGGCGATTATTGGTTTGTTATCAAGTTGCAAAGGGAGCACGCCGTCATTCCTGAGCAGAACAATGGATTTGCTTGCAACATTATATGCTATCTTATGCTGGGCAGGCTGGGAAGTAATTTCCTTGTTTGCTTCATTTTCCGGAACAGGTTTTATAGCAAGCCTGACACGCAAAATCTCACGGACCCTCTGGTTTATGAGATCTTCAGAAACCAGACCTGCCTTAATTGAGTCAAGCAGGGCTTTCCCAAAATACCTTTTATCAGGCATTTCAATATTCAGTCCGTTCTTTATTGCATTCACAGTGCTGTGAGTACCTCCCCAGTCGGAAATAACCAATCCTGCAAATCCCCACTCATCGCGGAGGATCTTGTTCAGCAGCAAGTCGTTTTCTGCACACCACCAGCCATTTACCTTATTATAGGCAGCCATGACCCCATAGACATCGGCTTCCTCGACAGTAGCCCTGAACGGTGGAAGATAAATCTCACGCATCGCGCGCTCTCCAATAATTGCATTAACGCTTCCACGATTGTTTTCCTGGTTATTCAGGGCATAATGCTTAATGCAAACTGCCACTCCGTTGTCCTGAGCGCCTTTGGAATAACCTACAGCCATTACTGAATTCAGAAAAGGATCTTCACCCAGATATTCATATGTTCTTCCTCCGGTCGGAATCCTCTGAATATTTATTGCCGGACCAAGGATCATGTCTTTCCCCCTGAGGCGTGCCTCTTTGGCCATTCCGGTTCCATAGGCATAAGCAAGTTCAGGAGACCATGTTGCCGCCAGGGCTGAACCCGTTGGAAAAAATGTGGCTTTATCATTCTCCAGACCAAGAGGATTCCAGTTGTCTGGCTGCATTTCCTCGCGTATGCCAAAAGGCCCGTCTGTATATTTCATGTCAGCAATTCCCTGACTCGCTACTCCTGCTGAAACGAACATATGTTTGGCATGCAGCATGTCCACTTTTTCCTCGATTGTCATTTTGCTTATTATCCCGTCGATCTGCTTATCGTATTGGAGGAGGGCAGACCTGTGTGCTTTTTCATTTGTTGCACTGACCAGCAGTACTGCGATAGCCGTAAAAGCAAGGATTCTTGTTATTCTCATATTTTTTTAAATCATTTGTGTTTGATACGCAATCGTCTGTTAAGATATTGCGGGTTGTAAATGTAAATATAATGCACTTAAGCTTGCGTGGCAGTTAATATTAATTTGACTTGTTTGTGATCATTTGCCATAGATTTGTTTCTGCTTCTTCACGAAATGTTCTTTTGCACCCGGGGGTAGCATAAAGACTGTCTGCCGTATGGAGTTTGTTGTTATCTTTAAATGAAAAATACAGTATCAAAAATGAAGAAGTATAAGATAGTTCGTTTGTCTTTGTCCGGAATATTATTGCTCACTCTCGTTGCAGCCGGAACAATTGTAAATGCCCAGGATTTTGGCCGCAGGGAAAAACTAAACGATGCCTGGTTTTTCAAGCTGGGCGATATTCAATATGGCGGAATAGAACATATGGATTGCAGCAAGTGGCCTGTGGTCGATCTGCCTCACGACTGGACAGTAGAGCAAAACGCAAGTCCGGAACTGGCAAGTTGCACCGGCTACCTGCCGGGAGGCATCGCCTGGTACAGAAAAGAAATTGTTGTTCCTGCCACGGAGAAGGGAAACAAGGTTTACATCTTCTTTGAAGGAGTTTATAATAACAGTGAAGTTTTTATAAACGGAAAATGGGTTGGGAAAAGGCCCAATGGTTATATATCATTTATGTACGATTTGACTCCATACATAAAATGGGGAGAGAAGAATTCGATTGCCGTGAGAGTGGATCACAGCAACGATGCAGATTCGCGCTGGTACACGGGATCAGGAATTTATCGGGACGTTTACCTTGTATATGCCAATCCTATTCATATCAATCTCTGGGGTGTGGACTACCAGGCAGAAATTGAAAACAACGCGGCAGAAATCACAGTAACCACAACAATAAAGAATTCCATAGAATCTTCACAGTTAAAAGTTGTCCATGAATTATTCGACGCTGAAGGCCGCAAGGTTGCATCCACCTCAAAAAGCGGAATGGCTCCTTCTAAAAGCCTTGCCGATTTCAGCCAGATTATGAAGCTGAGATCTCCGGCTTTGTGGAGCATCGAATCGCCCAATTTGTACACTCTCAAAACTTCTGTTTATAAGGGGACCCGGCTTATTGACGAAAGCAGCTGCAAAGCCGGTTTCCGTAAAATTGAGTTCGATCCGAACAAAGGTTTTTATCTTAATGGAGTGAACACCAAATTAAAAGGTGTATGCATTCATCACGATGCAGGAGTACTGGGTGCCGCCGTTACCAAATCGGTATGGCGGACACGGCTTGAGACTTTGAAGAGTCTGGGGGTCAATGCTATCCGTACAAGCCATAATCCTCAGGCACCTCATTTGTACGAATTAGGCGATGAACTCGGGTTTGTTGTAATGGATGAAGCCTTCGATGAATGGGAATATCCGAAAAACAAGTGGATCACAGGATGGAACAGGGGTGTCCCGGGGCATCAGGGTACTTCTCAGTATTTCAGGGAATGGAGTACGCGGGATTTAAAGGATCAGATTATGCAGCACCGGAAGCATCCATCCATAATCATGTGGAGTATTGGTAATGAAGTGGACTATCCGAATGATCCCTATACACATCCCGTTCTGGCCGATGAGGGCATCAGTCAGCAGTCTGTAAGGGCATTTCTGGAGGATCATCCGAGAGCGGAAACACTTGGTCAGATTGCAAGGGAACTCGTTGCAGCAGTAAAGGAAGCCGACAATTCCAGGCCCGTCACGGCAGCTCTGGCCGGTGCAGTTATGTCAAACTATACCGATTATCCCTTTGTTCTTGACATTGTCGGCTATAATTACACCGAAAACAAATATGACGGTGACCATAAGCTGTATCCGGAAAGGATTCTTTACGGAAGTGAGAACAGGCATGACTTGCCGGCGTGGTATGCAGTAAAGGACAAGGAATTCATTTTTGGACAATTTTTATGGACAGGTATTGACTATCTGGGTGAATCGGGTGCATGGCCCGCCCGTGGTTCGACTTCGGGTTTGCTCGACCTTGCCGGAAATGTAAAGCCCCGGGGCTACTTCCGCAAGGCATTGTGGAGTAAGGAGCCGATGGCTTACATCGGAACATATAAACTGATAGAAAGAAGCGGTTCACGCTTTGGAAACAGGTTGTCATCCGATGCACCGCCATTGTGGAATTATGACAGGGATTCCAGGGTACAGGTAGTCTGCTACACGAATTGCAGTGAGGCAGAATTGCAGCTTAACGGGAAGACAGTTGGTGAACGTAAACCATATGATCGTGAAACCGGAATAATTGCGTGGATAGTCAATTTCGAACCCGGCGAGCTCAAAGTAGTAGCTTTCAATGGCGGGAAGGAGGCTGCAACATACAAAATTGCAACCAACACGATGCCGGCAAGAATTAATGCTGAAGTTATTGAGTCAAAAGACAATGAGCTTGTGAGGCAGGTGAAGGTGAATATTCTGGATGCAAATGGCAACCATTCAATCCTGGCCGACAATGAAATCACCTGTGAGATATCGGGAGGGACCCTGCTTGGAATGGAAAATGCTTCACCCAATGCTGCAGACAACTATCAGGATAATAAACAACGCTGCATTAATGGCAGATTATTGATTTTTGTAGAAAAAGATGCAGCGGAGACCCCCGTTTCATTGAAGCTGTCATCACCGCTTCTGGATTCAATAGAGATGAAAGTTGAATAATTTGTGCTGCCTGAGCCAATTCACCAATAATATTTCCAGACGCTATGAAAATGATTCTGACCGCTCTTTTAATGTCTCTGAGCCTTGCATCAATCTTTGCTCAGGGCCGCATGCCGGTAGTAAAAGAAAATATTCCTCTGGATTCCATCTATTTGAGCGACCCCTGTATTCTGGCTGACAAAAGTACCGCTACCTATTATATGACAGGAACGGGCGGGATGCTATGGAAAAGCAAAGACCTAAAAAGATGGACCGGGCCGTACGTGGTAACGAAGACGGATCCTGAGTCGTGGATGGGCCCGCAACCCATGATCTGGGCAGCTGAATTGCATCAGTACAAAGGCAAATACTATTATTTTGCCACATTCACCAACCGTACCAGGATTATTGAGACGGTAAAAGGTAATGCAATAAACCGGCGCTCGAGCCATGTGCTGGTGAGCGATCATCCGGACGGCCCGTATGTTCCTATGCAGGATTCGGTGTACCTTCCTCCTGAGAAGCCAACACTCGACGGAACATTCTGGGTGGATACCGATGGAAAACCATACATGATATACTGCCACGAATGGCTTCAGAACTGGAATGGCACAATGGAAAAAATTGAGTTAAAACCGGATTTAAGCGGCACTATCGGGGAGCGGAAAATATTATTTTTTGCTTATGATTCGCCCTGGAGCAGGGAGAAAGACCAATACGGCCGTATTATTCCCAACAAGGTGACCGATGGCCCTTATCTCTTCAAAACTATAAACGGTAAATTAGGAATGATCTGGACAAGCTGGGTTTTCAGTGATTATGTTCAGGGAGCGGCTTACTCGGAAAGCGGCACTCTTGACGGACCCTGGGTGCAGGAAGCGGAACAGGTCACTCCGCCAAACTTTGGCCATGGCATGTTATTCCGGACCTTTGAGGGAAAACTGCTTATGTCGGTCCATAGTCATAAAAGTGTAAACGGACGCACAATAAGGATTCCTCATCTGTTTGAAGCGGATGATTCGGGTGATAAGCTGGTAGTGGGTGCTCAGTATCACCCTTAATAATAAGCTCTGTCTGCAACTCATTGCAAATTGGATCAAGCTCATTTGCTCAACCTTCAGAAAATAATTTAATGAATAAGCTTTTAAAATTGAAGTATGTCAATCCTAAAGCAAGTCTTTTAGGAAAATCAGTTCTGCTGTTCTTAACCTTGAATTTTGTAATAATTAATTTTCTTCACGCGTCGGATATCTCTTTTAATGTCCGGGATTATGGAGCTTTGGGCGATGGAACAACAATTGATTCAAAAGCTATTAACGATGCCATTGATGCTGCCTCGGAAGCAGGGGGAGGAACTGTTTTCTTTCCCTCAGGAGTATATGCGAGTTATTCCATAAGGTTGAAAAGCAATATCTCGCTGTATATAAGTCAGGGCGCCACCATTCTGGCTGCAGCCCCTTCAGGCGACACCGGATACGATGCTCCCGAACCAAATATATGGGGCGATTCGCTCCGGTACCAGGACTTTGGGCATAGTCACTGGCATAACAGCCTTATGTGGGGCGAAAACCTGGAAAACATTTCAATTTTTGGCCCGGGCACAATTGATGGCAAAGGATTAACCCGCGAGGGACCTCACAGGGCACCAGTCGGAAACAAAGCCATTGCCCTTAAACTTTGCCGTAATATTATTTTAAAGGATTTTACAATTGTTTACGGCGGCCATTTTGCAATACTGGCGACAGGTGTCGACAACTTTACAATCGATAACCTTAAAATTGATACAAACCGGGATGCTATTGATATTGACTGCTGCAGAAATGTGCATATTTCAAACTGCTCAATAAATTCCCCCTGGGACGATGGAATTTGCTTGAAAAGTTCATATGCCTTAGGTTTTGCGCGGGCTACAGAAAATGTAACAATCACCGGCTGTCAGGTATCTGGTTTCGACAGAGGTACCTTTATCAAAGGAACCTACCAGAGAAACGAAGGGCATATGGTACCTGACCGGGAAGGTCCGACCGGACGAATAAAGTTTGGCACCGAATCGAATGGCGGCTTCAAAAAAATTACAGTAACCAATTGCATATTTGAATTTTGCCGTGGACTGGCCCTTGAAACAGTAGATGGCGGGATCCTTGAAGATGTGATCATCAGCAATATTGTAATGCGCGACATAATCAATTCTCCTTTTTTCCTGCGGCTCGGCGGCCGTATGAGAGGGCCCGCAAACACTCCTGCTGGAGAACTGCGAAGAATTAACATCGAAAATGTGGTGGTTTATAATGCCGATTCGCGGTTTTCTTCAATCATCAGCGGTTTGCCCGGCAACGATATTGAGGATGTGAGGTTAAGCAATATCAGCATCTGGTATAAGCCAATGGAACCGGCCGATCAGGGCAAGATTCAGCAGATTGTTCCTGAGCATGAAAAAACTTATCCCGAACCCCAGAAATTTGGCATTATTCCAAGCTATGGCTTTTTTATCCGCCATGCAAAAAACATCGAAATGAATAATGTCATGGTGAAGTATCTGGAAAATGAAACTCGTCCGGCCATGATACTTATCGATGTTAAAGGAATAGAAATGCGTAATGTTGATCTGATGAAGTCGGAATCTTCTCCGTTGATTTCAGTTGAAAGTGTTACCGGTTTTTCATTGAAAGACTGTAAAAACTTAAAAGATGTTTCGCTTCAGGAAGTTGTAAAACAATCCTTTTAAAACAGATGTGATGACCCGAAAATCAGGATTTCTTGTAATTGCGGTTATGTTTATATCTTCTCTTGCAGTTGTTTCAGCCCAGGAGGATCGAGGTTATAGGATATATCAGTTTCCGGCCAGTATGATCCCCCGGATTGATGGTCAGACTGATGACTGGGATACTTTCCCCTCCGAATATATAGTCGGGACCGATCAGCTTTGGGACGATTCCGGACGTTATCCGGCAGTCGACCCAAAAAATCTCGATGTAAAGGTGCGAGTCGCCTGGGTAAAAGGCTTGAATCGTCTTTATTTCCTTTACGAAGCATACGACGATTACTGGGACTTTACCTTACCTGGCTTGCATAACGACATTTTCGAGATAGTTGTAGATGGTGATATGTCCGGCGGTCCCCTTATCGATGAGCAGCATCCGTATCCCGCCCTGCCATGGGAGCAGCGCTATTTTGAATATCATGGGGTGCATGCTCAGAATTACCACATTTTTACCCCGGCGGTTGGGAAAGACTGGTGTCTGGCATGGGGAAGCCAGCCCTGGATAAAGAACCTCCCTTATTCTAATATTGCTTATTCATACAATTTTAAACCGGGAGAATCGGGTAAACTGATTGCCGAATTCTGGATAACACCTTTCGATTATGCCGGTGCTGAAGGCCCCGGAAGAGCCGTGGAATCTTTTCTTTATGATAACAAGAAAATAGGGTTGAGCTGGGCTGTCATCGACTACGACGATGTAGCCGACGAAAAAAAGAAAGGCTTCTGGAACCTTTCCAAAAATCATAAAATGTATGGTAACTCAAGCCTTGGACTCGTATTCACTTTGTCGCCGCTTGATAAAAAATACCGGCAGGAGTTTGTTGCCGACTGGTCATTTGTAATAAGCGATATGTCCAGGCGTCAGGTTAATTTCAAAGACGAGAGCAAAGGAGAGATTAACAGTTGGAAATGGGATTTTGGAGATGGAACATCAACCACAGAGCAAAACCCTGTGCATCAGTATCAGAAGCCTGGTAAATATGTTGTAGTCCTGGAAATTGAAGGCCCCGAAGGAAAATCCAGAATGGCCAGGATCTGGGATGTGGCCGTAAAATAATGTTCTGATTCATTTCATAACTTTACTAAAAACAGCACTTTATGATGAAGCGATTAATATCCATGGCTGTTTTGCTTTTCGCGGCAGGCTTGCTTCCGGGATCAAATATTGCGAAAGCAGAAAACCTGATTTCAAATCCGGGATTTGAAGCTTCTCCGGTAAATCCGGTAAGCTGGATAATTGCAGGCCCTGTTGAAGGAATGCAACCCCTTACAGCAATTGACAATAAAGTATATTTCAGCG
>CAYQRF010000055.1:0-11914 GCA_964419775.1 uncultured Rikenellaceae bacterium
TCACAGACCTTCAGGCCGATGACAATCCGGTCTTAAGGATCGTATATCTTAAAAAACCGGTCTGAGGATTTGCATCTGTATAGCCCTTTCAGGGCTCAAAATCATTTATGGCGCCTCTACCCCCAGTTGCACTGGGGGTTATTCACATTCAGTCACTTACGTGACTTTTTTGTCCAGCTGCCCTGCAGCTGTCCTTCGAGGAAACAGACACTTCCCAACAACAGATAACATCCTTGCAAAGATCTTCTCCAGAGGAGCTGGACAATATGGATTTGGGATACTTATTCCCAACAGATGCTCAGGCAAGGGCCTCACCCTGGATTTGCATTGCCTGTTCAGGAGATCCCGCATCCCGTAAGAAACCGGGATGCGGGATGACATGGTGCCTGTTTATCATGGGGGGTGAGGCCGCGGCGAGAGAGAACTTGTCATGTCAGGCAAAATTTTGCTTCTCGCCGCGGCCTCACCCCTCAACTACCCCAGTGGCGCCTGTCATCCCTCGCCGGATGCTCCCGGAAAGACCTTTTTTTTTTAACTTATTGAAGTCTTTCAAAGCGTACGGCCATTTATCTGACGGTACAGAGGCGAGGGATCCCTGTCTGGAATAGTGTGAAAGTGAGAGCGAGGGAGGAGGAAGAAAAGATTTCTATCTGTCAACCATTTTCTCCAGAGGAGCTGGACAATACCAGTGATGGATACTTCACCCAGCAAAAAAACACTCTGGCATGGACATGCAGGCAGGAGCCGGACTAAATTGATCAATGGAACATCCTCCCATCGCACAGCTCCCTGGACTTGACATGCTCCGGAAGGAGCATCGGGCTACCATCTGCTTCTCTGAAGGAGAAGGATGTTAATAACCTCCGGTGAAACCGGAGGCAAGGCTCCCCCCTCATCGTTAAGCTCCGAAGGAGCGGCAGGTCGGTAATAAATCCTGCAAAGCAAGGCAAGCTCATACAGATGGCCTTTTTTGTCAAACCACAACATACTATTTGAAGATCTGTCACCTTGCAAATAAGGAGAGAATCCCTTAATTTGGTTCCGGACTGAAATCAGAATTACAAATGACAGATGATATTCTTCTGAAGAAAAGCCAGGATTACCTCAGAATACTGTGTTCCGATATTAAGGAACGTTGTGTTGGCAGCGACGGTAACAGGCAGGCTACCAGTTTCTTCGAAAAAGAGCTGTCGTTGAACGGCTGGAAAACCGAAATGCCTGAATTCGACGCAGTAGATTGGGTGCAAAACGGAGCAACTCTCAAATCAGGTGATGAAACCTATGATGTCCTTGTCGGACCCTATTCGTTGGGATTCCATGGCGAGGCAGAGCTGGTTTCAGCATCAACAATTGGTGAATTATCTGAGATTGATGCAATGGACAAGATACTCTTCCTATACGGCGACATTGCAAAAGAGCAGTTGATGCCCAAGAACTTTGTCTTCTATAATCCGGATGAGCATCGCAAGATTGTCTCACTTCTGGAAAACATCGGGGCAAAGGCGATTATCAGTGCCACAGGAAGAAATTCGTCTGTTGCCGGCGGTGTTTACCCCTTCCCCCTGATCGAAGACGGGGATTTTGATATTCCCTCAGTTTATATGACAGAGGAAGAAGGACTTAAATTCATGAAACAGACCGGACAAAAGGTATTTCTGGAGTCTATTTCAACCAGAATCCCCGGAAAGGGATATAATGTTATCGGAAGGAAGGGAGACGAAAAGGCCCCAAGGATTGCGGTTACAGCACATATTGATGCAAAGAAGGGTACTCCCGGCGCCATTGACAATGCAACCGGAGTTGTGGTGCTTTTGCTTTTGTCAGATTTGCTCAGGAATTACAATGGAAATAAACTCATTGAAATTATTGCCTTTAACGGTGAGGACTATTATGCAGTTCCCGGCCAGATGAATTACATTGAGGCAAATGGTAACAGTCTCAGCAGTATTCTTCTGAACATTAATATTGACGGAGCAGGTTACAGGGAGGGACCCTCTTCATTTTCCCTGTTTGATCTGCCTCCTGAAATTCTTGGCCACACAAGAAATGTGATCGGCCACTTTGAAGGTCTGGCAGAAGGTGCGCAATGGGTACAGGGTGATCACAGCATATTTATTCAATACGGTGTCCCTGCGATTGCTGTGTCGTCTGGTTGGTTTATCGACAATATGGCTGATCAGGATGTAACCCACACTCCAAAAGATAATATCGGGATTGTCGATTGTGCAAAGGTCGTGGAAATTGCACAGGCGTTGAATAACCTTATAAATTTGATTTAATTTTATCAACAATCACCTTTTAGTGAATGACCCTTGTATACGACTCAATTAAGAATTAATTATCTTTAAAACAAATAAATATAAGAAATATGGACAATTCAGGAAAAGGAAAATGCCCTGTAATGCACGGAGCTAACACTGACACGAAAAGTTCCGTGATGAGCTGGTGGCCGAATGCCCTTAATCTCGACATTCTGCATCAGCACGACACCAAGACAAATCCTTTTTGTCAGGATTTCAGTTATCGTAAGGAATTCGGGAAACTTGATCTGGAATCGGTTAAAAATGATTTGAAGAAACTGATGACTGACAGCCAGGACTGGTGGCCGGCCGACTGGGGTCACTATGGCGGATTGATGATCCGTATGGCATGGCACAGCGCAGGTACTTACCGTACAACCGACGGACGTGGAGGAAGCAATACCGGAAATCAGAGGTTTGCACCTCTTAACAGCTGGCCCGATAATGTTAATCTCGATAAGGCAAGGCGGCTGTTATGGCCCGTGAAGAAAAAATATGGAAATAAGCTTTCATGGGCTGATCTGTTTATCCTGGCCGGTAACATGGCTTATGAATCCATGGGATTCAAAACATTTGGCTTCGGAGGCGGCCGTGAAGACATCTGGCATCCCGAAAAGGATATCTACTGGGGTGCGGAGAAGGAATGGCTGGCACCGACAAAAAGCCGTTATTCTGACGATAAGGACCGTGAATCGCTTGAGAATCCCCTGGCTGCCGTTCAGATGGGTTTGATCTATGTGAATCCCGAAGGCGTTGATGGCAATCCTGACCCGCTGAGAACGGCAAAGGATGTGAGGATGACATTCAAGCGAATGGCAATGAATGATGAGGAAACAGTTGCTCTGACTGCCGGCGGACATACTGTTGGCAAAACTCATGGCAACGGAGATGCATCCCTTCTGGGACCAAAACCTGAAGAAGCACCGGTAGAAAATCAGGGGTTTGGCTGGATGAATCCCGCTGGAAAAGGGAATGCCGAACATACTGTTACCAGCGGCCTTGAAGGTGCATGGACAACCCACCCCGACAGATGGAATCACGATTACTTCCACCTGCTGCTGACCTATGACTGGGAACTTAAGAAGAGCCCGGCAGGAGCATGGCAGTGGGAACCCGTGAATATTAAGGAAGAAGATAAACCCTTCGATGCTCATATTCCGGGAGTACGGCGGAATCCGATTATGACGGATGCCGATATGGCGCTTAAAATGGATCCCGAATACCGGAAAATCTGTGAACGCTTTTACAAAAACCCGGAGGCTTTTGCCCAGGCCTTCTCAAGGGCATGGTTTAAGCTTACCCACCGTGACCTGGGACCAAAAACCCGCTACCTGGGTCCTGATGTTCCCAAAGAAGATCTTATCTGGCAGGATCCGATCCCTTCCGTTGACTACACACTTTCGGAAACAGAAATTGAGGAATTGAAGTCGAAACTGCTAAACTGCGGCCTGACGCGGACAGAGTTGATCAATACTGCCTGGGATAGCGCACGAACATACAGATGTTCCGATTACAGGGGCGGTGCAAACGGAGCAAGAATCCGACTGGCGCCCCAGATTGACTGGGAAGGAAATGAACCGGTACGTCTGAGGAAGGTTCTGGCAAGTCTTGAGAAAATTCAGTCAGGTCTGACCAAAAAAGTTAGTCTGGCCGACCTGATCGTTCTGGGTGGAAGCGCTGCGGTTGAGAAGGCTGCTCAGGATGCCGGATTCAGCATAAAGGTTCCGTTCAGTCCCGGACGTGGTGACGCAAGCCCCGAAATGACCGATGCGGAATCATTCGAACCGCTTGAACCGATACATGACGGCTACAGGAACTGGGTTAAAAAAGACTATGTTGTGAAACCCGAAGAGCTGTTGCTCGACAGAACACAACTCATGGGACTTACTGCTCCGGAAATGACAGTTCTCATTGGTGGAATGCGTGTTCTGGGAACTAACTACGGTGCAACAAAGCATGGAGTGTTTACCGACAGGGTGGGTGTCTTAACCAACGATTTCTTCGTTAACCTCACTGATATGAGGTATACATGGAACCCTGTTTCAGACGATCTTTATAACATTGCGGACAGAAAAACCGGCGGTACAAAATGGACAGCAACTAGAGTGGACCTGGTTATTGGCTCAAATTCCGTTCTTCGTTCATATGCTGAGGTTTATGCTCAGGATGACAACAAGGAGAAATTTGTGAGAGACTTTGTAAAAGCCTGGGTGAAAGTGATGAATGCAGATCGCTACGACCTGAGCTTATAATCCGGCTGTTGAGATGTAATATTAAAGAACGATCCGGCGGATGTGTCTGCCGGATCGTTCATTTTGTAAAACGGAGAAATAAGTACATTCATCCCCGGGAGTCAGGACTATCAAGCTTGAACAGCTTCTCCGATCTTGGCGCCCCGCATCCGGTGCATTCGGCGTCGTACCAGCTCATGGGCAAACCGCATTGCGGACAGCGCCACCGCTCTTCTTCGTATCTGATCCATTCCTGAACGCCCATCTCACGGATTTTTTCAAGGTTCGGCAGGTACTCGGCACGGTGCAGCAAGCCGGTATTTATCATATTCGTAATACGATTGCAGGGCAACTCATTACAGTCAGAACAACGAGTCACATTATGTTTGCCCGCAGCACATACCTTCATTGCGCATCTCTGGCAATGGAAGGCAATCTGTCCGCCGCCGAGACAGCCGTCGCATAGAATGCCATCCATCCATCGCGGATCAGGTATAGACTTCACTGCTGTAACCGGTCCGGATGATATCCTCTTCCGCAATCTGGCCTTTCTTTGCTCTTCCGTGCTGTGTCTGGCTATGTAAGCCGGACAAGCTCCGCAGTATGTTCCGCAAACGGCAGCCAGGTGTACGTTTCCCTCTTCGGTTTTCTGATCTTCGCGGGTTGCAAGGCAATCGGGTGGAAAACATGCATAACAGACAGCGGCACCGGCCACCCCCTTGACAAACCTTCTCCGGGTAATTTTATTTCTGCCCGGCTGCCTGTCCATATCAGATCCGGAACCTTTGCCAGCTGCCTTGTTATCCTTCTTAAGATAATGGCCGGAAATGTCTTTGTTATAATCCTGGATCAGACTGGACATGATTTGTTTTTGTTTCAATTTCACTTTTAACCCACTAAATTAATAAAAATGACAGAATGAAAGTCATTCGTGGTTTTAAACGAAAAATTTGCAGAGATGGCGCATTATGATGAAATTTGCCAAAATTCAAACCTGAGCAAATGTTTATTTGGAAGCCGGTTTTGGTTTTTCTGGGTACACTTTCTCTTATTGCGGGGATAGCCGGCATTTTTGTACCGGGTTTGCCTGTCACTCCCTTTCTTTTGCTTACGGCCGGCCTGTATGTCAGAAGTTCTCAGAAGTTGTATGACAGACTGATCTCAAACAGATTTATAGGCTCATATATTTCTGACTATAAGAAAAATAACGGGATGACCATGAAATCAAAGCTGCTTGCTGTTGCCATGATGTCGTTAATGATTACGGTTTCGTGTATATTTCTTATTAATATGCTTTCAACCAGGTTATTGATAATTGCCCTGGGCATTATTGGAGCTGTTGTAATGATTTTCATTGTGCCAACTGTAAAACAAAGGTCCGGTGATTAAGATTTGATATCGGGACAAGAGCGATAGAGAATCGGATACTTTAATGCCTGAATTATTTTGATGCCCGGATCAGTTTAATCTCAAATAAAAATGGAACCTTCGGAAACGGGAAGAAAATATGACAAAATTGCCCGGTGGTGGAATGATAATCATTTCGATTCCAATTACGGGATTCATCAGGTTGAAAAGGCTATTGGTTATGCTCCAAAAGGAGGCAAGGCGCTGGATGTCGGCTGTGGAGCAGGAGGACGATTCGTACGGTTGTTTCAGGAAAATGGATTCTCGGTCACAGGTATTGATGTTTCGGAAGAGATGATCAGACTGGCCAAAAGAAATCATGCCGGGCACAAATTCTTACATCAGGACATCTGTACATGGGAGACCGAAGAGAAATTTGATTTCATTCTTGCCTGGGACAGCATTTTTCACCTGCCGCTTGAAATGCAAAAAAATGTTGTTTCCAGGCTGTGTAATGTTCTGGCCAGGAACGGGATTTTGATTTTTACATTCGGCAACGATGTAGGGGAGCACACCGATCAATGGCATAATGATACTTTTTACTATAGCTCGATTGGAATAAACGAATATCTTAGTATTCTGATAGACAACGGACTGATTATAATGCACCTCGAACTCGATCAATATCCGGAGAAGCATGTATATGCGATTGCAGCGAAGCCTTAAAGACGAATTGAAAATGCTGGAAAAACCGGACCTTGAAAAAAATCTGACGTTTTAGCGGCTGAAAACATGTCAGTTTTACCCGTGAAAAGCCCCAAATCAGGTTTTTACATCTAAAATTTTCTGCCATTAGTCAAAACCGGTATAAATCCGGGTTTATTAGAAATATTAACTCTATTGTGCATATAATCAATAAAATATAGCATTAAATTGCTTATGGCCACCTCCTGCAGGTGGTTTTTTTGTAAATAATGGGCCCGTTTTGACGAATGAAAGGTATAGTCCCGTGAACCTTTCAACCTTGTCCCGTGACCGTCCTGTTTATTTTGATGAATGGCTTTCGAATTGTACGCATTACATCATATAATGAGCTGATGCGTATTGACGGGGGACTTTCTGCACACTATTTTTACCATACACAAAAACCAAAAACCAACAGCAATGAAAACACTTTATGAAATTTCGTCACACGAGACCGGCACAGTAATAATAAGGCGCAGAAAGATCGCCAAGGCACTGCGCAGATGGTTAAGGGAAAACGAGGTTGCATTCAATCACAGATTTTTTGTGGCCTGACCCCGGCAAGACAATATTATGTTTAACTAAAATAAGAATGAATAATGAAAATTAAAAACTGGTATTTGGTAAGTATTATGCTTCTGGCCATGCTGGCCGGATGCTCGAAACCCGATGATGATTCACTTCTTCTTTCGGAAAATGGCGATCCCGTCGGAGCTGTAGCCCTTGATGGCAAAGACGCTTTCTTTGCCTATTACGCTGATGTAAAAGGTATAGCAGATACCTGTAAATCCAGGACTTTCCCCCTTACAGCAGGTCAGCACATGCTTGCAGGTACTGTTGTTGTATCGAATGATGCTGACTTCCTTTATGTAACCTACAACACCACAGGAGAGTGGGAACTTGATGAGGTGCATCTTTATATTCTGGAGTCAGCTTCGACGGGCAGACTTGCTCCCGGTCAGACTCCATATAAAAACGATAAGCTGGCAAACGGAACCCAGACCTATACGTTTGCTATTCCATTCAGCGAGACCCTGGAATGCGGAACCACAATCTGGATTCAGGCCCATGCCGCAACAAACGGGGAAACAGCCTACGGAGGTACAATAACAGGATCGGATCGTGGCTCATGGTTCGGAAATATCTCCTATGAAATTGAATGTTGTGAGGAAGATGAGTGCGACCTCTCTGCATCTGCAGTTGTTACCGATGTGAAATGCTTCGGATCGGCCACCGGAATGATCAACGTAACTGTTACAGGCGGAACTGCTCCCTTTACATTCATGTGGAACAATGATGCCGTTACCGAAGACCTTGCAAATGTACCAGCAGGGGAATATTCAGTTACTATTTATGATGCAGCCCAGTGCCAGTTTATTCTCGATGAGATCATGGTTCTTCAGCCCGCTTCAGGAATCAGCGCTTCCAGCAATGTAACTCATATTTCTGAATTTGGTGCCAGCGACGGTGCCATCGATGTCACTGTTGAAGGTGGAACAACTCCCTATACTTATATGTGGAACACAGGCGCAACAACCCAGGATCTCAGCAATCTCGGACCGGGTACCTACAGTGTTGAAATTACTGATGCAAATAATTGCAGCGCAACCCTACGCGCGATCTTGGTTCAGGAACCTGATGAGATAGTGCCTGTGGTTGCCTTTGCAAGGAAAACGTTTGTAGAAATGGTGCATTGTTTCCTAGATAAAGATTTCCTTGCCGGTTATGAGTTTGACCAGTGGGGCTGGACCAACGGCGCTTTGTCTCCTGATGAAACATTCATATCTCATTACGAACTATTTACTAATGTCGACGGATGTGGCATAGAAGGTGCAACCAAAGTGGGAAACATGGAGCTTCATTACTTCGCCGGAACTGCAACAGCCACAATTACAATGGCGTCAGGCTATACAATTAAAGAATCCAGGCTCTATATAGGCAATGATATGCTGCCCAAAGTTGGTGATGACTATACAGTCGATCCTGCAAGCTATCCCTATGTTCATGCAGGTCTTGGAGCTGCTTCCGCTGATACCTTTACTGTCAACGGCCTCTCAGGAAATATCTATATCATTGGATATGTTGTGCTGAACAGCGAAGAAGACAATGTAGCAAAATAATTGTTGTTGGTGTGTATTTAAATTGGTTTAAGGCTTAATGCCAGATTAATCCCGGGCTCATCGCCCGGGATTTTTTCATAAAAAAACCTGCTGCCTTGTAAACATTAGTAACAGCATCATTGTTTTTCAGACAGGTATAAAGCTAATGTTAACCAATATACTTTGTAATGCCAGGGAAATTGAAGAAAGATCACCTGCCGCCTGAAAACCGTGATGTGATTATCGGGATTTTAAAAGCCCGCTTTGAGACCAACATGAAGCGCCATGAGGGAATTGAATGGGCTTCGGTGCAGGCAAGAATCGATTCCGATCCGTCTAAACTCCAGTCTCTTTATGAAATGGAAAGAACGGGAGGAGAGCCTGATGTTGCCGGCCGGGATGAAGAGACCGGCGGATTTGTGTTCTTTGATTTTTCTGCAGAAAGTCCCCACGGCCGCAGAAACTTGTGCTACGATCGCGAAGCACTTGATGCCCGGAAGGAAAACAAGCCGGAAAACAACGCCATGGATATGGCTACGGAAATGGGTATTGAGTTGTTGACTGAAGAACAATACCATGAACTTCATCATTTTGGAAATTTCGACACAAAAACATCGAGCTGGCTTAAGACTCCTGTCAGCATCAGAAAGCCCGGAGGCGCCCTGTTTGGTGATTTCAGGTATGGACGGGTGTTCGTGTATCATAACGGCGCTCAGTCGTATTACGCCGTCAGGGGATTCAGGGGTTCACTCAGGGTGTGAGGAGAAAAGATGCTTTGAAATTGTACTTTCAATTAAAAAGCATTTCCTTAAGCGGCATTTTGTTTAATTTTAGGCACTAATAAAAAATTTCTGAATGAACATCACGATAAATGACGTCCCCCTTGAAATTCACGACGGCGCCAGGGTAAAGGATGCTGTATTCAAATACTACACTCAGCAGGGAGAGGAGCTTCCCAAAAGCATGCCTGTAATCGAGGATAAATACGGGAACCAGGTGGATGGTGAAGGGCGGCTGACTGAAGGCAGCTCTCTTCTCATTACTAAGAAGAAACGGAAGAGGTCATGGTTCCGGGGAATGTTTGTGCTGGTTTTTGCTGCGGGACTTATTTCTGGTTGTTCCACCGGCAGGAAGGCAGTCACCAGTGCTCCTGCCGAAAGACAGGCAGTAATTTTTGCAGTGAACGACATCCATGCGGCAATAGACAATTTTCCAAAACTTGCTTACATAGTAGACAGTCTGAGGTTGCTCTGGCCCGATATGATTCTTGTTGCGGCCGGAGACAATCAGACGGGGAATCCGGTAAATGACCAGTATCCCGAAAAAGGGCTGCCTGTTGTTGAGTTGATGAATTCAACCGGTTTTAACCTGAGCGCAGTTGGCAATCATGAATTCGATTCAAAGCCTGAGGGTTTCAGTAATCTTACTCACAAGGCTGATTTTGATTTCATTTGTGCCAATGTGTCGGTGACGGGGTCTTATGATATTAAAATCTTGCCCTATAAGATAATCACCCTTCCCAATGGACTCCGTCTTGCCTTTCTGGGCTTGCTTCAGTTAAATCAGAACGGAATTCCCGATTCTCATCCCGACAACGTGAAAGGCTTTGCCTTCCGTTCTCCTTTCGATGTTGCAGGGGAGTATGCGTGGCTTGATGATTCTGTCGACATTAATATTGCACTTACTCATATTGGTTTTGAAAGTGATGTGAAGCTGGCTGAAACAATGCCTCCCGGAATTGACCTTATAATCGGCGGACATTCACATACAAGGGTTGAAAAGGAACAGATTCACAACGGCATCATGATTACCCAGGCCGAAAACAAACTGAAATACGGCACTCTGATCAGGTTGAATGTAAAGAGCGACGGCTCGCTTCAGCGAAACATGGAGCTTGTAAATATCAGGGATTCACGGAGCGAAAAGCCATCTGTCAGGGCAATGGTTGACCGGTTCAATGATAATCGTGCACTTAATGAACTTGCAGCCACTGCAACCGATGACTTTTCATCATATGAGCAGCTGGGCTATCTTATGGCTGATGCCCAGCGCGATGCTGCCCTGGCCGATATTGCACTGGTTAATCCGGGAGGTGTCCGAATCTCAAATCTTCCGAAAGGACCTGTTACAATTATGAATGTTTATCAGCTGGATCCCTTTGGAAATGAACTGATAGTTACAAAACTGACCGGAAAGGAAATTCATTCCCTGATGAAAGCCGCTTTTAATCTTGATGATAAAAGCCCGCTGTATACCTCGGGGATCAGAACAAGGCATAAACTGGATGCATCCGGAGACCTTCTAGAGGTATCCCTCATGAACGCAGACGGGAGCGCTCTCGATATGGACCGGACATATTCGGTTGCCATGAACAGCTACATGACTTCGGTTTACAAATATGAACATAAAGATCCCGGCCAGTCGCTTTTTGTCACAACGGCTGATGCACTGATCTCATACCTGAAGAAGAACCCGGAATTAAAAAGTTACCGTGGCGAGAGCAGAATTGAAATCATCAGGTGAAACAGCCTTCAGAGCTATTTCAGGGTAACATCCAGGTACACCGAATGACGACCGTAGGTTTCATAGAATGGTTTAAACACAACGCCGTCAATAGTGAATTCCATCTGTTCTGGATTGCCTGATATCGATTTGCCTATATCTTCCGCATCCAGTGTCACCTTGCGCCACTCTGTCCGCGGCTCCGGCTCCTGGGCTGCCAGCAGCACCGGTCCGTAGAACAGGCTGGCTATATTCTGCTGATCCATCACCGGCTCCAGGTAAAACTTAAAGGGCATGCGCAGCTCGACCTTATCCCCGTTCTTCCATTTGCGGCTCAGGGTGAGATAGCTTCCGGGCACCGCATTGATCTTCACATCCTTGCCGTTTATCTTCACAAAATAGCCTTTCGTAGCCCAATGAGGAACACGGACATTGAGGTCAAACCGTCCCTTCCCTTTTATTGTCAACAGAGTCCGGTCTTGTTTGGGATACACAGTTGTCTGAGTCACAGTAAGATTCCTGTCTGTCCAGTTCAATGTTGAAGGAACAAAGAGGTTAACAAACAGAGCCTGATTGTCTGCACTTTTGAAGTATATCGAATTCTGAAGCTTCGTACTGCTCTCAAGAGCCGTGCCATTGCAACAGCTGAAGCCTGTCATTTCAGGATTGCCAAACTGTTTTACCGATCCGG
>CAYQRF010000056.1:0-10560 GCA_964419775.1 uncultured Rikenellaceae bacterium
ATAAGCGGGATTCACCTGATGTCGCTGGGATGGGAGGATGTTGTTGGAAGGATTGTCCATGAAGCCGGACTTGAAGAGGCATGATGAACACATTTGAATATGGTTTTTCGGAGCTTGGGATCGGAGGGGAAAGTATAGGCCGCCTTCTCGGATCCGGGAATGAATATGCGCATGATGAATTCTCCGGACTGGTTCAGGAACTGCTCGACAATGCCTCCAGGGTATGCTCGGTAAAAGCCGGATACATGATCTGCCCCGTTGAGGAATGGAATTCCGCCGGCCATTCAGTCACACTGAATGGCGTTGTGTTCAATCTGAAGCATATTGTCTACAAACAACTCAGAAAATCAGAATCCATTGCCATATTCCTCTGTACTGCTGGTCCGGGACCTGAAAAACTCTCTGGAAAGGCCATGGAGGACGGCGATCCGTTTGCATCATTCGTCTACGACATTATTGGCAGTGAGATTGCGGAACACGCATCACGCCTGATACTTGAGGAAGTGAAGAATGCAGTCGGGATGTCGGGCATGAAGGTTACAAACCGCTACAGTCCGGGATATTGCGGGTGGGATGTATCGGACCAGCATGGATTATTCAGGCTGATGCCGGATAACTCCTGTGGAATAACCCTGAATGATTCAGCTCTCATGAGTCCTGAAAAGTCGGTAAGCGGAATGATAGGCATAGGAAAGGATGTAAGCTTTGATCCTTATCCCTGCATTACCTGCCCCAGAACAGATTGCCTATACAGAAAAACGCATGAATAAGTCCTCGGACTTGTCTCGTCCTGAAAAAAGTTGACAGATTAATAGCTAATTACTGGCATCCGTTCTCACTTAACACCCCCTTCCCAACCTTCCCCCAAGGGGGCAGGAGCAGCACGCTTTTGCTCCCAGGTACGAACAGCGCCACAAGCCTCCCGCATTGCGGGACCGGAAAGGGGGTAAGTGCTTTTTAAAGTTGGACCTCTTCATCCTGCGCCCTTGCGTCTTGCGTCTTTCACCCTACGCCCTACGCCAATGTTATAACATTGTTATAACGTCCCTGACGAGTATTTTTTAAACTCTCCGGCGATATCAGCCTGTATATGATCGCCTGAATGTACAATTACCCTGTATTTCAACACGAGTTTTGTTCCATCCTTAAGGAAAGTTTCCTCGCCATTCTCGGGCCAGTACATGGGTGTGGGTGAGATGAATCCGTAGTCGCGCGTAAACCAGGGAGCAGGATACCATGGATTTGAAGGGTGCTGCATTATTGCAAGACCTTCAGTTGCATTTCCCCTTTTCCCGCAGAAATCGATCCACGGAGATCTCTTTCCGAATGTATCCTTTTCGCTTTTTTCACCCTCTGCATTTATCATTGTGCCGCCGTTGGCAACGGAAATGTCAGCGGCAAGCCTTGCGCTGAACAGCGAATGGTTGGTTTTCCTGATATGGACATCCATCAGTGTCAGCATTGTAATTTCAACATCGATGAGGATTCTGTCAGCTGCCGGTGCCGTTATAATGTACCTCCGGGTATCCTTCACAGGGGATACTGCTCCGGGGCGGCTCCAGATGCATTCGTCGGTTATCACGACTGTATCGCCTCCTTCTTTCTCGATGCGGGCATTTACCGATATTATCCTTCCGCGTTCAAGCCCTTCCTGCCAGTAATTTCCACCGTTTACCATGTCGCATCCGAAGAACAAGGATGTATGATGAGGGTAAACAGCGTTTCTCATGGATGTTACCGAACCACCAGTTACCGGTCCGTTCACGGGGTAGAAGAAAGGGTATTTCTCATCTTCTGAAAAGATGTAGCTGGTAAAAAATTTTCCGTCGATGCTTACATTGATTTTGGATCCGGTAAGCTCGGCTGTCAGTTTGGCGGCCGATGCCGGCAAAAGAACAGTACTCCCCATTATGAAGATGAGGATGTACCTTATCAGTCTTTGCATTTGTTGTTCTTTTCAGTTATTGGTCAAAAAATCAGATTACAGTTTGATGTAATTGGTCCCGTACGGTGCTCTCTGCGGTCTTGACAGCAAGCTGTTTGCCTCATCGTCACCCACAAATTTTTCAGTGTCGGGGTTCCATTTCAGTTTTCTTCCCAGTTTCATTGCAATATGGGTAACAAGGCAGACCGTGCATGCCCTGTGTCCGATCTCAACCGGAGAAATGGGTTCCTTGCGCGATTTGATGCAGTCGAGCCAGTTGCCGGCCTGATCACTGCTTTCGTAGAGATGGATCTCGTTGGGACCGATCACTGAACTAAGGATTTTTGGATCGCTTGCGTCGAGAGCTTTGGTATTCTGAGCCTGGACTATCGGGTCACTGTCGGTGGCCCTGTAGTTTCCGCGTGTAACAAATATCCAGCCATCGGTTCCCTCGTATCTGACTCCGTTGGGGTAGTTTCCGCTTGTGAGCTGTGTTATCCCGTTTGCATATTCTGCTATTGACATGAAGTCGCCGTGAACATCCCACAATCCTGCTTTCGGGAACTGGGCCACTGCTTCGATCGATACCGGACCGGTCAGCTCGGTATCCATTCCCCATGCAGCCGAGTCGAAGTGGTGCTGACCCCAGCCTGTTATCATGCCGGCGCCAAACTGTTCACATCTCAGCCAGCCCGGACGATCAAAATCTTTTTGCGGATGGACGCGGATCTCGGTATAATAAACTTCCGGTGTGGAACCCAGCCACATATCGTAGTTCAGGTTAGGAGGAACAGGCATTTCAGGGGCTTCAGGTCCGGCAGGATCTCCGGGTAATCCTATTTTAACGGTATGGAGCTTGCCGATTCTGCCGTTCCGAACAAGTTCAGCGGCGATTCTCCACTGAGGGCTGGAGCGTTGCTGGGTTCCGACCTGCAGTATTACCTTGGTTTTCTTCACGACATCACTCAGCAGCCTGCCTTCGGTTATTGTAAGTGAAGTAGGCTTCTCCAGGTAGATATCCTTTCCTGCGAGAGCAGCCTCAATGGCTGGCTGGGAGTGCCAGTGGTCGGGCGTGGTTATCAAGACCGCATCTATCGATTTGTCGAGCAGCATTTCCTTATAGTCGCCGTATGTTTTTACATTGACATAATTGCTTTTCCCGGTCTTCTTTGAATAGAAACCTTCTACCATTTGCTTGCCAAGGGCTACCCTAAGTGAATCCACATCGGCAGCGGCTACAACCATTGCAGTGTCGAATCTCATAGTACCCATGATATCTCCTCTTCCCTGCCTGCCGCAGCCTATCCAGCCGATGTTGATCTTATCGCTCGGAGGATTCCTGCCGATAACGGAAGAGGGAATTATGGCAGGCAGAATCAACGATCCTGCAGCAGCCTGAGCAGTTCTGGAGATAAAAATTCGTCTTTTCATGTATTTTTGATTTAGGTTTTTTATCAGATGGATTTCCCCCGGCGGCCTTAATACACCTGCCGGGGGAATATCCGGTATCATTCTGAAGGTTTAAAAAACATATTTGTTCTGATTCATAAAGATAAAGATTAGGATCATAAATTGCTTAAAAAAATCAGGTGCTTCTTAATGTGTTTCTGCTCATTGTTCAACGATTGATCCTTCACCTTCTCCATCGACCCATTTCCAGGGCGTAATGTTTGACTCATATCCCGGGTATCCGAAGTTCTGGTTTATATGTCCAAGGCTGTTTGCATTGATTGCTGACGACAGAACAGGCCAGAGAACGATGTAAGGTGCAACGCGGTAGTTATAGAACGGAGCCCTGACATTATCCCTGTAAAACACATTCTTTTCAACCACCCTGTCGTACCAGAAATTATCTGTTCCGAATGAATTCATGCTGTAAGTCTTTCCGTTATAGCAGGGTTTTCCTGTTTTGGCAAATATGTATGCAATTCGAGTCAGTTCGGTCTTCCTTTTTTCCTCGTAGTAGAGTTCCCGTGCCCTTTCATCCAATATGGTGCCGATATTGATCTGGTCAGTAGTATAGGGAGCGCATCCAGCACGTGTCCTGACAGCGTTCAGGTCGGCGGCAGCCATGTCGGGCTGATCGTTCCAGAAATAAGCTTCGGCTCTGAGCAGGTATGTTTCCGCCAGTCTCATCTCATACCAGTCTCCGAATCCGCCGTCGGGGGTGTTGTCAGTCGGGTCGATCACATAGAGTTTGTAGTGGGGCCAGTCGAACCACGACCTGATTGTATCGGTGCAGAGAATGCCTCCCCCCGCATCAAAAAGCTGAAGTTTCTGGTTGTAATACGGATCGCCGTTTGCCTTAAGACCGGGAATATTGTAGACCAGATCCTCCATTCTCATCCAGTTGGGATAAAGATGACGCATGTCATTGGGGTCATCCCACAGGTCGTGCTGGTACCACGGGCTTGGCCGAAGGCGTCCGATGCCCCTTCCATACATTCCAACCTGGTCAATTTCAACAGGAAAACCTCCGACAAGGGCTCCTCCCGGCTGGTCGGTTGTCCCTGTCTGCCCTGTGGGTGTCTTGACTTTTCCGGCTCCTCCCCAGTAAGGTACAGCCTGGCGCATTATCCTGAGCTTTTCGCTTGCCCCGTCTTCAGTCATGGTTTCACTGCAGACGAACAGCCATATTGTTTCAGTGTTTTCTGCCAGTGCCTTGTTCTCTTCCTGGTGAAGGTCCCAGATAATATCATGTGCCGGATCATTCTTGTACGAACCGAACCTGGTTGTCATCAGGGCATGGATTCCATCATTGATTACTGCATTGGCTGAAGCTATGGCGTCGTCAAACTCCAGGAGCGACATATTGACTTTTGTAAGAAGATGATTAACAGCCGCGTTGTTAATGTCACCGGTTGGAGCATCGGTGTCAACCCATTGGGCCGCAAAGTCAAGGTCTTTTTTGCATTTCTGCAGAATACTTTCCCGTGTGCAGGAGTAGAAATCGAGTTTGGGCTGGGTTATCTCTTCCAGAATGAGGGGAACGTCGCCGAACTGATGAACAAGCCGGTAATAAACGTTGGCTCTGTGAAAATAGGCCTTCCCGAGGATGTTATTGCGTTCAGCATCGCTTTTCCATTCTGCATTGTCGATTCTCGAGATCACCACGTTGGCATACTTGATCCTGTTGTAGGCTTCGGTCCAGTAGTTGCCAAGCTTTGTCACGTCGCCGTAGTTGAAGTTGGCGTCAGGAAGTATCACGGCAGGCATATCCATGTGAATACCTGTTTTATCGGTAGTCCCTTCAACCGCGATATCTGAAAAGATACCCTCGGAGATGAAGGGCGGCGTATCACCGTACATTTCATGCCTTGCGTTACGCAGGCAGGCGATGAGGGCGGCATTAAATCCATCGGCATTCACGAACGTATTTTCAGGAGCATAGAATGATAAAGGCTCGGGTTTGAGAAAGTCCTCGGAACATCTTGGACCGATGAAAATGAGTGCCGTCAGGAATAATATCATTAAAAATATCTTTTTCATATCCTGTAATTTTAAAGGGTGATATT
Source organism: uncultured Rikenellaceae bacterium (assembly GCA_964419775.1). Classification (GTDB taxonomy): domain Bacteria; phylum Bacteroidota; class Bacteroidia; order Bacteroidales; family VadinHA17; genus LD21. The sequence goes on from CAYQRF010000056.1 coordinate 5,440, forward strand.
TACTTTGAATGAGATATAGGAAGGTGTGTAGGAATCATTTTCCGGATCCATCCATGACCATTGAGGAGCATAAACAAGAGGGTTGTCGGCAACCAGCGACAGCCTGCAGTTTACTATCTTGAGGCGTGAGAGCAGACTGCTGGGGATATTGTAGGATAGCGAGACATTGTCAAACCTTACGAATGAGTTTTTCTCCCACACATTGAAGTTGGTTTCGTAGCTTTCAACTCTGGCCCATTTGTTACCGGGATTGTCAGCAGTCCAGTAGGGAACATCATAGTAAGTACCCCTGTCGTAGAATGCTTCGTTGTTTCTGAGGAAGTTGTTTGCCTTGAGGTGACCGAGGTATGAATACATTTTAAGCGACAGCTCCCAGTTTTTGTACTGTACGTCATTCCTGAGACTCAGCCTGACTCTTGGTCTCCTGAAGCCCAGGAACTGCTTGTCGTCATTGGTGTAATATCCGTCCTCATCGAAATCGAGAAGTTTATAATCTCCAGGTGAGCGGGAGTATGCCGTAGCCTCTGCAGTTTCTGATTCCTGCCATATTCCAAGGGATTTGTAATCCCATATTTCGTCAATGGCATGGCCGATAAACCATTCATTAGTGATATCGTCAACCTCCTTCTGTTCTCCCGTGACTTCATCAGTTACATAATCACCGAACAAATGTACTATCTTGTTGCTGTTGTGTGATACCGATAAGTCTGAAGTCCATGTAAAATCGGGAGTTGAGATATTCACTGAATTCAGGGTGATTTCAAATCCCTTGTTGTTTACCTGTCCCAGGTTTGAGAACACGCTTGAGTAGCCTGTCACGTTTGGAAGCTGGCGCGGGATGATAAGGTCTTTGGTTATCGAGAAATAGGCTTCAACAGTTCCTCTCAGTCTTCCTTTCAGGACCGCGAAGTCGAGTCCTCCGTTATAGGCTGAAGTGCGTTCCCATTTAAGGTTTGCATTTGCCATGCGGCTGGTGTAAAGCTGTGAGACATACTGTTCAACGCCACCTTCAATAAGCAGGAACTTACCGGAGTTCAGGTTGGAGAGGGCATCGTAAATTCCGACACCACGGTTTCCGTTAACACCATAAGACAATCTAAGCTTCAGCTGATCGACCCAGTCGACATTAAAGAAATCTTCCTCGCTGATGGTCCAGCCTCCTGCCACCGACCAGAAGCTGGCTCTGGGGTTAGCCTGACCGAAAGCTGAGTAACCGTCGCGGCGGAAAGATCCGGTAAGGTTGTACCTTGATTTGAATGTGTAATTCAATCGGGCGAGAAGTGCATCCCCGGTGCTTGTTTCATCGTTGCTTGTAAGGGAGACATCTTCGGTCGCAGCCTGCATTCTGTGATAGCCAAGAACATCGGAAGGCTGGAAATTCTGCCTCTCCATATATTCATACCAGTAGTTGTATTTTTCGGCATTCTGAACGAAGGTTGCATCAAAGGCGTGGTCGCCGAAAGTCTTGTTCCATTTCAGCATGTTGTTTATCTGCCATTCGAATACTGTTGTATTTGCCCGGGAGGCTCTTCCACCCTGCAAGGCCCACTCAAAGTGGCCTGACGAATAGCTGTTGTAATCCCTGTTCCAGTTGAATCTGGGTATGAATTCTGAGGTGAAGGATAATCCAAGGGGTAACGTCACTGTGGCAAATATCTTGCTGTTCAGGGTATTGTATTTCCGGAAGCGGTCACGGAACCTCATTTCAAGCCAGAAGTTAGGGGCATTGATATAGCCTGAGGGTGTCAGCTCAAGGGTTACACCGTCTTCCTGGAACATTGACGAATAGGGGGTGTTGAAGAGACTGGTACCTGGCGAGATAGGGCTTTCATCGCGGAAGGCCATCTGGGCATTCAGGCCCACCTTCAGGAAATTCGTTACATCGGCGTCGAGGTTGATCCTTGAGCGGATGGTGCTGAATTCCTCGTTGTACCGTATACCTTCGTTATCGGTGTAACCTAGTGACCAGTAGTATGAAACGGCATCGGAACTTCCCGAAAGACTCAGGTTATAGTCCTGGGTAAGTCCGTTCTGCCATGTGTAATCCTTGAAATCGGTTATCCTGCCTGCCTTGTAGTTGTTGACTTCAATCGGGGCAAAGCCGATTCTTGAGAGCCATACTTCGTCGAGATCGGTTGCTGCGGTTGAACCGTCATACGCCTTCCACTGTTCGATCGTTACACCTGAAGGCAGATTTTCATAGCTGTTGTAATAACCTGCACCGATTGTAGTCTGCCGGCGTTCATTCTGTTCAAAGCCTGCAATTCTTCTTGCAATGTGCTGTTCCCCGTTCATCATTTCGAAATGGGCGTGTGAAATGAATGCCATCCCGGTGCTGGTGCTTACACTGATTACAGGTTTTCCTTTAAGCCCTCTCTTTGTAGTGATAAGGATGACCCCGTTGGTAGCTCTGGCTCCGTAAATGGCAGCCGAGGATGCATCCTTGAGAATGTCAAAAGTTTCGATGTCGACCGGGTTGATGTCGGCCAGGTCGCCATAATAAAGCATTCCGTCGACGACAACCAGGGGAGCGTTGGCATTTGCCTGATCGCCATCGTCGGATCTCAGTGATGTCTCTCCGCGTATGAGCATGTCGCTTGAACTGCTGAGACCCTTGGCGCTGGTGCTCAGGTTCACAGCCAGGCCGGGGATAGCTCCCCTCAGCATTGTCGTTACGTTCGAGGTGGCTTCAGTTGCAAGTTCGTTCGCATCGATCCTGGAGACGGCGCCGGTAAGGTCCTTTTTCTTTATTGTTCCATAACCGATTACGATTACCTCCTCAAGCATTCCGACATCGACCTGCATCACAACGCTGAAGCTGGATTGTGTTCCGATCTCGAGTTCCTGGGTTTTCATCCCGATGAACGAGAATGAGAGTATCCTCACATCGACGGGGATCTGTAGCCGGAACTGCCCATCCTTATCGGTAAGAACTCCGATGGAAGTCCCTTTTACCTGCACAGAAACCCCGGGAAGAGGATTTTGTTCTTCATCTGTCACCTTGCCAGTGACAACTTTTTGTGCCGCCAGATTCAAGGTGAATCCGGCAAACATAATCAGCAGCAGAAGTTTTTTCATGTAATTGAATTAAAGGGTTGAATAAAATTGAGTTATAAAAATCAGGCAATTAAGGTTAGTTGATACCAAATTTATGAAAATATTTAAAAACTGCAATCGGTTGCGGGATATTTCAAACAAAATAGATTGTATTTATAATAGATTAAAATGAAACCGCTTAGTTGACCTTACGGACTATAACCTCGGGTGGCCGGGCAAAGTAGTTCCAGGCACTTTCCGCCTTTTCTTTTTCGAAACGGCCGTTATAGACGAGGAATCTGTATCTGAGGTTGTAGTTTTTTCCGGGCATGAGATCCCAGTTCATGTCTTTGGTAGGACAGAAGTTTGCAAACATGTCGCCCCTGTTGTACTGATTCTCGGGCCATATCCTGAGCGGTTCAGGGAAGTTGTAGTTTGTCGGGAACGACATCATTACAACACCTGCATAGTCAGTATCGATCTCACCCTGGACGATGCACCACCTTGCCTTGCTGCCGTCGGCGCTTTTTCTGTCCTTCCCTTCGGATGTGAGGACCATGCTGTTCAATTTGTTCCATTTCTCAGTTGTTCTCCAGCCAAGACCTGCATAGCGGTATTCCAGGATCCTGAATGGACTTTCACCTGCGCAGTTCATGTTTATGTTGAAGTCGACTATGAAACAGTCACCGCTTTTGTCAGGTTCATAGACTCTTACATTCTGCAGTTCGTTCATCGCAACCTTGTCTTTCCCTGCCTTCTTCAAAACTATATGCTCATGAAGAGCTCCGAATTCAGAGAAAACAGGTCCCTCTTCAACCGATACGAAGTTGGCAAAGCGGACAGTGGCCTGCTTTGAATTTATATTCCAGAAATCCAGGGTGTCACCCTCGAATTCAACCATGGTCCATGGATTCCAGATGCCATAATGATGATAGTGATCAGGAGGCTGAATACGCGTAAGCTCCTGGCCATGAGGTGACCACAGAGGGTGGATGAATCCGCTTCTTTTGTATGCAGTATCAACTCCGGCCGGAGGATATACTGTAGTGAAGAAGTACTGAAGCAGTTTCTGGTCGCCTGAATGAATAAGCAGGGCGCCATCCTTGACCGACGCTTTCATAGTATAGGGAAACATCGATTTTTCGCTCACCAGCTCATATGTGTGCTTTTCATTGGCTCCGGTTCCCGATGAGACCAGCCATGTCAGTTTTCTTGGATTGCCTGCTTCGGTCTGAAACGGAACTTTTGTTGAGGTACCATCCCTGATCTCATATAATGCCAGGAGTGTATCGGACAGGTAGGTAACCTCGTCGAGATTGATGCTCACGGGGATTTTCATCCCAAAGGCGGGACTGGCAAGATTTACTTCGAGCGAGGCTATCTTTTGAGCCTGACAGGTTACTGCTAAAAGGCTTAGCAAAGCCGCAACGGTTAGTGAGGCCTTGATTGGGAAACGGATTTCATGATTCATGGTTAGTAAGTATATTAAAAAAAAGAATGGCAGATCAGGTTCTTTGAATTCCGAAAATAGACATGTTTTTAAAAATATGCAACCGATTGCGGGTTTTTTTCTTAATTTTTTTCACTGTCTGTCATTTTATATTAAATTTGTTAATTCATTTTCCTGCAGATGAGCACCCGTGATGTCACCATTTACGATGTGGCAAAAGCCCTGAATATTTCACCCTCGACGGTCAGCAGAGGTTTAAAGGACCATCCGCATATCCATGCGGATACGAAGAAGCGGATAAGAGCCATGGCAAAAGAGATGGGCTACCAGCAGAACAAGTTTGCCAGCAGTCTGAGAAAAAGGAGCACCGAAACCATAGGGGTGGTGGTTCCCAAACTGAACAGTTTTTTCATGGCCACTGTGATAGCAGGGATGGAGGAGATAACGAACCAGTTTGGTTACGGGCTGATCATAAGTCAGTCGCAGGAGTCAGGAAAAAAGGAAACAGCCTGCGTATCGACTCTTTTTCACAGCAGGGTCGACGGATTGCTGGTTTCCCTGGCCTACGACACCGAAAACATTGACCACTTCAATCAGATACTCAGGAAAAATATCCCGGTTGTGTTCTTTGACCG
>CAYQRF010000057.1:0-10504 GCA_964419775.1 uncultured Rikenellaceae bacterium
AACAGGGAGATCAGCATCATGGCAATACCCATCGAAAACATTTGTCCGACCATTCTCATGGTCCCGACCACTCCCGAAGCGACTCCCAGGTAGCGTTTTTCAACGGAACTCATTATTGCATTTGAGTTTGGTGAAGAGAAGAGTCCGAAGCCGATCCCCAGTACCGTAAGCAGAATTACAATTGTGCTTATGGGCGTTTCGGGTGTCAGAAAACAAAGTGCAACCAGGCCGGCAGCCGTGAATCCCATCCCTATGGAAGCTATTTTTCCGGGATCATGTTTATCCGAAAGTCTTCCGGCAATGGGCGAAAGGAGTGCCATTGCCACAGGCTGCGATATCATAACAAATCCTGCTTCCCTTGCGTCGAAGCCTTTGAGGTACTGAAGGTAAAGACTTATGAAAAATCCAACGGCGCTGGTCGCCGAATAGTTTATCAGTGCAGCCATTCCCGAAAATGCGAAGATCCTGTTTCTGAACAGCAGCCTCACATCAAAAACCGGCTTATCGGTTTTTCTTTCAAAAAGAACAAAAAAGACACCCAGCGCTGTTCCTGCAATCAGGAATATCCATCCCATGGTCGATGGCAGTTTGGAAAATCCGTACATAACCCCGAAAAGGCCGGCACCATACAGCAGCGAGCCGGTCAGATCGAATTTTTCGCCTTTCGAGTCAGCCCATTCCTTCTTTATCTGTGTTGTTATGAGTATGATTGCAGCAATGCCAAAAGGCACAAGGAAGGCGAAAAGGCTTCTCCAGCCAAACGACTCTGTCAGCAATCCTCCGATTATCGGGCCGGTCGACAGGCCAAGGTAGACGGCTGTGACGTTTATCCCCATTGCCCTGCCTCTTTCTCCTGCCGGAAACACCGAAGTGATTATTGCCATGCTTGTACCGAAGATCATGGCTCCGGCAATTCCCTGAATTATCCTGAAGGCAATCATCGATGCCATGTCCCGGGCAAACACAATAAGGAGTGCAGATACGGTGAATAACCCCAAACCTGCCGTGAAGATCTTCTTTCTTCCGGCAATATCGGCCAGTCTGCCGAAAGGCACAAGGAAGACAGCGGATGAAAGTATGAAACTGCTCATTATCCATCCCAGGCCAATTGCGCTGGCATTAAGATCTTTTCCGATGGATGGCAGGGCCAGGTTTACAGCCGAACCAAGAAACGGTGTCAGATAAGCTGCAAATGCAGTTACCACAAGGACCGATCTTTTGAAAGCTTTATCCGGATTGATTTCGATTTTATCCTGCATGAAGTGCCGATTGATTAATGAGGAACTCTTTATTCCTTTTCCTTCGTGTCGATTATAATTGTTACAGGTCCGTCGTTTACCAGTTCCACCTGCATCATTGCCCCGAATTCACCTGTTGCGACATTCTTCCCCAGGATTCCGGATATCGTGTTTACGAAGTTGTTGTAGAGTGGTATTGCTGTTTCAGGCCGGGCAGCCATTATATAGGATGGTCTGTTTCCTTTTTTTGTAAGGGCATGGAGGGTGAACTGGCTGATTACCATGACATCACCGCCGGTATCCATTACGGAGAGGTTCATGACTCCGTTGGAGTCGCTGAAGATCCTCAGCCGCGAAATTTTTGCCGCGAGCCGCTCCACATCAGAATTGTCGTCCGATTCCCCGATGCCGAGAAGCAGGACCAGTCCGGGTCCGATTTCCGAATGTTTCCTGCCGCCGATTCCAACCGACGCCCTTGTTACTCTCTGAATCACGCTTCGCATGCATGACATATTTTATCGGGTCAAATATATACATTTATTATATTTGAGGCCTTTAAAGGTAATCCATGGATTTCATCACCATTGTCGCAGTAGCCCTGGGTTTGTCATTCGACACTTTTGCCGTTTCCCTTTCGTTCGGCGTGGTACGGAACAGGATCATTTTCCGTGATGCAATCTGGTTTGGCCTCCTGATGGCAGTTTCCCAGGCAGGATTTCTTGTTACGGGATATTTTCTCGGTTCGCTGGTCAGCGATTTCATGAAGGCTGCTGATCACTGGGTTGCCCTTGTTCTTCTTGCAATCCTGGGTATCAGGATGATAATAGCAGGTTTGAAGAAGGATGAGGAGAAGGATGAAAGCAGAACAGATTATGACAGCCCCATGGCAAGATTGTCGATGGCTGTCGGTACCAGTATAGACGCTTTTGCCGTAGGCATCAGCTTTGCTTTTCTGAGTATAAAAATCTGGTATTCGGCGGTGATAATAGGCACCGTCACCTTTCTCGCATCAATGGCTGCCATAAGGATCGGCAAATCGGCAGGAACGAGGCTTGGCAGCAAGGTTGAGATAATCGGAGGTCTGATCCTTATAGCCATCGGCCTCAAGATCTTCCTTGAGCACATGCTTGGAGCCTGAAGTACTGCCATCGATAAGGATCAGTTGCACAGACGGTAATTCATTCAATCGGGATCAGGAACCGTTCCCTGTTTTCAAAAACAGCCATTTCAGTATAGCCTGCGCTTTTAACCAGTTCGTAGGCTTCGTCGAAATACTGTGCCACCCTCGCAGGCATATGGGCGTCGGAATTGACGCAAACAGGAACATTCTCCTCACGGAAGATACTAAGGTATTTACGGTCGGGATAGAAATCTCCGACAGGCCTGTTCCTTCCGTTGGTATTTATCTCAAATGCAACATCATGCTCCCTGAAGCTCCGGGCAAGCATTCGGTAAAGATTCTCCGGGTCGGTTGCCGGTCTGTATCCGTAAATTGTAACCAGGTCGCAATGGGCAATTATATCAAACAGTCCTGAAGCGGCCGCCGCCGCAACATGGTTGAAATAATCCTCATAAACCCTGTTGATATCCTTCCCGGCGTAGAATTCCCGTCCCAGGTCGACGGTTTCATCACCCAGGTAATGGACCGATCCGATTACATAATCAAGCTTCAGGCCGTCAAGGAATGAGTTTATTTCGTTTTCCTTCCCGGGGAAGTAATCAACTTCAAGGCCTTTCCTGACCTTGATGCTGCTTGTATTGCGGGCAAGGTTTGAGATGTTCTTAAGGTAAGGTCCTACCCTGGGGGCGTTCATGCTCCAGTCGGTAGCATCGTCCCTGAATAGTGTGAGATGATCAGCAAAGCCAATCTCCTTAAGTCCGGCCTCAACAGCATGGCCGATATAATCTTCCGGAGCCGACTTTCCGTCGCTGAATCTGGAATGTATGTGATAATCAGTACGGTAAATCACGATTAGTTAATTAGTTGTCATTCAGCCTTCCGATATAAAAATAAGGCCAAAATTCCAAATAAAACAAATAAGACCAATTAAAAGTAAACCTGAAAATTTTAACTTTGTAAAAAAGGGACCTCTGTGGACACCAGGACCAAAAACTGCATATGTGCTGACTGTGAATTCAGGGATGTCGCGTTTGCCAGTCTTGATGACCATTATATCCGCGAATTGTGCAACAATAAGGAAGAGATTCGCTATTCGAAGGGAGAGATAATTAATCATCAGGGCGACCCGATAACCCATTTCAAATACCTGAAGCACGGGCTGGTCAAGCTTTTCCGGATTACCGACGACGGGGAGCAGCAGATTATCACAATCACCCGGCCATTTGAATTTGTAAGCACCATGAGCGTCTTTTCGGGTGAAAGGTACAAATACTCAGTGGCCGCACTTGAGGATTCGGTAGTCTGTTCGGTCAAAATTGACTTCATCAGGGACCTTTTCATGAAGAACAGCGGATTTGCCGTTAACCTTTTTGCCCGGGTTTCGAAGATCAGCGAGAAGATAATCGGCCAGACTCTCGATATAAGGCAGAAGAACCTGGCCGGCAGGGTGGCATTCGTTCTTCTTTATCTTATGAAGGATATTTTCAAGTCGCGGGTTTACGATATTCCTGTCTCAAGGAAGGAGATTGCCGACTATATCGGGATGAGTACGGCAAATGTAATACGCACACTATCTGATTTTAAGCGCGACGGTATAATAAGGACAACGGGAAAGACTATCGAGATACTTGATATTGACAAGCTGGAAATAATATCAAAGAGAGGGTAAGCGGTAACGGCTTATGCCTTTTGTCATGAAAAATTCCTTTATTTTGGAAGAATACTATAATCCACTATGCAAAAGACTTCTATTCTGGCCGGGCTAATTCTGATCCCGGCATTGCTGGCAGCACAACCCGAAAATAAAACCATACAGTACAGCATGACGGGCTTCCGTCACGGTGTAAACTATTTCCCGGTTGTGAAATATCCCGGCGTTCAGTACGAACCCGGCGATAATCTGACTTTCGGCACCTACCATTCCCTTGAGGTGATATGTTCGTGGCTCAGCCGCTGGGAGAAGGAGTATCCGGGGCTTGCAGAACTTTATGAAGTTGACAGGAGCTTTGAGGGCAGGCCCATTATGCAGATGACCATTACAAACAAGGAAAAAGGAAAGGATACTGACAAGCCTGCAGCTTTCTTTGAAGGCGGCAGGCACAGCGGTGAGGTGACCAGCTCCGAATGCGTTATGTGGATGGCTCAGTACCTCCTTGAGAATTATGGAAAAGATCCGGAAGTAACTCATCTGCTCGATACCAAAACTATTTACCTGAGACCGGTCAACAATCCCGACGGACATAACCTGTATATGAATACCGCCCAGAGCAACAGGAGCACTGTGAGGCCTGTTGACAATGACACTGACGGTCTGCTCGACGAGGATGCACCCGAGGATATTGATAACGACGGGATGATCCTTACAATGAGATGGAAGGACGAGAAGAAGGGGAATCTCATTCCCGATCCGAAGGATTCGACCGGCAGGATAATGAAACGGGTTCCGGCAGGCGAGGGAATTTATCTTTCATCTTCTGAAGGGATAGACAACGACGGCGACGGTCGGATAAATGAAGACGGCATCGGAGGCCTCGATCTTCACAGGAACTATCCCGAAAACTGGAGGCCGATGTCGGAGGCCACCGGCAGGGGGTTCACCCAGGGGGGAGCAGGCGAATTTCCGCTCAGCGAGTCTGAAACACGGGCTGTGGTGAACTTTCTTCTCACACATCCCAATATCTATGTTGTAAACTCGATGGACACCAGCGTACCGATGCACCTCCGGCCACCGTCAACATCCGCCTCAACCGACAGGATGTATCCGGAGGACCTTGAGTGGTACAGGGTTTTCGACGAAATCGGCAGGAAGCTTACCGGTTACGAAAAGGCCGGAGATGTTTACAACGATTACGGGGAAGGAAATCCCCTTTTCGGACATGGTCCTGATTTCGGGTACTGGTATTTTGGCGCCATCTGGTATGGAGATGAGATATGGAACGGTGCCAGATACAAGGATTACGACAATGACGGCACCAAAGATCAGATAGACATTCTAAGATGGGATGAAGAGGAGAATGGAGGAGAAGGATTCATCGAGTGGAAGCCTGCAAGGCATCCCGTTTACGGCGACATCGAAATCGGAGGCTTCAATCCGAAGTTCTTTTCACAGAACCCTCCGGCAAGACATCTTGAAACGTGGGTAAGGAATGAGGGGCTTTTCAATATTGAAATGGCAAATCATCTGCCCGAACTGGAATGGGGTAAGATAGAGGTCAAAAGGACGAAAGCATACAAGGCTGATTCTACTGATTACCAGTTGAGGATAGGAGTCATCAACAGGGGGAAACTCCCGACCGCGCTGAAACAGGCGCATCTTGTCAAGATCGTAAGGGAGGACAGGATAGAGCTTGAATTCGATACAGCCGGATTAGCAAAAGATAAACCTTCGTTCAGGATCATCGAGGAGAAGTTGAATGAGAGAGAAGGATCGGGAAGAGGCATGTACGGCGATCAGAATACAAGCCGGGTACAGGTAAGGGCATCAAGGAACATTCCCTATACACAGGGAGGCTCTTCGACTGAAACAGTCTTCACCATCCGTCTCTACAACGATATCGGGCTGAAAGGCAGGGTATCAGTGATTTCGACGAGAGGCGGGGTGCTGAAAGGAAAGGAATTCATTGTGAGATGATGGGAAGAATTTATTCATCAGATTTTGGCTTAATGAATAAACTTTTTACCAATTCATCAAAATAAATTATTTTAGGGGGCAAAAATTTCAAGAAATGGTTTCAAATAAAAATAAAAAGCAGAAGGTCATGGCAGAAGTTAAAAAAACAAAAGGAGTGATCGCGATCCTTACAGGGGGAGGAGATGTCCCGGGTCTTAATCCTGCAATAAGGGCGGTTACCATCAGGGCAAACAGGGAAGGATACAAGGTTATCGGCCTCCGCAGGGGATGGGCAGGTATAACGGAACTGATAAGGGATAACAAGGCTGACAACAGCAACTGTTATCAGGTTCTGACGGATGACATAGTGAACAAGGCCGGGCGTACAGGAGGAACTTTTCTTCACACATCGAGGACAAGGCCGAGCCATATGTTAAAGAGTAGTGTTCCTGATCATCTGCAGTCCACATACAGTGCAGAGGTGAATGACCTCACTCCGGAAGTCATCAAGAACCTCGAATGGCTCGGAGTAGATTATCTTTTCCCTATTGGCGGAGACGATACATTGAGTTACGGTGTTCACCTCTACAAAAAGGGAGTTAAGGTGGTTGCTATTCCTAAAACGATGGACAATGATGTTCCCGGAACTGACTACTGTATCGGATTCAGCACCTGCGTAACCAGGACAATCCAGATGACAAACAGTCTCAGGACTTCGGCCGGATCGCACGAAAGGCTACTGGTACTTGAGGTATTCGGACGCTATGCCGGTTTCACCGCCATGCTTCCCACCATGGCCGGAGCAGCAAACAGATGCGTTATCCCCGAATATGAGTTTGACATTGATCACCTGGCAAGGCTTCTCATTGAAGACAGGAATCACAATCCCAGCAGGTATTCGGTTGTTCTTGTATCCGAAGGTGCAATGTTCAAGGGTGGCGAGATGATATTCTCAGGTCAGGAAAAAGATGCATACGGCCATGCAAAACTTGGCGGAATCGGTGATCTGGTTTCTGATCAGCTGAAGGAACTGTCGACCAAATACAACAACGGAAAAACCATCAACTGCATAACACAGAAGCTTGGCTATATGGTACGCGGCGGCGATCCTGACGCACTCGACTCGATTGTGCCTATGGCATACGGAAACCTGGCGCTCGATCTTATCCTGAAAGGCCTTCATGGCAGGATAGTGGTCCTTAAGAACGGCAGGTACGACAATGTTCCGATCGATGTGATCACCTCTTCAAAGAAAATCGTCAACGTTGCCGAGCATTATAACACCGAAAGGCTGAGGCCATTCTACCACAGCTTCGAAATGAAGCCCTTCCTGCTGATGGCATCGGACAATTAACAGAAGCATTCAGATATGAAAAAAGAGACCTGCGGGTCTCTTTTTTTTTGAATTACCGCCAAAAATCATATCGCCCCTGACGCGGCATGAATATTATTGGCATTTATGGGCAGCCCTTACAATTAGAATGTTATAATACAAAACTATGCTACATGGCCACGGATTGATGAAGTACAATTTAGAATTTGTCAAATTAATTTCGTAAAACTATTATTTTCCAATAAACTGATAAAAACTTGTGCTAAATTGATAAGATATGATTATCTTAGCTTAAACTTGATTGTGAAAGTCAAGCCTCATATTATTTGCAAAAACAGCAAGTTCTAGTATTAGCATTATATAACCTTTGTTAGTTTTTAAATAATTGATAATTAAGGCTTGAATATCAAACCTTTACTCATTAAATATGAACGCTATGAAAGCTTACAAATCAGCCCTAAAACATGCATTATTGCTAACCCTAATGCTTCAAGTTTATGGACTCACTTATTCTCAGCCCTCATCATTCAGTTGGAATCATAGACACAATTATATTGATTATGTTTCTGATGCAAAGGATCAAGGAGAACAGGGACCATGCGGAATATTTGCCACTGTTGCAGCAGTGGAAGCGATGATTGAGATCTATTTTAACCATGAAGGTTCAAATGAAAATTTGTCAGAGAGTAATTTATACTCTGATTGTACATTACATAATTGGACACCAGATTTGGCACTACCTTTCTTTAAATCTAATGGTTCAGTGGATGAGGGTACTTGGCCATGGCCTGGTCCCGTCTATACTAAACCTGACCACCCCCGTTATATGACAAATCCCCCATGCAACACATTTTTAGCTGAAGATTATGATCATAAAGCTAAAATTCCAGGATGGGGAGTATCTCTTTGGGGTTCAAATCCTACTATAGATAGTGTTGAGGATCTTAAGAAGGCAATTATGGATTATGGTCCTATTATTCTCGCGGGTAATGGAGCTGATCAATCGGGCAATAAATTAGGACGAGCTTTGCATCCTGGTGACAGTAATGTGCACCACTCCATTCTTGTGACAGGATGGACGGCAAATGGGAAATGGGAAATTAAAGATAGTTGGCCAGGTGCCCCTGCTTCAAATCGCCAGGTTGCAATTAATTTCTTTGATTATGCTCCAAATTGTTACTGGATTAAGCCGGTTGTTAATGATAATGGGACTTTAAAATATATTACTGTAAAGGATTATTATGGTATTGACAAATATAGTAGAGAATCTGCAATAGATGATGACCGCGATGGATTTTACAGATGGGGATTAGAGGCCTATCCTACATCTGGATTCACAGGATATTATCCTAAAATGGATTTTGATGATAGAGATAAATATGTCATTTTTTGTGATGGATATACACCTGTAAATGGTCCTCGTATCTCAGACACTACAAGCAAGTGGGTATGTGCCGGTGGTAAAACCTTTACTTTAGATTACTTTGATCCTGAATTAACAAACAGGGGTTTCTCAACTGAATGGAACGTAACACCAACAACTTATTTTAGTTCTAATTGTTCGGGATCTGGAGCAACAACCAACCTTATTGTTCCTATCACAGGATATGTTGGGAAAAAAGGCAAAATTGAATACAAGTTAAAATATAATGGGAATGTTTTAACGACCCATAAATTTGAGTTTTATCTTATTGGCCCGCGTGAAAATTATGTTACCGTTTCTATCCTTGATTCTTATGGTGGATCACCTCAAGGTTCAGGCGATTTTTATTACTTATGTCCCAACACAAACTATACAATCTCTTATATCAATTCTGATCAAGACTGTACTACTTCAAATTTCAGTTGGGTACTACCTTCTGGTTGGACAACAAACTATACTTATGATAACCTTATTTCTATTAATACAAATAATTATCCATATGGCATGGTTCAAATAAGTGCTACAACTTCTAAATGTGGTCCGAACGTAATTCTAAAAGATTTATACTTTGCAGAAGGATATTGTGGAGAATATTTTATGGCATATCCTAATCCAACCGATGACTTTGTAAATATAGATATTATTAAAGAAAAATTCCCAATAGATGAAGATCCCTCTAGTGAGCAAAGCATTCTTACTATTATTGATGGATCAGGGATTGCTAAATCCAAGGTTAATTTTACAAGTTATCCCTATAAACTTGGTACTGGTAATTTACCTGAGGGATTATATTACTTAAACATCCAGTATAAGGATAAAAAATCAACAATAAGGTTATCAATAAAACATTAATTGGTTGTGTTAAAATGGAGTCACTGTTAGAACAGATGAAGAATTACAAAATTTGACTACAAGTACTTTCATAATGATAAGAAAATTTACATAAATTATAAATTCAAACTATTCTGATATGTATAAACTGAGATTCTTTTTTATAGGTCTGGCTATATTTTTTCTGGCCCAAAGCTGCGAGAAAGAAAAGAAAAGACCGGCATTACCCACTGACGGTGATGGAAATACTTATGATACCATTGTTCTTGGGACACAGGTCTGGCTGACCGAAAATCTTAAGACTACAAAATATAACGACGGCTATCCGATTCCACATGCTGAAGATGATGAATTTTGGTCATCAACAGGTCAGCCGGCCTATTGCTGGTATCAGAATAATCCGGATTACAAGGATACCTATGGTGCAATATATAATTATTGGGCTGCTCAGCTTCATGAGTATATTTGTCCGGTTGGTTATCATGTCCCAACAGAAGAAGAATGGGAAACCCTGATTGATTATTTTAATAATTCTTCAAGCGATGTTGAGGAAAGCTTTAAAACTATACATACTGGTGGTAGAGTATGGGACGGTTCTTTTAAACAAGGCAGTTATGGAGGCTGGTGGGCTTATTCGCCGTTGGGTGCATTTGCGAGTACAGGTTATTCTATTGGTTATATGCCTGAACAAACTGGATTTTCAATTCGTTGTGTCAAAAACAAATAATAATGGATAAGATCTATAAAAGGAGTCAGTAGGTGACCATTGATGCCTATAACACGGACGGTTCTATGTTTAATAGGCTTGTCACGGGTTTTTAACTTGCTCCTGTACTCAAGACAAATTCTAATGTTTGTTGAATCCAGACACGCGCACTACCATGGCAGCTCTTCTTTTTGCAGTCGGCTTAGTTTGCAGTTTGTATTATCCTGCAGCTCTTCTTTTTCC
>CAYQRF010000058.1:0-9982 GCA_964419775.1 uncultured Rikenellaceae bacterium
TCTGGCTACAATCGAGATCAACGTCCCGGTTGATTTCAGGGAAGAAGACCTCATAATTGAAACTCCCGACCGTGAAAAGCTGAAGAAGCTTTTCGACGAACTGGAGTTCAGGACAATTGCTTCTGAAGTTTTTTCAGAGATTGACAAAAACACCATTGCCTCCGGCGGAGGATCAGCGGATGCCGCTCCGGGCGGGCCTTCGCAGGGCACCCTCTTTGGCAGTGAACAGCTTCCGGAGGTTTCCTCAGGCAAGGCCGGCATCGACAGCGTGGAGCATAGTTATATTCTTGTTGAAGGAACAAAGGAGCTTGAGGATTTTGCCGCTGAGGCAATGAAGCAGAAAGAAATCTGCTTTGACACGGAAACCACCAGCATTGAATCCCTTGAAGCGGAGCTTGTTGCAATTGCATTCTCATGGAAAAAAGGATCGGGATGGCTCGTTCACTTTCCTGAATCAGGAGATGAGACTGCCATGAAGCTGAAGATACTGAAGCCGGTTCTTGAAAATCCGGCAATAAGGAAGATCGGTCAGAACATGAAGTTTGACATCCAGGTGCTGGCAAACTACGGGATTGAGGTGAAAGGCAGTCTTTTCGACACTATGATCGCCCATTACCTGCTCGAGCCCGACATGAGACACAACATGAACCTGCTGGCTGAGAGTTATCTCTCGTACAGCCCTGTCCGCATCGAATCGCTTATCGGCGAGAAGGGGGCAAACCAAAAGAACATGCGTTCCGTTCCCGCCGACCTGATAAAGGAATATGCAGTTGAGGATGCCGACGTCACCTATCAGCTGAAGGAGTTGTTCGAACCCAGGCTTAAAGCCGAAGGATTATCGGAGCTTGCCGCAACTATCGAAATGCCGCTTATTTCAGTACTGGCTGACATGGAGAGGACCGGAGTGAAGCTTAACCAGGATGATCTTAAAGCCATTGCCACGGGCCTCCGCGAAGACATCCTTACTCTTGAGGGGGAGATCCACTCCCTTGCCGGAATGGAATTCAATATTTCCTCCCCGAAGCAGCTGGGCGATGTCCTGTTCATAAGGCTGAAGCTCGACGACAATGCCAGGATGACAAAGACAAAGCAGTTCAATACAAGCGAGGAGATACTGCAAAGGCTGGCCAGCCGTCATCCCATTATAGACAAAGTACTTGAATACAGGGGACTTAAGAAGCTGCTTTCAACATATGTCGAGGCATTGCCCCAGCTGGTTGACAGCAAAACGGGAAGGATACACACTTCATACAACCAGGCGGTGGCATCGACAGGCCGCCTGAGTTCAAACAATCCGAATCTTCAGAATATTCCGGTAAGGGATGAGAGGGGCAGGGAGATACGAAAGGCATTTGTTCCGGAAGAGGGAAATCTTTTTCTCTCGGCCGATTACTCGCAGATAGAGCTCAGGCTTATGGCGCATCTCAGCGGCGACAGCAACATGATAGGCGATTTCCTTTCGGGTAACGACATTCATGCGGCAACTGCCTCGAAGATCTTTGGTGTTGAACTTAAGGATGTGACGCGTGAGATGAGAAGCAGGGCAAAGACTGCCAATTTCGGGATCATTTACGGGATCTCTTCATTCGGACTTTCGGAACGTCTTACGATAGGGAGAAAAGAGGCTAAGGATCTTATCGACGGGTATTTCAATTCATATCCGGGAGTTAAGAAGTACATGGACGAGAGTATAGGAAAGGCAAGGGAGACAGGATACGTTACCACGATGTTTGGCCGCAGGAGGTATCTGCGCGATATCCAGTCGAGGAACCAGGTTGTAAGGGGCAATGCCGAAAGGAATGCCATAAATGCCCCCATTCAGGGCACTGCAGCCGATATCATCAAGATAGCAATGGTAAGGATTCATGAAAGGCTCAGGAACGAAAAATTCGCGTCTAAAATGATTCTCCAGGTACATGATGAATTGATCTTTGAGGTTGTGCCCGGTGAACTTGACAGGCTTCAGGAGATGGTTGTCCATGAGATGTCGCATGCCGCCATGCTTGATGTTCCTCTCAAGGTCGATTGCGGAACAGGCAGTAACTGGCTCGAAGCTCATTGACGGGCAAAACAAAAGCTGCATCAGAATATAAGAATTATATGGAAATCAACGTTTTGTTTTTCGGAGTGCTTGCAGATTTTACAGGCGTGCGCAGAAAGCATTATATCGCGATTGAATCATACTCCGATCTGAAGCACAGAATATCTGACGATTATCCGGGAATTGAGCACTATACTTACAAGATAGCGGTTAACAGGACTATCATTAATGAGGACCCGCTGCTACGGGATGGCGATGAGCTGGCTTTCATGCCTCCCTTCGCAGGCGGGTGAAAAACAGTGTTAACTTATTAACAATAAACTAATTATTATGCGTCTGGTAGTAGGTCCCGTAACAGCAGATATAATCTCTGAACTTATTGCGAAAGGCGGAGAAAAAAAGGAATGCGGAGCCCATTCGCTTTTCCTTGGTCAGGTAAGAAACGATATTTCAGGCGACGGGAAGCGGGTGAAGGCAATTGAATACTCTGCCTATGAAGAAATGGTTGTTATGGAAGCAGAGAAGATAAGCAAGACCGTGCAATCGGAGTATGACGATGTGAGAACCCTTGAAATTATCCATTCAAAGGGTGTTGTGAATGCCGGAGAACTTTCGCTGGTTGTTATGGTATCGGCAGGTCATACGGAACAGGCGGCAGGTGCCTGCACGAAAATTGTAGGACTCATAAAGGAAAAGCTGCCTATCTGGAAAAAAGAGCTTTTTGAGGATGAGGCTGTCCGGCCTGCCGAAGAATTATGATTATCAGATGTTCACCTCATCGCCATGATCCAGGCCGTATCTGAAACCGGTCACGTTCGCGTTATCATCATGTGTTATCAGTATTGATCCTGTTTTGCCCAGCAGTATCGAGTTGTATTCGTCGCCTTTTTTCAGTATTTCGACGGCTCTTTTAACCTGTTCGTCGGTGCCCAGGCTGCATTTAATTGATCCCTCCTCGTAGAAATAACGTCCTATTATCTCGTCGGCAAGCAGTTCGGTGATTTCATTTCTGAACGTTTCGAGGTCGTTGTCGAGAGTATGCATCAGTTCATTCTGAAGTTCAGTGAAGAGGTCCTTGTGAAGGTCGTAGTATTTTTCCTTTTTTGCATTTGAGATAAGCTCATTCAGCGACAGTTCGGTGATGGTGCTGTAGCTGAATCTGCGTTCGCCGAGGTAATTCCTGAAATCAGCATAAACCTGGTCTGTGATTGAGAATTTTTCAGGTGCTTCCGGAGCAGGGTTAGCCCAGAAATATCTGGTTGCGTAATCGAATATGTAGTTTCTCATATATAGTTCAGCTGCGATCTGGCTCAGGGCCGGGGGAACGACATCTATATCGGGAGAAATTCCTCCTCCGTCCCTTACCACTCTTCCGTTGCGTGTTTTAAATTCGGTAATGAGCGAATCGGGGATTATTCCGACACTGCCATCCTCGTTGGGGTGTGAGAAGTCGAGAGCCTGGATGCACCGGCCGCTCGGGATGTAGTATTTTGCAGTGGTCACTTTCAGCTGGGTGTTGTAACTGAGGGGCCGGGTGATCTGAACCAGTCCTTTCCCGTAGGAGCGCTGTCCCACTACCACCCCTCGGTCGAGATCCTGGATTGCACCGGCCACTATTTCAGACGCCGATGCCGATCCCCTGTTTATTATAACGGCAAGCGGAATATTCTGGTCAACAGCCGGTTTTGAAGTTTTGAAAGATTCGTCGAACTGTTTCACCTTTCCCTTTGTCGACACAATTTCGTTACCGGGGCCCATGAAAAGGTTGACAATATCGACGGCTTCGGTCAGAAGACCACCCGGATTGCTTCTCAGGTCGAGGACGATTTTCCTTGCATTTTCATTTTTAAGTTTGAGCAAAGCGTCCTTGACTTCTTCGGTACAGTTCTGGGTGAAGTTGGTGAACCTTATGTATCCGGTTTCATCATCAAGCATTCCGTAGAAAGGTACTGAAGGTATCTCGATTTTTTCCCTTTTCACCGGAACATCGATTTCCTTGCCGTTCCTTTCGATAGTAAGGGTTACAACTGTTCCCGGATTTCCCTTCAGTTTCTGGCTTACATCCTCGGTATCGGCTCCTTTAAGCGAGGTGCCGTCGACCTTTTTAAGAAGATCTCCTGCCCTGATTCCGGCCAGATCGGCCGGGAAATTCTTGTAAACTAGCGATATCACAACATATTCGCCGCCGTCTCTTATCAGCGAGCCAATTCCTCCGTATTTGCCCGTTGTCATGAACGCAACTTCGTCGCTCTCCGACTCGGGATAGTAAACGGTATAAGGGTCAAGGCTCCTGAGCATGTTGTCAATACCGGTTTTTACAAGCTTGTCGGGATTCACTTCATCCACGTAGAAGGTATTGAGCTCACGGTAAAGGGAAAGAAATATATCGAGGTTTTTGGCTATCCTGAAATCCCGTGTTTCCTGGGTTGCCAGGAATGAGATGCTTATTCCTGCAGAGATCAGAATGGCAGCAATTACAATAAACCTGACCGGCCTTATTTTTTTCATTTCTGACTGATTAAATGCTTAAAAGTATTATGGAGCGAAAATAAGAAGAAAATCATGCAATCGGGCTGGCGTAGAAATATTTAAAACAAATTTAACTTTTGCCGGGAAGGGAGGTTGCGCTTTTGCAAAGCTTTTGAATAACCTCTTCCACCGCTCTGTCTATTGCGTTGTAGTCTTCAATTTTACTGCTGCGGTAGATCATGATGAAAGTGACACTGATGCCTTCCTCCCGAAGAAAAGAGTAAAGACTGTGTTTTCTGCGGCGGTATGATTCCCTGATTCTTCTCTTAAGCAGGTTTCTGTCGGTGGCATGCCTGAAACCCTTTTTTGGCACGCTGACGGCGACCTGTGCAGGAGACGGGATTGATGAGCCCGGTATGGCCCAGACCACCTTGAAAACAGAAGTATAAAAAGCATTTCCTTTTTCAAACAGCTCTTCGATCTGCCTGGTTCTGCAAAGCCTTTCATTCCTTGAGAATGTCTGCCTTTCGCCTTTTTCCATCTCAGAGTCTGATTTCCCGGGATGTTCCGCAGTAAGGTTCCGGGCCGGGATGCCGGAACAGGGGAATAAACTATTTGCAGTTTCTGTTAAATTCCTTCAGGTACTCGTCAAGAGCCATTGTCATTGACGGAGCCTTCGGGTTTGGTGCATTAATATCAAGCCTCAGGCCCTCCTGCTCCACTGCGCATGCGGTTGTGGGGCCGAAAGCCGCAATCTTGATTTCTCCCTGGATAAAATCAGGGAAATTCTCTTTAAGCGATTTAATCCCTGACGGGCTGTAAAAGACAAGCACATCATAGTCGAAATCACTGGAATTTGAGAAATGATTGCTGATAGTCCTGTAAAATGTTCCTATTGTGTATTTAATGCTGTTTTTATCGAGGATCTCGGGTATTTCAGCATTATGGGGTTCGGGGAGGGGCACCAGAAAATTATCGTCCCTGTGTTTGATTATGAGGTCGACCAGGTCCTGAAACTTTGATTTACCGTGAAATATCCTGCGTTTTCTGTAAACAATGTATTTCTGAAGATAGAAGGCAACATTTTCAGTAATACAGAAATATTTCATCGTGTCGGGAACGCAAATCCTGAGTTCGCTGCAAATTCTGAAGAAATGATCTATTCCGGTCTTGCTCGTGAATATTATTGCAGTGAAATCGAGGATATTGATTTTCTGCTGGCGGAAGTCCTTTGCCGACACACCCTCAACCTGTATAAACGGCTTGAAATCAACCTTGAGGTTGTATTTTTTTGCCAGGTCGTAATAGGGAGACTTCGGATTGTTTGGTTCTGGCTGTGAGACCAGGATCTTTTTTATTTTCAAGTCTTTACAGTTTATGTTTTACTTCTGAGGTAATAATTCTCATGATAAACCAAGCTGGTTGAAATATCTTATAAGGATCAGAACAGGCAAAATTTCCAGCGCACAAAGGTACAAAATCAAATATAAAACGGAAATATTCCTCTTCAGAAAAATCAAAAAGAGCCTGAAAGTGCGGAGCAGGTAGAAAAGAACTAAAATGGCAACACCAGATCCGAGAAGCAGTTTTTCAGGGCGCACGGCTGAATAAGCCAGCAAAATCACTATTACCAGAAGCAGGATTGAGACGAACCTGTAGGAGTTATATATAGTTACAAGATATTCGTCGAAAACTTCCTGCCTGTCGCTCAGGCTTCCGGCTGCGGTACAGATAAAATGGCGCGAGGTGATTGCTGCAATTATTACCCCCAGGCAAATAAGCATGAAGACGAATGAAGAAATACCCTGCGGGATCATGTTCCTGAGCTCGGCGAACGAGTAAAAGAAAAGGGCAATCACAGTGAATGTAATAAAGTTGAGGACGGTCGATTGCCATGTGAAAAGAGCCCCGGTGTCGCGCGACGATGATTCGCTGATGCCGCGGAAAAGAAAAAACCTTGTCATTTCCCTGTAAAAACTTCGGTTTGCCGATCGTACCAGCAGCCAGAGGTATGCGGCCAGGAATATGACACCGATAAGCCAGTCGTGATGAAGCGGCCTGACAGGTATCTGGATTCCGTCCCTGAGATTTCCTGCAGCCACTGAAGTGTGCTCCGTAAATGTCTCAACGGATTTTTCAGCATTTCTGAACGGGAAGAAAACAGGCTGCAACTCTTCTATGTTGCGGAATAGTCCCGAAGGGTCATAAAAGGTGGCATCAGCGATGCTGTTCCGGGTACATACCGAAGTGGTATCCGTTATAACAACCTCGGGGATCCGGGGGGTCCGCCTGATATTCTTTATTGAGTCCGCAATCCTGATATGTTCCGGTACTTTGTCGAGCCTGGTGAATATCGAGTCGGGGAGCAGCTTATCAACATCAACCCTGATGTTGATCTGCGGCCTTATTGTATCCTGTATTTCAGCACCAGTGAACATAACCTTTGCGGAATAATCCACAAAAGTAATGATTCCTGAAGATATCAGGTCAGTTTTAGGAAATTACGGAATGATCAGAAATAATCATTCCGGCTTCCGGATATATCAGCAAGTATATTGTTGGCCAGCCTGCTGGCTCCAATCCTGAAAAGCGAATTGTTAAGCCATGCTTCACCGGGCAAACTTCTGACAATGTTGAAGTACATCAGGGCATCGCTGGTTGTTGAGATTCCCCCGGCGGCCTTGAATCCGACCCTTATTCCGGTTTCGTCATAGAAATCGCTTATGGCCCTGCTCATTATATAAGCAGCTTCGGGTGTGGCCGATACAGGGGTTTTCCCGGTTGAGGTCTTTATGAAGTCAGCGCCGGCATCCATGGCTATCATCGATGCCTTGAAAATATTTTCATAGTCGCCAAGCAGTCCCGATTCAATAATCACTTTCAGTTGCCTGCTGCCAATGGCCTCCTTTATTTCACGGATCTCACCGGCAACCTGTTCAAAATCATTTCCGAGGAATGCCCCTACAGGGATGACAATGTCTATTTCATCGGCTCCGGCCTCCACGGCCATCTTGCATTCGGAAACCTTGAGGCTCCTGAAGGACTGAGATGTGGGAAAAGCTCCGGCCACCGAAGCTATTCTGACATTTTTAGCTGTAAGCTTTTCCTTTACAACCGAAACGAAATTGGGATATACGCATATTGCAGCCACATTCGGAATGTTGGAAAAACGTCCGGAAAAGCTGTTTACCTTTCCCGTCATATGGAGTATTGTGCTTTTATTGTCGGTGACATTCAGGCTTGTCAGGTCGATCGAATTCAGTATACTCATCAGAAGTCGCTTGTCAGGGTCTCCTGCCGTCATCCCCGACACAGCCTTCAAGCCCTTCCTGATCTCGTTTTCCGACGGGGCCTTTTTAATAAGCTTCTCGTATAGTTTTGTCATAAACCTCTGCAAATTAGTGATGTTCCCTTTTTAATTCCATAGAAAAGGACGTGGTCAATATAATGCTTTTTGTTTTGATAAATATTGGAAATATTATTTTTTGTCTTTGGCGGCAATGTATTTTTCAGGGTTATATCAAAATGTGAAATACTTTTAATTATCTTCACTACGTTAAAAGGAAAAATAGTCTATGTCACGTCTGCAGGTTTTTAGCCGGTTGCTTTTAGCTGCTTTTTGTGCCCTTGTTTTTCATGCCTGTGAATTTGATACTGCAAAGGTCTGGGACAGTCCTGCCGACCCGGATGCCGAACCGCCGGTTGTCGATGTGGTGTATCTCGATCTGGAACAGGATTCGGTCTGGCTCCTTTATGGACGGGACGTTTCATTCCGGTTTTCAAGCAGCAGGGATGACATCCTGGGAGCGGAGTCCCTGATTGACGGCGAAGTAAGCCAGACATTTTATTCTGATGAAGGAGTCTTCAGTCTCGATTATTTCAGTCTCAGCGAAGGACTTCATACCCTTCAGCTTAATGTGTACACCACAGCCGGGACGGGTAGCATCGCCGACAGGCTGGGGCTGGAAAGTTATGTCTTCACGAAAACATGGAAGCTTTTTGTTATAAAAGATTACAACACATCTCTGCGACCGACGGTTAAGGACGGATGTCTCAGCTTATCCTGGAAGGAATACCCGGCATCCGACTTCAAGGAGTTCATAATTTACCGGGAGGAGGGATACAATAACCGGATAGAGGCCGGACGCAGCCAGGTTCCGGAATTTTCTGACTGCACATATGCAGGCGAGGGTGCCGATTATTATGTCGAGCTGGTAAGAGAGCAGGGTGAACCGATTCCATGGGGCCAGGTTTACCTTTCCCCGGAAAAGCCGGTATTACGATTCTCAGCCAGCTCAGGTAATGAATATACAATAAGCTGGGGAAAAAGCAAGTACTTCGGAGCAGTCGGGTTATACAGGCTTTCAATGGCCCCATTGCCATGGATCAACTATGTTACGATTAAAGAAACCTCTGATCCGGATGATAATACAATGCAACTGCCATCATCAGTGCGTTTTGGAGAAAGGATGAGTTTTAAGCTTCTGCTGGTGCCGGAGAACAGTCCTGTCTATGATCCGGAGAATCCCATGAGGTTTGAATCGGTTTTGTTCGACGTAGAAACAGGATTCCGGTACGGTCCGGCCGGCTATAACCTGAGTCAGACAGAACAGGCCGGACCTGATGAATTTCTGTTTCTTGCTGGCTGTGATTCCCTGATGCGGTACTCGGTTACACAGAACCGAATAACGGAAAAGCTTACATACAGTCCTCTGGGTTGTTACATGTGTCGCTTTTCAGATTATGAAATGTCTCCCTCAGGACTGACTCTTTCAGCACGCTTCGACTGTGATGCTGATCTCATGCTTGCAGAGACCGGGAACCTTAAGGATTTCAGGCGATTCGATCTTCAATCCTTACCCGGGCAATACAGCGTTTCCAGAGTTCCGGTATCGGATGCAGGAACCGGACTTGTCAACACCGTGAACGGGGGATTCTATGTTTATGATTTCAACAGTACCACGGAAAAAGGCCACTATACAAGCGGGACCTCCTTTGCCTCCGGCCTTGCGTTATCTTCTGACGGAAAGTACCTTTTAGCCAGCGATGATGCATTCCGCCTGGTAAGGTTTGATGATCCCGGATTCACAACCATCTGGACCCGGACTGAGTATGGTCTGCCGGATTACTGCGAATTTCACGGGACCGATCCTGATGCCCTTGTATATTGGGATGGATCGGTGTTCTCAGTAAGGAATTGTTCCGATTTCTCAGTCGGATATTCATTTCCTCTTACGGATGAGGCAGTTCATCATGTCGACTATTACAGGAATGAACTGCTTTCATACTCCGAAGGCCATCTTTTTATAAGAAGCCTTGCAGACGGATCGTTAATAGCCGATATTCCCTACGGACAGGATGCCACAACCTTCATTTACCGTTGCATTCTTGTCAACCGTACCGTGATCAGCAATACGGGAGTACTGTACTTTGTCAACTAATTGCCTCATGAGACACTTGTTTTTCATAATA
>CAYQRF010000059.1:0-9971 GCA_964419775.1 uncultured Rikenellaceae bacterium
CGCTCATTTTGTCGAGGTTTAGGAGATTAATACCGGATTATCACTTCTTCTTTTTAAACATTTCAAGCATCCTGTCAGTCACAACAAAGCCCCCTACAACGTTCAAAGTACCAAGAACAACCGCAAGGAATCCGAGGATCATCGATCCGGTAGTGTCGGCGTGACCCATCACAATTATTGCCCCGATGATCACAACCCCATGGATCGCATTGGCCCCCGACATAAGGGGGGTGTGAAGAATTGCCGGGACGTTGCTTATAACCTCTATTCCAAGGAAAACAGACAAAATGACCAGGAATATGGCCTCCCTGTTCTGGAGAAAGAAATCTGAAAATTGTTCCATCTGCTATTATTTTATACCAAGTAACTGTTTCGCTCTCTCACTTACGTATTCCCTGTTGTGAACAGCCGTAGTGCCGGCAATAATGTCATCCTTAAGATTGAATTCAAACGCCCCGTCCTTCCCTATCATAAGTTTCAGGAGGTTAACAATATTGGATCCGAACATCTTGCTTGAATCAGTGGGCATGTCCGAAGGGAAATCTGATTGGCCGATTATGGTTACTCCGTTGACATTGACTATAAGGTCGTTTTGAGTAAGTTCACAGTTTCCGCCTGAACAGGCCGCAAGATCAACTATCACCGAGCCTGGCTTCATGGCATGCACCGTTTCCTTCAGAATCAGCACCGGAGCTTTCCGGCCGGGTATCTGGGCAGTGGCTATGACTACATCCGACGACCTGGCGTGTTTCTGAATAAGCTCCTGCTGTTTCAATTTAAACTCTTCAGTCTGTTCAACGGCATAACCGCCTGCTGCTGAATCCTCCTTCGCTCCCTCGACTTCGATGAATCTGCCTCCGAGGCTCTTAACTTCTTCCTTTACAGCTGACCTTACATCAAACACTTCCACCACTGCTCCAAGCTTCCGGGCAATGGCTACTGCCTGCAAGCCGGCAACACCCGCTCCCAGTATCAGGACCTTCGACGGTTTGATGGTCCCGGCAGCCGACATAAACATCGGAAAGAACCCCGGGAGGGCTGATGCTGCAGCCAGAACAGCCTTGTAGCCTGAAACTGTAGCCATTGAAGAGAGGACATCCATCGACTGCGCCCTGGTGGTGCGAGGAATAATGTCGAGGGCCAGAACGGTCAGACCCCTGAGCCTTGCTTTTTCGAGCCATTCGCTGTTCCCGGCCGGATTGACAACACTGCAAAGAATCTGTCCCTCTGCGAAAACATCTGCATTATCTTCCAGAGGAGGATTTACCGATAGCAATAAACCGGATCCGGAGATAAGTTCCTTCCTGTCGGTGACAGAAGCGCCGGCAGCCACGTATTCCCTGTCAGCAGCCCAGGCATGCTCGCCTGCACCAGCCTCGACAAGAACAGATACACCAAGCTTGACAAGAACGGCAACTTCGCCCGGAAGCATGGCCACTCTCCTTTCTGCTCCCGATTCCTTAAGAATGCCAATAACCATTTTCTTCAGTTTTGGAGTTTAGAGTATGTAACTCAGGTTTCAGTGTTAAAAAATTAACACCAAAATAGCAAAATTTATTCTTTATCAAAGAAATTCCCGAGCCAGAAATTATTCGCTTCATTTCTCGAATGGACAGCCTTCGCCCCGCCCCAGCCATGACGACCATTGGGGTAGAGCATGAACCTGAACGACTTACCTTCGTCCTGCAGCCTCGAGATCAGATAAATTGAATTCTGCATATGAACATTATCGTCAAGGTCTCCATGAGTCATGTATAGCTTCCCCTTAAGATTACCAGCCCAGGTCAGAGAGGATCCGTCTTTGTAACCCTCCGGATTATCCTGAGGCTTGTCCATGAATCGTTCAGTATAGACATTGTCATAAAGCCTCCAGTCGGTAACTGACGATCCGGCAAACCCGTGGGTCCAGTACCCGGCTCCGCGGGTAAGTGCCATGCAGGTCATGTAGCCTCCGTAAGAACTTCCTGTTATACCCATTCTCGAACCGTCGACATAAGGCTTTTGCAGGAGCCATTTTACTGCATCCTGATAATCAAGTACCTCCCATTTGCCCAGACTGCGGTGAAGATAATCAAGCCCTCTCTTGCCGAAATGACCTGAGCCCCTGTGATCAACAGTAAAGGTGATGATCCCGTTCTGCGAATCCCACGACGGATCTGACCCCTGCCACCTGTTGCTTACATTCTTTGAATCGGGGCCGCCGTAGATCCTGAATATCACCGGATATTTCTTTGAGGAATCAAAATTCAGAGGATAGGTTATTATCGCCGGCATGGAGAAAAGCCCGTCGGATGTTGGGATTCTGAGAAGCTCAGCTTTTGAATGCTTTGCCGGATCATAGGCGGGCTGATCAAATTTGTGTATCTCCCTGACCTGCCGGCCCCGGCTGTCAAGGAGAACTATTGAGCCGGCATTGGTGATATTGTTCCATGTGTCGACAAACCAGGTGCCTTTAGGTGAAATGCTTGCCGAGTGGCTGCCCGGTCCGCTGGTAAGCTGAACAAGGTTAAGCCCGTCGAGCCCGACGCGAAACAGATGACTGTCGGTCGATTCAGTTCCCGTGGCAGTGAACCATATGACCTTTTGTATCTCATCAACCCGGTCTATGCCGGTAACCCTGAATCCGAGACTGGTCAGCTGCGCAATGAGCTTGTTGTCCCAGCTATAGTAATATAGGTTTTCCCAGCCGTTCCTGACACTGTTGACAATGAAGCCCGAACCGTCTTTCATCACATAAATATCCTTGTAGAAATCGAGCCATGCTTTCTGCTTTTCATTGTAGATTTCAGAGAAATCGCCGGTGGCGGGATCTGCAAGAATGATATTCATTTCATTCTGATCGCGGTTTATCACCTGAACTGCCAGCTTCCTGCTGTCTGGTGTCCAGAAAGGCCATGCTATATATTGATCAACATTGTAATCCGTCTTAACCCAGGTAGTCTTTCCGGATGCAATATCGGCAATACCCATTTTAACCTTTGGATTCGGATCGCCTGCCTTGGGATAGGGAACCTGTTCAAGGAGACCATGAACACCGTCAGCTTCATCCAGACGGTTCAGAGTAAAAACAGGAACTTCAGTCTCATCAGTCCTGAGGTAGGCAATCCGGCTGCCGTCGGGCGACCACCAGAAAGCAGCATAGCGGCTCGGACGGTCGAGTATCTCCTCCATGTAAACCCAAGCTGAGTAACCGTTATAAATCCTGTCGGAAGCATCGAACGATAGTCGTATCTCCCTGCCTGCAACAAGGTCATAAACATAAAGGTCCTTGTTCCTTGTGTATGCGATCTTCCGGCCGTCGGGCGAAAAGCGGAAATTAACTTCCTCTGCATCATCGCTTGTCAGCCTTTTAAGCTCCCTGTCACCTATTCTGAAAAAATAAAGGTCATTATCAAGATTCAGTACCGCACTCTGACGGTCGGCATTAACTATGTCAAAAATTCCCAGGGTCACTCCTGAAGGAAGAGCTTCGTTAAGGACTTCCCTGTCAGTCTTTTCGGGCGTCACATCAACGCTTCTGCCGTTCCGGGCATTTACTTTTCTGGTTACCGGCCTGTTTTCGGAATCAACAGTCTGAAGAAGATAATTATTGTCATCGGCCCATCCGGTTACCCTGACACGGCTCCCGCCCCTCATCTGGGAAAACAATGTCCCGGAACCGGATATAAGAATTAAAAAAAGGATAAGGGCAAAGCGTAATAGTTCAGATCTTTTCATCTATTGAGAGTTTGATATTTCAGTTAACTGAATAAATAAATTCCCCGGGAATTTGCCAAATGTCAGATAAGTCAGCACATGATAAATCCCGAAACGAACAAAAATAACCTTTTTAGCCATTGGCGCTTCATCGGGGCTGAATTTACACTGGAAATGATTTAGGGCAGAACGCCCCGTTTGTCAAGGACAACACCACACTGCGAACCGGGGGTCTTACAACCTGCCTGGTTCGCCGAAACCTTAGTGAAGGTGGAACCCGGATGTCTTAAACAATATCATAAACATTTCTTAAAAAAAGTTAAATTATTTTTTGGAGAGAGTTCGAAAATTAATTAGTTTTATAGCCGGAAACACATATTAGTCTGATAATATGTCTGTAACATGCGAACTAAGCCGGATAATTATGCTTTCTGTAATTTGCTTTAAGACTATTTTTTTTGTTGATGTCATTTTTGTAAGTGGCTGAAATTTAAAACGAAAAAGATATTATACACCCAAAATAATGGCAGAGGAAGACAATCATAATATTGAGACACTACGTTTAATGCCAAAGACACAACAGCAAGTGGCAGGTGAATATGGTATTTCAGTAAATACTCTGAAAAGCGTACTTAAGTTGAAAGGAATAGAGCTTCCCAAAGGTTTGATCTTTCCCAACACCCAAAAAGACATTTATAGCAAACTTGGTCTGCCTGCCGGCCTGGAGGAAGCATAAGATTTACAATTTTTGATGAATTTTGATGAATTTTGATGAATAATTATCATTAAAATTTCTTCCTGTGTCAAACTGATTTCCGAAATTTATTACCGTAACTATTCCGCAAAGTGAAGGTCAATTACAAAAAGTGTTGGGACTGACGGTAATATTTTATGGAAAATAGAACAAATAACAGGCTCCAGAGAATTGCCAATGTGCTTCTCCTGAATGCCAGCTTTATTGACAATCCAGGATTGCTGAACGGCAAAATGGGCATTGCAATATTCTTTTATAATTATTCACGATACTCAGAGAATAAGATTTATGAGGATTATGCCGGCGAGCTTGTTGATGAGATATATGAGGAAATAAACACTTCGACACCTGTAAACTTTGAAAATGGGCTTACAGGAATAGGCTGGGGAATTGAATACCTCGTAAAGAATGGTTTCGTTCAGGCCGACACTGATGAGGCGCTTGAAGAAGTTGATAATATTGTTTACCGAAACAGCCTTTACCGGCCTTTTCTTCTTGAATCCGGGAAAGACCTGTTTGGCTATGGCCTTTATTTCCTGGCCAGGTTAAGGGGAAAAGGATATGACGATAATAATATTAAAACCCTGTTTAAGAAACAGCATCTTATTTACCTGACGGATGATTGTGAAAGGATCCTGATAAATAAAAGGTTTCTTGATTTTAAAATCGAATTTCCGGGCATTGATACAATTAATTCATTTGCATGGTTTCTTCTTGAAATGCACCGCCGGGGTATTTTCCCCTTTAAAATTGAAAAGCTTCTCAATGCGTTGCCTGAGTATCTTGAATTTCACTCTGAAGTACTGGACGATCCTTCAGCGATTGAGCAAATGAAAAAACTGGTGGAATACATTATACCCTGCATAAGGGATATACATGTTAAAGACAGATACAACACAATTCTTACTGGAAATGCCAGCCGGAAAGTGGATTTGAAAAATACGGACAGTGAATCTTTAAGGAACTTCACAAAAGCCACCTGGCAGAACCTTATTTATGACGAGTATTTATCTGGCTTTGAAAGTAATATATCTGATCCAATTAAAGTATTTCAGACTATTGACAATGAAGACAACTGGAATAAGCTATTGGAAGGCCTCACCAAAGACAACCTTGGTCTGCAAGGTCTGGCAGGAATAGGATTGGGATTGCTCCAGGCCGAAAGCATGAAGCAACAGGATAAAAGTCGTGCAAGTCATGCAAGTCATGCAAGTCGTGCAAGTCAAGAATCTTATCTTAGGGACTTGCAAGACCGGCAAGACCTGCAGGACCTGCAAGACTTCAAGACAGATTTGTCGGACGTCACCTTCGTTGTCCCTTTGCGGATCGATTCCCCGGAAAGAAAAGCAAACATTGATACTCTGATAAAATATACCTTCAGAAATTTCAGTACAAAGTTCATAATCCTTGAAGCTGACTCTGAAAGGAGGTATTTCCCTGAAACGGATCAGGAAGGTTTTCGATATGAGTTTATTGAAGATAAAGATGAAGTTTTCCACAGGACCTTATGGATAAACAGATTATTAAATCTATCTGACACTCCAGTGGTGGGGATATGGGATGCAGATGCGATTGCTCCTGTTGATCAGATTACAGATGCCGTCGGCAGAATACGTTCCGGTGAGGCAGTTTTAAGTTTTCCCTATGATGGCAGATTCTTTTCCTGTGACAAATTAACATCTGATTTATTCAGGAAGCATCTGGATATTGAAATACCGGGAAAGAGAGTCCCGGTAATGAACCTCATGCACGGATATCATTCTGTTGGCGGGGCATTTTTTGTTAATAAAAATGAGTACATGGCAATAGGTGGCGAGAATGAGAATATTTACGGATGGGGACCGGAGGATACGGAGCGGGTCAAAAGACTTGAAATACATAGTATGCCGGTTTCTTATTCGGCGGGTAACTTATATCATTTATGGCATCCGATGGGCAAAAACAGCTGGTTTGCTGGCAGTGAACTTGAACGAAATAACAGAAACGAACTTCAGAAGACTTGTAGAACTATAACCGGATCGAAGCAATGATTTCTCTTTTCATTTTCAAATCTAATGCCCGGGGAATGCAATATGGCATCGGAACGTATCTGGATGAGCTTACTCATGCTTTGGCGGGATTCTCTGATATTGAAATTTTTATTATTTCATATCAGTCATCTGATACGAGGGAGTTTTCATTGAAAGAAAAATCAGACTGGGCTTACGAAATCAAAATTCCAAGACCTTATTTTTACAATAATCAAAGCAACGGTAATGATAAGAAATATGCAGCTTCAGTAGTCAGATTTCTATCGGGTATAATTATAAAAAAGGAACATGTAGTATTCCAGTTTAACTATATTGATGACCTTCCAATTATTTTGGGCCTTAAAGATCAGTACAATTTCCCGGTACTGAGTGTTGTCCATTTTGCACAGTTCCAGCAGATCTTCGAAGGGAAGATATTGAAAATTGCCGGCCTGAACCTTGATAAACCGGCTGACAATATCGAGTTTACGTTATCGCGGGAAAGGGAAATGTACAGGCAATCCGACCATATAGTATCCGTAACCCGGTATATGAAAGATTTCCTGGTCAATGAATATGGCATCAGCCCTGAAAAAATAACTGTAATAAAAAACGGTCTTAATCAAATAAATAATAATCAGGTTTCAAAAGAGGAAAAAGACGGAATCAAAAGGAGGTATGGATTTGGAGAACATGAGATAATTCTGCTTTTTTCAGGCAGGATCGATCCTTGCAAAGGAATTAATTACCTTATGGAAGCATTCGAACGAGCCTGCAGAAAAAATAACAGTCTCAGACTAGTTATGCTCGGGCAGGGCAGCATTCAGGACTGTCAGAAAAAGATACAATCCTGTTTTGGGAAAGTGACATATACAGGATTTTTACCCAGGGAAACAGTAACAGAATTCTACAAGATAGCAGACATCGGGATATCACCTTCAGTTTATGACCATTGTCCGTATTCTGTACTTGAAATGATGGCTAACAGGATACCGCTTATCATGACAAGGATAAACGGCCTGGACGAATTACTATCAGACGAAGAGTGTATTTTCATTAATCCTGTTATCAGCAGTGAAGGAGATATTACTTTCAGTATTGAAGAGATGGCTGAGTCCATTCTTTCCCTGGCTGCAGACAAGGAGCTTAGGACCAGGCTTGCCGCGAAATCATACAAAACCTATAAGAGGAAGTTTTCTGCAGCAGGGATGGCAGAAGAAATGCATAAGCTTTTTTATTCCTTAATAAAACACAATAAACCTGTAGTAGAATATGAAACGGGCCAGGGAAGATAATACAGTCGGGATCATTCAACGCGCTGTAAAACATTATGGATTGCATGTCATAAAAAGCACCGTAAAGGAAGCGCTTAAATCACATCCTGATTACCCATCTTTTAAGAGTATCTGCGATACCCTCAATGAATGGAAAATTGAAAACTATCCTCTCAGGTACGAAGTAAATGAACTGGAGGACCTTCAATCCCCTTACATAGTTCATTTTGACCGGGGCGGCGGCATAATAGGATTTGTAACTGATACCGGGAAGGATCAGGTTACATATTATGCATCATACAACGAAAAAAGAAAAACCGGCAGGAAAGAGTTTCTTGAGAGCTGTTCAGGCGCTGTAATACTGCTTAACCCGGATGAACGATCGGGCGAAAAGGATTACCAGACCAAAATAAAGAACGAACTGATAAATAAATCAATACTCCCCCTGGCTTTGACTGCTGCTTTGATTTTTATCATTTATTTGTTTTACAATAATTTTGCTTCGGGCGGGAGTACTTACAGCAAGGTTATCATGCCCCTGGTTTTTACAAAGATTGCCGGCATTGTACTTTCTGTCCTGCTGATCCTGCACGAATTTGAAGTTCATCTATCTATTACTGACAAGCTTTGTCATCTGAACAAGGCAACAAACTGTAATACGGTTCTTCATGACAAAGCATCAAAAGTATTCGGATGGTTCGGCTGGGCCGATGTCGGATTCGTATACTTTACGGGCAGTTTTCTCTTCCTTCTGCAGTCCCCCGCGGGAGAAGGACTTTCTTTGATGGCAATACTTGCCGCCCTTTCAATACCTTATCCCATCTACTCGATTTATTACCAGGGGATTGTTTTGAAGAAGTGGTGTCCCATGTGCCTTGGTGTTCAGCTTATACTGATTACAGAATTCATTTTATTGTTACCTCAGTTATCACAGCTGACCTTTTCTTATGATTCTGTTACGAGACTTCTACTCAGTTTACTTGTAATTGCAATAATCTACACCCTGTTTATATTATTCCGGAAGGAACAGATGTCGGGTGAAATGAATTACTATAAATATCTCGGGTTTAAGAAGAATCCGGACATTCTCAGGATGCTTCTGATGAATCAGCCTCACCATGAAATTCCTTTACCGGAGAGCAGCCTGATTTTCGGTAACAGGGATGCTTCGATCAGGATAACGGCATTTCTCAGTCTGCACTGTTCACATTGTGCAAGAGCTTTTGAGAAGATCCGGAACATGCTTAATGAAAATGAAGATATACTTGTAAATCTTCTTCTTGTAACATCTAACAACAAAATACTCGGGACTCTTTATAACAATAACAGGCAGGGTAAAGAAGCTGAATCAATAAAACTGTTGGAGCAATGGTTTAATGCTGATCCCTATTCCAGGACAAAGATCACAGAAGGCCTTTGTATACCTGAGGACAGTGATCTTTCCAGGGAAGTAAATGAAGAGACCACGAGGCTTTTCAAGGACTATAATGTAATGGGCACACCGACTTTTTTCATTAATAGTTACAAGCTTCCGCCTCAATATGAGATTGATGATCTAAGGTATTTCAGGGAGATTTTTAAGGGCAAGGAGGAAGTCAGTATAAAAGCAGATGCTGTTAATTAAATAACAATAAGTAAATTCTTTAGTATTAATGAATTCATTTTTAATAAATTTGAAAGAGAAGGGCAGGGGTTTTTCCCTGTGCTCTGAGCCCTGCGCCCTGAGCCACCAGCCCCTGCCCGGACCTTTCCTTAACAGAAAGGAGGTGTACTATCACTTATAACGATTAATTAATAATGAAGAAATTCCAGCCAATGAAATGATATATTTGGCACCTTTTATTGAAATTTATTAATCTAAATTCTTTGTGGTATGAAAAAAATAGGGAAAATAAATCTTGCCGCATTAGGAGATAAGCAATTCACAAATCAGGAGTTACTTTGTATTAAGGGAGGGTATTCTGATAAATGTTGTGGTTGTGGATGTCCATACAATAATGATGCGGCAAATCAAGATGCTAATTGGAATAATGGTTACTCATCTTCAATTGGAGGAGGAGCATACTGGTGTTATGAAAACGAAATGGGAATCCCAATTCGAGTTGGTCTATGTGTCTAAAGAATGTTGAAACAGAATGTCCACCAGCTAAGGTGGACATTCATATTACTCTTCATATGATAAGAATTAAGACTATTATTTTGTTCACTTGCATTATATTATTAATGTCGTGCAAAAAC
>CAYQRF010000060.1:0-3378 GCA_964419775.1 uncultured Rikenellaceae bacterium
ACATCTATGGGATTGAGGATACCCTTGTACATCACGTTCATTGCGGTAGGGGATACCACAACATTCGGCACTCCTACATTGTATGATGAACTGAAGGGATAATCGATGGTGGTTCCCGAAGGATTCTTCACCGAAATGACCCCGCCCCAGCTCTTTGGACCTATTGTGCTCGCGCGAACCCTGTAAATTCCTCTTCCGGCTTCATCGACAGGAAGAGTTGTCCCGTTAACTGTTATAACAGGTGTCTGGGTCGAGTCAATGGCTGATATGAATACCCTTGCCTCATAATCACCACCCTGAGTAACATAGTTTGCTACAGGGACTACAGTAGGAATGATCTTATTTACCCTGAATTCGCCTGCATCTATCTGTGTATAAAGGTGATTCAGTACTTCGGTTTCAGCGTTCCTCACATCGACCTGCATCTTCGACAGCACTGTCTGTACTGCAACCAGAGGCAAAGTCTGGAAAGTCAGGTTTTCCCACTTGTTGGGCTGACCATCGGGATCGCGGCCATCGTCAGTATTCAGACTGGTGCGGAGAGCATCTTCAGCCGACGGGTTCTTTCCATCGAGTGTGGATATCAGGAATTCCCTGTAATCGTTCATAAGAGCTTTCAGAGCCGATGCCTTGCCGTTTTCATTTGCACCGATAAGAATCTGGGAAGGAACGTTGTTTTCATCGATCTTCTTAACCTCGTCGATGTTGATCACATTTCCGACAACAGCTTCAGTTTCCGGACCTTCAGCTGTTTGTATTATTTCGATTTTAAGATCCTGGATGAAGTTGAATATCTCTTCGGCGCGGCTTTTCACATCCATGGCAGCATCACGGTATTTCCCTGCTTTTGTGGGATTCTCGTTTGCTGCCTTGTTGAAATCATCATAAATACGGTTGTTCTTTATAGCGTAGTTGGCGAGCGTTGTGGTCAGACTCTTATCAACTTTCTTAAATGCTTCCACGGCATCCTTCGACACGTTAAGTGCAAGCATGGCGGTAAGAATCAGGTACATCATACCGATCATCTTTTGCCGTGGTGATAGCCTCTCGTGAGCCATTTTCTAAGGTTGTTTAGTTTTGAATTAAAATGTCACGTTATTTTACATTCATGGCAGCAAGCATATTGCCATATACATTGTTCAGTGCTGCGAGGTTTTCGTTAAGTCTGGTCATCTGGTCACGATACTTTTTGGCATCGCCGGCCGATTCTTCAAGATCTTTTAAAAGGGTCTGGATTCCTTTCTGAAGGTTTTCAGATTCCCTGATATGTCCATCCACTCCCTTGCGCTGCAATTCATAAACGGCATTCAGTGCCGAGAGGTTTTTATTCAGCGATTCAAGCTGCTGCTGGTATGATTTACCGCCCGATTCAATCACCGAATACGATTCGGCAAGCTTACCGTAATTCGAATTTGATTCGGTTATTATCCTGGCGGTTGTCTGGTATGAATCAGTCAGTTTATTCAGGGCTGAATCAGCTGAGTGTATCGTGTTCATAAAATTCGTCGATGCGGCTGAAATGTCACCCATTACATTTATGTTGGAGGTGGCTTCGCTGAATCGCTTCATTCCAACGCCGAGTTTCTGGAACAGATCAGGCGTAATGTCTGCGCTTTGGAGCATCTCGTCGAATTTTGACAGGGCATAAGAACCGCTTCCGGCGCCTCCTCCGCTGCTGCCTCCGATAGCTCCGCCGATTCCTCCTCCGATGGCTCCGACATATCCTCCTCCTACGCCCCTGGCTGCGGGTTCATCTTCCTTGATGCCGGCCAGCTCAGGATATACAAGCGTCCAGTCAACCTCCTCATGAAGGGGCTCGAACGCTGAAAAGAAGAAGATTACTGCTTCTGTGAACAGACCGACAGTCAGCATTAATCCTGCACCATTCCAGTGCTGTATTTTAAACAATGCACCAACGATTACAACTGAAGCGCCAATACCATACAGCTTGGCCATGAAGTTCTTGTATCCGCTCGACTGAACTATTTCTGCTAGGCTCATTTAACTGGTTATTTAAAGGTTATTTTAATTCTACTGATTTACACCTATATAAGATCTTACATTACGGAATCCGATATAGGATTTGGTTGAATCCTGATATTCGTAATCCCTTGAGCTGGTCTGGAGGAAATAGGCGATATCCTTCCATGAGCCGCCCCTTATTACTTTACGCTTGAGTACCGGCGGGTCCTGAGGACGTGCGTTGTACTCGTAGTTGGGATTCAGGTCGTGCTCGAAAATATATGCCGAGGGATGATAGGCGCCAAGCGTCCATTCTGCAACGTTTCCCGACATATCGAACAGTCCGTATTCATTGGGTTCATACGATCCTGCCTTTGCGGTATAGACTGTTCCGTCGTCAATATAGTTACCGCGAAGGGGTTTGAAGTTTGCGAGGAAACAACCCTCGTAATTCCTGGTGTAGGGTCCGCCCCATGGGTACATCGAGAGATCGAGGCCGCCCCTGGCTGCATATTCCCATTCGGTTTCAAGCGGCAGACGGTATGCCTGTACGTCGGCAATGCCGTTCTTCCTGAGAGCCGTGTTCATATAATCCGTCCTCCACCTGCTGAAGGCTTTTGCCTGTGACCACGATACTCCTACCACCGGATAATCGTCAAACGACGGGTGCCAGAAGTATAGATCTGCCTGCGGATCATTGAACGAATAGGTGAAATCCCTTATCCAGCAAAGGGTGTCGGGATATATATTAATGGTATCATGTCTGATGAATGAGGAACGGTTCCTGACATCTGTCACATTACCGTTGCGGTCAATCACCTGTCCTACATATTTCCATGTGTTGTTTGCGTAGTCGTTTACATATTTTGCCTTTGCAGCCTGCTGATAATCAACCCAGAAATAGGTGAAGTTAAGCTTTCTGACATCAATCTGCTTCTTGCCGTTGAACCTTTCCTCGGGAGGATAAAACATCTCCTCAAGTACAGCAGCAGTAGTCTCTTCCCTGGGATCGATCCTTTCAGCCCAGTTGATGACAGGCGGGTCGACAGGATTACCATCGTCATCGACAACAAAATATTCGCGGTCGGGAACCTGAGCTTCTCCAAGCTTGGTCCTGAGAATCGAATCCCTTACATAATAAACAAACTGTCGATACTTGTTATTGGTTATTTCCGTCTGGTCCATCCAGAATGCCTCAACAGTAACTGTTTTGGAGATGCTGTTCATTGCGAAGACCGCATCCTGATCGCTCGGACCCATTGTAAAACTACCCGCGGGTATGAAAGCCATTTCGAAAGGTTCCGGCTCGAAGAAGTTCTTCCTGCCCGGGACTCCCGTCAGTTCTCCGTTATCCGATGACTTACATCCGCCTAACAATATCATGATTATCAGAGCTGGAAGGATTACCTTTTTCAT
>CAYQRF010000060.1:3478-9883 GCA_964419775.1 uncultured Rikenellaceae bacterium
TACATCCGCCTAACAATATCATGATTATCAGAGCTGGAAGGATTACCTTTTTCATAATTCTAAAGAATTTTGTATTGCAAGTAACTTTTTTTAAAATCTTATAAGAACCTTATGCTTTTGTATCTCATCGGGCTCTTGCCCATACTGAGACTGAAACAATAATTCACCATGAATTCGTGCGACCCGTGGGTGTTTTTTCTGATATCCGAGACCGGGAAGTCGTAAGCGTATCCGACTCTGATACCATTAAACAATTCAATCCCAACAATTCCCACCAGTGCGTCACCTGGTCTGTAAGAAACGCCCCCCCATGCCTTTTTATTGTATCTTACAAGAGAAGTTGCAGAAAATTGTATTGCTTTTCCGTCGCTGATGGCAAAGAATGACGGCAGCAACTCCAGCGACGGATTGGGAAGCTGAAGTATATAGCCCGCCGTTGCATAGTAATGCCTGCTTATATATGATACTCCCTTGGTGAATTTCACCTTTGGCTGGTTGATATGTGTCACCGATATTCCTGCATAATATTTATCAGTAGTATAGTAAACACCCAGCCCTGCATCGAAGTTCACTGAACTCTCCTTTCCCTCGGGGATCAGCGGATCGCCAGAAGGAGGAGTGAAAACATCGCCTGTCGGTATAGACCATTCCGGATCGAGAGTCATGTTGAACATACCGGCATTGATGCCAATGCCAAGCTTGCCCGTTCCGATATCAGCAATGTACGAATACGAAAGAGCAATATTTATGTCCTTGTCGAAACCAAGCATGTCATTCTGAACCACCATCCCTACACCGCTGCTTATCCCGAAGGGAGCAACAGGCGCACTTATATTGAATACGGTAGTCGATGGTGCTCCATCGAACCCTACCCATTGCTGGCGGTTGAGGGCGGTTGCACATATCATCCCCGAAGTTCCGGCATATCCCGGATTAAAGGTCAGGGTGTTGAACATGTAGTTGCTGGTTATGGGATCCTGCTGTGTGTAGGCCGGGGCAACTGCAAGCAGGAAGAACAGGAATAATGTGGCTGACTTTTTCACTTTTTTAATATGATAAGTGGGTTAAGCTCATTAGTTGAACTCATAAAGTAACACAAAAAAACTAAAAGTATACAAACCCGCCTTGGAGAGCTCAAAACTTTTAAACATTCCTGATCTATTATCCACAAAGAATATTCCAAATCTTCCTGAAAACGTGAAAGAACTGAAATTATTTGAGGGATCAGGTTTTTAATCTGCCCGAAGCCAGCACCCATTTGTCGGGAACCTCATTCCTGTTGGCTTTCAGGTAGTCGTCGTGAGAGCAGGAAATATAAGTATTCTGATTGTTTTCATCCTTTAATTCAATCCACCATCTCTCGGTCAGATTGCTTTTTACGAAGATAAGATCATCCTCAAGATCAGTCAGCCTGACATGATACCTGATGAACCTGCCCGTGTTGCTGTCGCTCAGCAGCGGAGTCTCATACTGCTTCTGGGAAAAGCCCTCGAGGAAAAACCAGAGGATCTGGGCTGCCAGGCCTGTGGTCTGGTTCCTGTTGTCGAGCCCGGGATTTACATCAAAAAGTCCGAACACCTTGAGATTGTCCGATATACCTGCATACCTGGCGAGAAGGCATATCTCTTCACCATAGAATCCGTTGGGAGAGGGCATGGCAGTTCCCGGCGCATCCGACTGCCTTACAGCCGAGATGTCAAATACCGCTGCGTCCGAATCCCTGAAAAGAGGTTCCATGAGATAAACAGCCTGCCTTACATCTCCAATCCTCACCATCTCCGAATGACGCCTTGAAAACCTGTTGAGCACCTGCTGATCGTTCAGGTAGGTCTGATACCCTATATTAATATAGTGTCTGAAAGTACTTTTACTGTTACCCGTGATCTTATTGAGGTAATTCATCGAATCGAATGAATCGGGATTGTTGCTGTAATCGATCCGGGGATCCACTGAAAGGAGGGTGTACCTGTTTTTAAGAAGAGTGAACGATCTGTCGATGGCTGTCACAAGCGCGCTGCTTCCCCCTATTATAACCGGAAAGATTTCTTCGCTGATGAGCATAGTCAGCACGTCAGTGAGACCAGCAATTGTATCGGCGAACGACATTCCCTGCTTCATGTTTCCCAGATCGGCCATTTTGGTCTTGCCGGGAATCCTGGCAAGACTGTAAAGCTGCTGCCTGATGGCATCGGGGGCAGCTGTCGAGCCGGGATCAGGGGAGTTCCTGCCTTCGGGAACACCTAAAAGAACCACCTTGAAATTGCTGAAATCACTTATTGTGACATTCTCGGTGTGAATAACCATGCTGTGAGGAAAACCGGCATTTCCGGAGAGGTTCTCCAGACCATGCCTTTCAATGCTTACAGGATCAAAATAATCTTTCAGGTTGATCATAATCAATTGGAGCTAAGCTTTGTTTTATCAGCTTTTTCAATTATTGCGGCGCATTCCTCCCTGGTCAGTTTTTCGGCAGCCGTTCCCTTCGGAATCCTGTAATTCTTCTTATCCTTTGTGATATACGGACCATATCTTCCGTTGAGAAGCTGAATCTCGCCGAAATCCTTTATTACTTTCTTCCTGTCGCTTTCACCTTTTTCCCTGATCAGCTCAACCGCCCTTCCGGCTTCTATTGAGTAAGGATCATCAACTCCCTTCTTCAGTGAATAGAACTTGCCGGCATGTCTCACATAAGGTCCGAACCTGCCGATTCCAACAACCATTTCGCTGTCTTCGTGCATTCCAAGCGACCTGGGAAGCCTGAAGAGATTGAGAGCCTCATCAAGGGTTATGGTTTCCAGGAGTTGATCCTTGGCAAGGCTGGCAAACCGGGGCTTTCCTCCGTTTTCGGTATCACCAATCTGTGCCACAGGCCCGAACCTTCCCATTTTCACTGAAACCGGTTCACCGGTTTCGGGATGTGTTCCAAGAATCCTGGAACCGGTCTTCCTGATCTTCTTCTCAAGCGCGTTTTCTATGGTCTTATGGAACGGGTTATAGAATTTCTCAAGCATCCCGGTCCAAAGCAATTTTCCTTCAGCAATCCTGTCAAACTGCTCCTCTACTTCTGCTGTAAAATTGTAATCGACGATTTCGGGAAAGTTCTCGACAAGATAATCACTCACCATCATTCCGATATCCTGGGGAAAAAGCTTTGATTTTTCCTTTCCTGCAACTTCAGTTTTTGCTGTTGCTGAAAGCTTCCCTTTTGTCAGGGTGATTATTTTTATCTGCCGTTTTTCGCCCGGCCTGTCTTCACGCATTACATATCCCCTTTTCTGTATGGTGGATATTGTAGGGGCATAGGTCGAAGGTCTTCCGATGCCAAGCTCTTCAA
The DNA here is from genome assembly GCA_964419775.1 of uncultured Rikenellaceae bacterium. Lineage (GTDB taxonomy): Bacteria > Bacteroidota > Bacteroidia > Bacteroidales > VadinHA17 > LD21. The sequence continues at coordinate 6,813 of CAYQRF010000060.1, forward strand.
GCTTCTTGACAAGACTTGCTTCAGTATAGCGGGGAGGAGGAGCCGTGTATTTCTGGGTTGCAGTAATGGTGTCGTAGAAGAGAGGCATCCCGGTTTTTACAGGAGGAATGATCGATTTTTCATCGTCACTGTTCTCAATGTCGGTCGATTCGGTATACACCTTTAGGAATCCGTCGAACTTGACAACCTCTCCGGTTGCTGAGAACATAACGGGGGAATTGCTCATTTCAATGGAGATGGTGGTCCTTTCAACTTCGGCATCAGCCATCTGTGAGGCAATGGTCCTTTTCCATATCAGCTCATAAAGCCTCTTTTCATTCTGGTTGCCCGATATCGAAGAAACGTCGGGATAGGCCGGCCTGATTGCTTCATGAGCTTCCTGTGCTCCCTTCGATTTTGTTCTGAACTGCCGTGTCTTCGAGTACTTCTCGCCGTATTCCGCTACTATCACCTCGTGCGATTTTGCAAGGGCAAGTTTTGAAAGATTGGTCGAGTCAGTCCTCATGTAGGTTATCTTACCTGCTTCGTAAAGCTTCTGTGCAACCGCCATCGTCTGCGATACGGAGAATCCGAGCTTCCTGTAGGCTTCCTGCTGAAGCGTCGAAGTGGTGAAGGGAGGAGCGGGCGATCGGGTTCCCGGTTTCACGGTTACTGCCGATACCTTGTACTGAGAGGCGGCACATAATTCGAGGAACTTCCCGGCTTCCTTCTCATCGGGGAATTTCTTTGCAGCCTCAGCCTTAATAAAATTGTTGTCCCCGGTCTCTTTTTCTGTCCTGAATATTCCGTTTACACGGAATGACGATTCACTTTTGAACGATATAATATCCCTTTCCCTTTCGACGATAAGCCTGACGGCAACCGACTGAACCCTTCCGGCCGACAAGGCAGGCTGAACTTTTTTCCAGAGAACGGGAGAGATCTCAAATCCCACAATCCTGTCGAGAATCCGCCTTGCCTGCTGTGAATGAACCAGGTTCATGTCGACATTCCTGGGATTCATGATGGCGTTGGTGATTGCATCATGAGTGATCTCATGGAAAACTATCCTCCTTGTTGTCTGAAGATCGAGGTTAAGGACACAGGCCAGATGCCATGCAATGGCTTCTCCCTCACGGTCCTCGTCAGATGCTATCCATACAGTTTTGGATTCAGCGGCAGCCTTCCGGAGCTCGCCTACAACTTTTGCCTTTTCTTTAGGTATTTCATACTCGGGAGCGAAGTCATTTTCGATATCGATGCCGAGATTCTTTTTCTTAAGATCCCTGATATGCCCGAAACTCGATACAACCCGGAAATCCTTCCCCAGGTATTTCTCAATGGTTCTGGCCTTGGCCGGCGACTCAACAATTACTAGATTTTCGATCATGCAGGATTGGTTTAGCTCTTTCTAAAAACACGACAAAGTAAATCATTTAGGTCCCAATCTTCAAAATAATCGGTTAAGATTCTTTATTAATTACTATTTTTGGGCAAACTGTTGAAGCTAATGAAAGGTGAATCAACAAACAGGAAATACCTGATCTGGTTCTGGTCGATCTTTGCGGTACCATTCATTATTGCTATAATCCTGTTTGTACTCATATCAAAGGGAAAAATGGGACCTATGCCGTCGTTCACCGAGCTCGAGAATCCCGAATACAACCTGGCGGCTGAAGTATATTCCGAGGACGGGGTGCTTCTGGGTAAAATAAGCATCGAAAACCGGACATGGACTGATTACAAAGAGCTTTCACCATATCTTGTCGATGCCCTCATTGCCACCGAGGACATCAGGTATTACAGGCATTCGGGAATTGACATCAGGGGGCTGGGACGGGCTTTTATCCGGACAATTCTTCTTGGACAGAATACCGGAGGCGGTAGCACCATAACACAACAGCTTGCAAAAAACCTCTATCCGCGCGATACCGCAAAGGTGTCCAAAATAACCCGGCAGATAAGACTTGGACTGGCGAAGTTCAAGGAATGGCAGACGGCTGTGAAGCTTGAAAGGAGCTATACCAAGGAAGAGATCATTGCCATGTACCTTAATAAATACGACTTCCTTTATCAGGCTATAGGAATAAGATCGGCTGCAAGGGTCTATTTTAATACTACACCTGATTCTCTTAAGGTTGAGGAAGCAGCTGTGCTGATAGGAATGCTCAAGAATTCCAGTGCATACAATCCCAGGAGATTTCCCGAGAGAATGCTCGCCAGAAGGAATATCGTCATTTCCCAGATGGCAAAATACGGATACCTCCACCCCCAGGCAGCCGATTCCCTTAAGCAGCTTCCCATAGAGCTTGACTTTAATGTCGAAGATCACAATACAGGCCTTGCCACCTACTTCAGGGAGTATCTCAGGAATATTATGAGAAGGCCGGAACCTGACCGCAACAGGTATGAGAGGGAATCATCATACGAGGAGGCACTTTGGGAATGGAACAACAACCCTCTTTACGGCTGGTGCAACAAGAACAGAAAACCCGACGGCTCGCCCTACGACATATACAAGGACGGGCTTAAGATCTATACCACTATCAACTCGCGGATGCAGCAGTATGCAGAAGAAGCAGTTGCAGAGCATCTTTCGAAGGATGTTCAGCCCGGATTCATGAAACGGGCAAAGAGCTTCAGAAATCCTCCCTATTCCAACGATATCTCCAAAAAGCAGGTTGAGGACCTGTTAATGAGATCCGTAAAGGACAGTGAAAGATATATTATGATGCGGGCCCGCGGAGTCCCCGAGGATTCCATTATGCTTGCCTTCAATACAAAGGCTCCCATGAAGGTATTCTCATGGAGAGGCGAGATCGACACCATAATGACGCCTTACGATTCGGTCCGCTATTACAAGTATTTTCTGCGCTCCTCCTTCCTGGTAGAGGATCCGCATACCGGATATGTCAAGGCCTATGTCGGGGGACCCGACTTCAGGTATTTCAAATGGGATGCTGTTACCCAGCAGAAGAAGCAGGTGGGAAGTACCATCAAGCCCTTCCTGTATACAGTTGCCATGCAGAACGGCTACACTCCATGCGATGAGGTGGAGAATATCCCGCGGTCGTTCGATCTCCCCGGCGACT
>CAYQRF010000061.1:0-6095 GCA_964419775.1 uncultured Rikenellaceae bacterium
ATAATGCAATTCCAAATATTCAGGTGCCAAATCCGTTCCTCAGTTCATCGTTTAATACAAGATAATGGTAGTGTATAAAAGGTCTGGGCAGTTTAGTCCCCAGGCTTTGTTCCGCCTTCCTCGAGTCATAGGCTGATTTCCCCAGACCTATGTTGTTGCCCTCCTCATCAAGAATCCTTATAATGTCACCTTTCTCAAAATATCCTTCAACACCGGTAATACCAACCATAAGCAGGCTTGAAGCCCTGTCGGCAAGAAGAGCATCCTTTGCTCCCTTGTTGACAGTAACGGCACCCTTGGCGAATGTATCGGAATGATAAAGCCATTTCTTTACGCTCTTCGGCCGGCCGTTGCATCCGCGCAGCCGTGTAAAAGGAACATCCCTGCCCCTCAGGATATCAAGTACGATGGAATCGCGGTTGCCGTTGGCTATGAACACATCAACTCCCTCGGAGGCAATTTTACGTGCGGTGGTGTATTTTGTGAGCATACCGCCTCTGCCGAATCCCGATTTTGAGGATGTTATATACTGTTCCGGATTAACCGAATCATCACAAACCTCTTTTATTATCTCCACACCCTCCGTTCCGGGAACACCGTTGTAAATGCCGTCAACATTCGACAGAAGAAACAATGCCTCACTGTCCATCATGGAAGCCATCATTCCCGACAGCTCATCATTGTCGGTAAACATCAGCTCGTTAATCGCCACTGTATCGTTCTCATTAACAACAGGCAGCACCTTGTTCTCGATCATCGCCGAAATGCAGTTCTTCATATTCAGATAATGACGCCTGTCGCTGAAGCCTTCCTTTGTTGCAAGAACCTGTCCTGCGACGATATTGTATTTTTCAAACAGGAACTGGTAGGTCGACATCAGTTTCACCTGGCCTATGGCAGCCCATATCTGCTTGGCCGATACGATGTTTGTCCTTTTTGCCGGAACAACTGAACCTCTCCCTGCCGCTACTGCCCCCGATGAAATCAGGATCACCTCCAAACCCTGTTTCGACAGAACTGCAATGTCCTCCACTAACCTGAGCATCCGGCCCACATTAAGCGAACCGTCCTCACGGGTGATCACGTTGCTGCCAACCTTTATTGCAATCTTCCTGTATTTCCACTCAGTGTTTTTCAATTTATAACTTTTTTGTGCTGTTCTGAAAATTTTTCGCGCAAAAATAATAGAATTTATTAATACATTAAAGTAATATTGAGAATTTTAAGCATCCTGATAAATCAGTTATATCATATGACAGGCAGTACCTGAATCCAGGAAAAAGTATCCTTTGTTAACCTGATACTGTTTAATATCACGATTTGAATCGAAATCCTGTCACAATTATCTCTTAAATTTACAAGTTACCAAAAATGACCGACTTTCTGCCACTTTCAGGGCAGCAATCAGAAATAAAACAGTGAAAGACATGAGATTTGTAATTATCCTTCAATTAGCTGCAGCAATTTTAGCAACAACCGTTGCATGTAAAAAATCTGCTGAAATTCAGGTTTCAGGCGAGCTTAAGCAATGGCATACTGTAACCCTGACCTTCCCCGGACCGCCGGCAAGTGAATACGATACTCTTAATCCTTTCACGGATTACCGACTGGATGTTGAATTTACAGATGGAATCAGGTCATTCACCGTTCCGGGCTATTTTGCGGCTGACGGCAATGCGGCGGAGACATCTGCACAATCGGGAAACCTGTGGCGGGTAAAATTCTGCCCTCCTTCACCCGGAGAATGGAAATATAATGTCAGCTTCTTAAAGGGCAGGAATATTGCGATTTCAGACAACCAGGCTTCAGCACAGAAGATTTACCCTGATGGTGAGACAGGAACTCTTGAAATATCAGAATCGGACAAGAGTGCCCCGGACTTCCGTTCCAAAGGGCGGGTTAAATATGACGGAACTCGCTACCTGAAACACGAAGGGAACGGAGAAATCTTTCTGAAGGGAGGAGCCGACAGCCCGGAAAACTTCCTGGCCTACAGGGAATTTGACGGTACCTACTACGGAGGAAGCAGCAAAGCCAGAAGCGGAGAAGCAGATCCCAACCAGGGTTTACATCAGTATGAACCCCATATTGCCGACTGGAAAGAGGGTGATCCGCAATGGAAGGATGGAAAGGGAAAAGGAATAACAGGAGCTCTGAATTATCTTTCATCAAAGGGAATGAACAGCTTTTACTTTCTTACACTGAATATACTGGGCGATGGCGAGGACGTATGGCCGTACACTGAGCGCAACGAGCGTTACCGTTTCGATTGCAGCAAGCTCGATCAGTGGGATATCGTCTTTTCTCATGCCGACAAACTTGGAATAATGATGCATTTTGTCCTTCAGGAAACTGAAAATGAATGTCTTCTCGACTGCGGCTATCTTGATGTTCAAAGAAAGCTCTATCTCAGGGAGCTGATTGCACGGTTCTCACATCACCTTGCAATCACATGGAATCTTGGCGAGGAACATCACCCCACTGACTGGTCACCTTACGGACAGACTTACAACGACACAAAAAAGATGGCTGACTACATCAGGGAAACTGATCCCTATGACAATTTCATCGTAATTCATACCCATTCAAGTCCTGCACAAAGGACAAAAGACATGACTGAGTACCTTGGATTTAAGAATGTTGAAGGTCCTTCAATCCAGTGCGGTAACGTGGATGAGGTTCACGATGATGCACTTTACTGGATAGAGAAATCAGGTGATGCATTGCATCAGTGGGTGGTTTGCATTGATGAGATAGGACAGCACTGGAAGGGAGCCCTGCCCGACTCGTTCGATCCGGGTCATGATACAATTAGGCACAAAGTATTGTGGGGCAACCTTATGGCCGGGGGCGGCGGGGTTGAATGGTACTTCGGATATCAGTACCCCCATTCAGACCTGAGCTGCGAAGACTGGAGAAGCCGCGACCTGCTCTGGGACCAGACAAAAATCGCGCTTGATTTCTTCCACAGTCATCTTCCTTTCTCAGAAATGATGAGTGCTGATGAACTTACCTTATCCAAAGACGATTACTGCTTCGCAAAAACGGGCGAGATCTTTGCAGTCTACCTTCCTCAGGGCGGTCAGGCAGAGATTAGGATACCGGAAGGCAGTTATGACATACATTGGTTCAATCCCCGGGAAGGAGGGGATTTGCAGATAGGCCCGGTTGACAGAATTGCCGGAGGGGGTTATGCCTCAACAGGCCTGCCTCCCGCAGACCCGTCCAAAGACTGGGTTTGCCTCATAAGGAATATATCGGTACAGTAATCTTAAACAACTTTTTGATACTATTATATCTTTTTAATATTATTATAATATCAGAATGATACTATAATAATATCATTTGATTCCCGATAACATAACTAATCGAGGAATAATATCTATATTTAAGCAACCTTATGGATCATCATGATTCACAGAGTGTAATTGAGCATAAAGCTAATATTGACAGTACCTTAAAACCTGCATATGAACAGAAAAGCATTTCTTTCGTTTTTACCTCTGGCTCTGGCGCCATTTACAAGCAGCTGTGATCATAAGGAAACACCTCCAAACATAATATTCCTGCTTACCGACGATCAGCGTTTTGATGCAATGGGTTACACCGGTAACAAATATATCAGTACACCCAATATCGACAGACTTGCTGAACATGGAATAATCTTCCGGAATGCATACGTTACAACTTCAATTTCATGTGTCAGCAGGGCCAGCATTCTTACGGGGCAGTATGCATCGCGACACGGCATCAACGACTTTAACACAGATTTTTCTGATGTGGCTTTGATGAAAACCTACCCTCTGATGCTTAAAAATCAGGCTGGCTATAAGATAGGTTTCATTGGAAAATATGGTGTCGGCCTCGAAAAGCAGCCTGCTGAAATGTATGATTACTGGGGTTGCGAGAAGGCAATCCAGCCTAAATATGAGAATTACGATTCGACCGGTAAAATGACTCATTATACAGATATTGTCAACTCCCGCATTGAAGACTTCCTGTCTCAGTACGGAGGAGAATCTCCATTTTGCCTGTCAGTAAGTTTTAAAGCACCTCATGTCGAGGATTCAGATCCGCGGCAGTTTATTTATAACGAAAGATATTCGGAATATTACAGGGATCTTGATTACCCCAGACCGGAATCGGGTGGTGATGAATTCTGGAAATTATTCCCTGAGAAATTCAGGTTTAACAATGAAGCCCGCAGGAGATGGCAGATCCGTTTCGAGACAGATACTCTCTTCAGGGAAAGCGTGCGAGGCTATTACCGACTGATTCAGGGGGTGGATGATGTTGTCGGAAATCTGACCAGAAGGCTTGATGAACTTGGTATTGGAGAGAATACCATAATAATCATGATGGGCGACAATGGCTTCTTCCTCGGGGAACATGGTCTGGCAGGAAAGTGGTTCCCCTATGAGGAATCGGTAAGGGTACCGTTGTTTATTTATAATCCTCTGGAAAAAGAAGAAAACAAGGGAAGAAGAATAGAATCCATTGCTCTCAATATTGATATAGCTCCTACCATTCTCGAATTTGCAGGACTGAAAAAGGATCCCGGCATGCAGGGAGAACCATTGCAGAATACCTGGAAAGAGGAATATCCTGAATGGAGGGACAGATTCTTCTATGAACATCGCTTTGATCATCCCGGATTACCAAAATCCGAAGCGGTGATAGGTTCCGATTTCAAGTACATACACTACTACGAACTGCCCGACAGCAGCAGGGAATTTTACGACCTGCGGAATGACCCCGGAGAAATCAGGAACCTCATTAATTCTTCTGATTATCATAGCCAAATCAAACGCCACGAACTAATGCTTGACAGTTTGAGGGGAACTGTAAGGTAGGTGCAGGTACGAATTTTTTCAGAGCCACAAATCAATCTCTATTCCACTTATTATTCGTGCATTAGTGGCAAAAAACATAATAGCCACGAATGCACTAATGTGATTCGGATTAATTGGTTGATACGATATGGTTCTATTCGTGCATTAGTGGCAAAAAAACAGTAGCCACGAATGCACTAATGTAATACGGATTAATTGGTGGATACGATATGGTTCTATTCGTGTATTAGTGGCAAAAAAACAGTAGCCACGAATGCACTAATGTAATACGGATTAATTGGTGGATACGATATGGTTCTATTCGTGTATTAGTGGCAAAAAAACAGTAGCCACGAATGCACTAATGTAATACGGATTAATTGGTGGATACGATATGGTTCTATTCGTGTATTAGTGGCAAAAAAACAGTAGCCACGAATGCACTAATGTAATACGGATTAATTGGTGGATACGATATGGTTCTATTCGTGTATTAGTGGCAAAAAAACAGTAGCCACGAATGCACTAATGTGATTCGGATTAATTGGTTGATACATGTTGGCTCTTATTTGTGCATTAGTGGCAACAAAAAACAATAGCCACGAATGCTCCTATGTCATAGAATTCGTACTTTAGTATTTCAATATGTCCTCGCATGTCTGATCTTCTGTATAAAACGGAAAGCTTTGCCATTATTGGTAAGTGCTTTGAAGTCCACAATAATCTTGGTGCCGGATTTTTGGAAATTGTTTATAAGGATGCTCTTGAATATGAATTCAGGAAAGCAGGTATACCATATGACCGAGAGAAAGAATATAAAGTAAATTACAAGGGCATAATCCTTCCTCATCGGTTTTATGCTGACTTTGTTGTTTTTGACAAGATAATACTGGAGGTAAAAGGAGTGTCTGGAATAGCTGATGAATTTATAGCTCAGGCTATTAATTATTTAAAAGTATCAGGAAACAAATTGGCTCTGATAGTCAATTTCGGTGATATTAAACTCAATTACAAAAGAATTGCTTTATAAAATTAAACAAGAATCCGTGAGTTCTTATTCGTGCATCAGTGGCAAAATAACAATAGCCACGAATGCACTAATGTGGTACGGCATTAATGACGGATACTAACTGGTTTTTATTCGTGCATAAGTGGCAACAAAAAACAATAGCCACGAATGCACGAATGTATATTTATATAAATTGCCGATCAGATTGCCAGGTATTTTTTCAGAAGGGTTTTGCCGGTCATAATGGCTTCCCT
>CAYQRF010000061.1:6195-9766 GCA_964419775.1 uncultured Rikenellaceae bacterium
ATCAGATTGCCAGGTATTTTTTCAGAAGGGTTTTGCCGGTCATAATGGCTTCCCTGCCGGATGATTCAATCCCGTACCATCCTCTGTAACCCCCGTCATGACACATTTTTATCATCTTTGACGTAAGCTCTTCCGTCGGCTGATTCCGGTATGACAATCCCACAGCCCAGGGCAGCATCTTTTCGAGATATTCCACATTATTGAAATCCTGGGCCGGTGTCCGCCAGTCCGGATAAGAGCCAAAATAGAGGTTGTTCACCTCTTTCAGGAGCGCAACCATCCAGTCAGCGTCATTCGACACTCCTCCGTGATTTTCAATACATACACTGATTCCTGCAGGAACTGCATATTCCAACAACATGTTGTATGACTCAGCCGCCCAATTCAGGGCCTCATCCTTATTCACCCCCTCAGGCCCCCTGCAGTTTGTACGGATGGCATGACAACCGAGATAATGAGCGATATCAATCCATTTTTTGTGATTGATAACGAACTGCTTTCTTAATTCGGGCGTTGGCTCACATCCGTCTCCTTCCGAGTCAACCATGATCAATACCATTGTCACCCCATGAGTGTCGGCATTCTTCTTCAACTGATTGAGATAGCTAACGGTAGGCACCTCAAACAGTGTATTCACGAACTCAATCCCGTTCAAGCCAAAATCTTCCCTTGCAATCCGCGGAAAATCGAGGTTCTTCCATTTACCATCCCTGATCTCCTGCACCAGTGCCCATTGCGCAAGTGAGATATCATCCTTCGTCATATGACGCGTCGGGATGGCTTTCGATTGACTCAATAAACCAGGTGCTGCCAGTCCGGCTGCTCCCAGCAAGACAGTTTTTTCTACAAAACTTCTTCTTGAATACTGCTTCTGTGTTTTTTTCATAGTTAGGTTCTTATTTAAATTATCAGCCTTTTCTGTAATACCCTTTTTCTGCCTGTGCAGGATCATTTTCTTCTGTCTATCACCTCTCTGGGCACTACTCCTGATCTTGCAGTCCACGCCTCATATTCCCGGATCAAATCATCTCTTACATCCGGATAGTCAAAGCTTAAATCATAAAGTTCCGCCCTGTCCTCACTGAGATTATAAAGCTCCCATGCCCTGAACTCCTTTTTCGAATAATCATATTCCGATACCAGTTTCCAATCACCGTCCCTGACGGCTCTGTTTCCCTCATGCTCCCAGAAAAGAGGATTTGGTCTTTCAGTGTCTTTCCCAGAAAAAGCCGGAAGAAGACTGACGCCTTCCATTGGCAGTATATCCCGGCCATTAAATTCTTCCGGATAAATACCGCCCGAAATATCGATAAGCGTTGGCATGATATCTATTATATGTCCGGGCTGGTGGTACACCCGGCCACCGGGTATCCTGCCGGGATAATATGCAATAAACGGTGTTGAAATACCTCCTTCATGCACCCAGTGCTTGAACATCCTGAAAGGCGTGTTGCTGACATTAGCCCATGGATATTCATAGGAGTCAAATGATTCGCGTGTACCGGTCTCTGCCGAAGTTGGCAGATAATTACCCCTGTTTTTTATTGGTTCATGACATCCGCCATTATCGGCCATGAAAATTATCATGGTATTGCTGATCTCGTCCGTCTCTGTCAAATAATTGACAATACGTCCGATATTCTGGTCAAGCCTGTCTATCATAGCAGCATAGACAGCCATCCTGAGATCCCACATATCCTTGTCGTCATCTGAAAGAGAATCCCAGTCGGGCGCCATCTCATCCCGTGGTGACAGTATAGAAGATTCATTTAATATTCCCATTTTCATCATCCTCTGATATCTCTCTTCTCTGATAACATCCCATCCTTTAAGATAGCTTCCCCTGTATCTGGCAATGTCTTCCGGAAGGGCGTGAAGCGGCCAGTGCGGAGCAGTATATGCAAGATAAAGAAAAAATGGATCCTTATCAGACTGATCTTCCTTCAGAAAAGAGATGGCATAGTCTGTTATGGCATCGGTCAGATAAAACCCCGTTTCAGTAGGATCATAATCAATGCTGTCGAGCATCCAGCGGGGAGGCTGCTGATTTAACCTGTATGCCTTCCTTTCAAAATAACTTCCGGCACCATCTATCAGGCCGAAATATCTGTTAAATCCTCGTTTAAGCGGGTGCACCTCTGGTCTTCCTCCTACATGCCATTTCCCCGACATAAATGTGTTGTATCCATTGTATTTCAAAGCCTCGGCAAGGGTAATACAGTCTTCATTAAGATATCCCTGGTAAGATGGATAGCCAAGGTCTGAAACCATATCTCCGACTCCTGCCTGGTGCTGATAAAGTCCGGTCAGAAGCGACGCCCGTGACGGGCAGCTGCGGGAAGCATTATAAAACTGTGTCATCCGGATGCCTTTGGATGCAAGACTGTCGAGGTTAGGGGTTTTAATTTCAGAACCGAAGCATCCGATATCGGAAAATCCCATATCGTCGGCAAGTATGAGAATAATATTAGGCTTCAGCTGATGCGTGGAGGTTGAACACGCAGTAAAGGTCAATGCCAGCGAAGCTATTCCCTGCAAAGTAATAGAGTGATATCTTTTACTCATTGGTTGATCCTTGTAAATTTTAGAGATTTAATAAGTCCTGCCTCTTCATGACTCTTGTTGACCAGCTTAAGAGAAATGTATTCCTTACCCTCATTCAGTCTGATAGTGCCAATATCCATCCACGACCATGTGCGTTCAACTGATTCGCTGCGTTTAACATAATCTCTTTCAGGAAGAACAGCAGATTCAAACGGCTCACTGATACTGAAAAAAACCTGACCAGAGCCGGTATTTAATACCATACGGCTGCCTGTTTCACCTCCGGTGCATCCATACTGCATTTCGACCTTGTAGGTGCCCTCGCTGTTAATATTCAGCGTCCACACGATGGAATCTCCATCCTGTACCCAGTTTTCGGTATGCGACTGGTTTGGATGAATACTGGAGTATCTGATTTTCCCTGAAAGCGCAGCGTCCTGTACGGGCAGGGTAAAGCTTTTTTCTTCCGGGAATCCTGCCTCAATCGTTGTAACAGGCTGATAATTTGAAATCAGTTCCGTGTTATGTCTGACAAGTTCATCAAGCAATGAGAGGGTTGATGATTTCTCTTTTGATGAAATGTCATTTTTCTGTTCAGGATCTTCTTTAAGGTTATAGAGCAACGTATCCTTGCTTGTCAGTACCAGCCTGTATGTGTTGTTTCGTACAGAGCTGTTGCAGAGCTCAATGTTCTGATTGCCCTGACGCGAAAAGATGAGCCTGTCGAAAGTTTTCTGTTTTCCCATTATGACCTTTGAAAGGTCAATTCCATCGAGTGGTTTCACCGGATCATATTTCAATCCGCACAGACCTGTCAGGGTAGGCATAATATCGATATCCTGAGCCAGCTGCAATGTAGTCGATGGTTTAATATGCCCAGGCCAGCTTATATAAAACGGCACCCTCACTCCCCCCTCATCGACTGATCCCTTTCTTCCCTTCATACCGCCGTTGTAACGATCGGTATTGGGTCCGTTGTCAGAGAGGAAAATTACAATTGTATTTTCTGTAAGATTCAGCTCCTCAA
>CAYQRF010000062.1:0-9248 GCA_964419775.1 uncultured Rikenellaceae bacterium
CACCAAAAAGACTTTCCTGGTATCCTGCTGCTGCGACTGTCTGCGGCTGGTCGCCTGATGGCAGCCGGGTACTTTATTCAACAACAAGGGACAATCCCCCGACTTCATTTGCCAGGCTATGGACGGTACCGGTCGAAGGAGGTCCTTCCTCACCGGTATCTCAGCAATGGGCTTCTGACGGATCATTTTCTTCCGACGGAAAGAGGATCGTGATCGACAGGATCCAGCGCTGGGATGTCGAATGGCGTAATTACCGGGGCGGACAGAACACCCCGCTGATTATCCTGGACCTTTCCGACCATTCAGAAAGACTTCTTCCCAATGAATCAACCATGGACATCAGGCCGCTGTGGCTTGGCAATAAGATCTATTTCCTGTCGGACCGGGATAATACATCAAACATCTGGGCCTATGATCCTTCCTCAGGAGGACTTGAACAGGTAACCAGGTTTTCCGGTTCAGACATTAAATGGCTCGACGGATCCGGTGGAAAACTTGCATTTGAGCGCGATGGGTATCTTCATATTTATGACCTGGATTCAAAAGAAACAAATCAATTAAGCCTGACAATAAATGCCGATTTCCCCTGGGCTGAAACCAGATGGGAAGATGTTACCAGGAGAGCGGCCAATGCCACTGTCTCCCCTACCGGCAAAAGGATCCTGATGGAGGCAAGGGGCGAGATATTCACCATCCCGGCAGAAAACGGGGATTCAAGGAATATAACCAACTCATCATGCGCAGCCGATCATGCGCCCGTTTGGTCTCCGAAGGGAAACGACATAGCATGGTTTTCCGATTCAGGAGGGCAGGGATATGCTCTTCTTATAACCTCCCAGGACGGGATGACAAAACCCAGAAGTATTTCGATAGGTGAATCGAAAATGGCATGGGAGCCGACGTGGTCACCCGACGGAAAGTTGATTGCATTTGTGGACGACAAGGTCAGGATCAGGATTGTTGATGTTGAAAAGGGTGCTGTCAGAACAGCCGATACCGGTGGTGTCAATACTGAAAGGGGAGACATGGGGCTCACCTGGTCGCACGATTCAAAATGGCTGGCCTATACAAAGACCGGGTCAAACCATTTCAGACAGATAAAAGCCTGGTCTGTAAAGAATGACAGCGTTTATGCCATGACCAATTCCTTTGCGGATTCATTCTCTCCGGCATGGGACAGGGATGGCCGTCACCTGTATTTCCTGGCAAGCACCAACCTTGCCCTCGGATCAGGATGGGCCAATACAAGCGCAATCACTTCCGACCCGAGTTACGGAGCGTACATCATCAACCTCAAAAAGGATGACCCCTCGCCTTTCAAACCAAAAAGTGATGAAGAGTCAACTGCTGCAGTAACGGAGAACAAGCCGCCGGAGGATGCTAAAAAAGCAACCAAATCCAGGGCAACAGCAAAGAAAGAGGAAAAGGACACCACCAAAGCTGCGGGCAAGGCGCCGGTCGAGGTTGTTATTGATTTTGCCAGCATCGAAAGAAGAACGGTGTCACTTCCTGAAATGAGGGGTAATTTCAGGCTGACCATAAGCGGTCCGTCCGGAACGGTTTTCGTTGGGGAACAGAAAGAAGGGGTATCAGGGATGGTTCTGCAGAAATACACGCTTGAAAAACAGGAAAAAAAGGAATTCATCAGCGGTGCAAGCCAGGTTTCGGTTTCGAGCGATGGAAGCAAGATGCTGGCAAGGGTGGGGAGCGACTGGAAAATCATGAACACTGCCTCAGCTTCGGGCAGTGATGCCAAACCGGTTAAGATAAGCTTAAAGATGCAGCTTGACAGGCTTGAAGAATGGAAACAGATCTTTGAGGAAGCGTGGAGATATGAAAGAGATTATTTCTACGATCCGGGACTGCATGGCAGGAACTGGGATGAGGTACATGCCAGGTATGCCCCGCTGATCCCGTTTGTCAGGCACAGGGCTGATCTTACATATGTTCTCGACCAGATGAACGGTGAACTCTCAGTCGGTCACAGTTTTGTAGGCGGAGGCGATTATCCTGAGACCGACAGGGCTTCTTGCGGACTGCTTGGAGCAGACCTGGTGGCTGAAAACAATTACTGGAAGATAAGCAGAATCTTTACCTCTGAAAGCTGGAACCCTGAACTGACGGCACCGCTCGACCGTCCGGGAATGAACATCAGGGAAGGCTATTATCTTGTCGGAATTAACGGAAGGGAACTTACCACCGGTGATGATCCTTTTCAATATCTTGAAGGGACGCTTGACGTTCAGACAACGCTTCACATAAACAAGGAACCTGCATTCAGGGGATCGTGGAAGGAAATCGTGAAACCGATCTCAAGCGAATCAGGCCTGAGACAGAGGGCATGGGTTGAGGATAACAGGCGGATGGTAGACAAGCTTTCCGGAGGAAAACTTGCGTATGTCTGGGTACCAAATACAAGCGGGGCAGGATTCATATCATTCAACAGGTATTTCTTCGCCCAGCAGGATAAGAAGGGGGCCGTAATTGATGAGCGGTTTAACGGAGGCGGTCTGCTTGATGACTATATGGTTGATCTTATGAACCGCAGTCTCAGGGCAGCCATTACCAATGAAGCCCCGGGAGGAAGTCCGTTCCGTCTGCCTGCGGGCATCCTTGGTCCTAAAGTGCTTCTGATAAATGAGATGTCAGGTTCGGGAGGCGACTTCTTTCCATGGGTGTTCCGTCATCAGAAGATCGGCCCGCTGATTGGAATGCGAACCTGGGGAGGACTGGTAAAATCGTCGGTTCATTATGCCATGGTCGACGGCGGCACCCTGACGGCACCCGACAATGCGGTTTTTGATCCCGTAAGCAAGAAATGGGTTGCCGAGAATGAAGGAGTTCCTCCAGACATTGAGGTCCGGCAGGATGCCCTTTCCCTGTCAAAGGGACTGGATCCCCAGCTGGAAAGAGCTGTTAAGGAAGCCCTTAAATTTCTTGAGCACCAGGGAGAGGTTGATATGACGCCGCCTGCATTCCCCAAACCGGCAAAGACCAGCAGGGAATAAAAACTGCCCTGCCGGGAGTTGGATATCAGAATGAATTAATAAGCTGGACACTTTACAGCTACTTCGAAATTAATCCCGGAACGGATGTTGATCTCTGCAGCGTTTTCAATCCCGGAATGAGCATCGGTTCCTCCCCCGTAAAGCGGGTAGAGAATCTTGTATTTACTGATATTCCGCCGTTCGATATAGTTACCCGTTCCGCCAACAATCAACGGCACTGTCATACCCAGAACACTTTTCAGGTACCGTGTGCCCAGCCCGGATATGACGGCTATTTTTCCGGAACCTGCTTCTATGTTTGTCTGCAGCAGGGAGGAGAAGCCGGTTACAAGCTGGTGGACATACCTGATGAGTCCCTGGCTGAGTATGAGATATCCCTTGGCGGACTTAATGATGATATGTCGTGTTATGTCATTTCGAAAGACCCGCTGGATCAGACCGATATCGATATCATGGCACATGGAAGCGAAGGATCCATTGAGATTTTCGCCCTTCACGACCAGGCAGTTTTTCCGGATAACGATGTGGAGGTATTTGTACCTGAAGGCCTTCCACAGATGTCTTCTTTTACAACAACTTATAACAGAATCCCCTCGGCTGAAAGGATTCAGGCAAGCATATACCGGAACGGTACGGTTATCACCGATAATTCATTTCTCAATTCAGGTTTGATGGTAAACCATATTCAGGGAAGCATGCCTGCTATAAGTCACAACACTGAAGAATTACACCAGGCTATCGGACAAGAAATTGTATTATTTCTAACAGGATCTGCTACTTGACTTTTACCTTCTTTTCTGATTGCCGGCTTCTTCAACAATCAGTACATCCCACGGGGAAATCCTGAGATTCTGCTGACTATTTACATTTTCTCCGGATATCAGTTCCTTTCCTTTCTCAAAGGGATAAACAAATTCCAGGGGCTCCGATGAATAATTGTAATAGTAATGTATTGTGTTGTTTTCATCATTGATTCCCGATTTGGTTATCAGCGGCCAGTGCAGTTCCTGATCGGGTGTTTTGAGGTTCAGCTTTTCAAGTTCATTCAGGATGATCTTTTCCTGGATTGCATCGGAAACCATGCAACCCTCATACAGAAGACCGCCTTTCCCGTAGTTGTTGCGGGTTATTGCAGGGTATTCCCCGAAATAAGGATGATCATAAAAAGCCAGCGGTTCAGCCTTATCAACGATAAGGTATTCTGCCCAGGTATTCACCTTGTTATCCTGTTCACCGACACTGAAGGGATCACCCTTAAGCCCCATTGAGCTGAAGCTGGTGAACTCCTGGTAGTAGAAACCGCATGCTTCCCTCAGCCGGCCGGGAGCCATTACCGGTCTTACCATGGAATTCTCATCACAGAATCCCGACTTGAACTGCATGATCATATGGCCGCCGTTCTTCACGTAATCGGTGATCCTGTTCAGCAACTCATCACTTGCAATGTACAGCGAAGGGATAATGACCAGTGAATATTTTTTGAGATCGGCATTCTCAGGAAAAATGAAATCCACACCTACATTGTTCCGGTACAGGATACGGTGAAACTGGCTCACGAGATTATTCCTGTAGAAATCGCTCCCCGAGCTTTCCCAGGCCGATCCTCGCTGGTCAAAAGGCATGAAATTGAGCGCTTCGTTCGAATCGTGACTGAACAATATGGCTACCCTGTTATCCTTTTTCAGATTAACAAGCTTTTTACCGATGCGTTTAAGTTCCTGTGCAGTCTTCGTTACTTCGGCATAGGCCCGGTTAGGCTGAAGGTCGTGTGAAAGGACTCCTTTCCAGTAAGTTTCCTGTCCGTAATGGATGGAATGCCAGTGCCAGTATTCAACCATATTGGCGCCTGAACCCAGATGGGAGTAGACATTCTGACGAAGCTGACCGGGGTATGGTGGCTGCTGTATCCGTGAGTTCCAACCAATTGTCTGTGCGTTGGTTTCGGTGATAAGGTAGTTAAGCCCGTTCTTCACCGAACGGAAGTAATCACCGGCAAAGGCAATTTCGGTCCCTGTAAGCCCGTCCTGCTGGTCGTGATATACGTTCACGGCCATCAGGTCCATATACTTTGAGCTTTCAAGCTGATCGACATCCTGGACGGCAGGCATGAAGCACTGCATCACGAACTGGTCGTCCCTTTTGTATTCACGGACGATCTCCGACTGCCACTTCAGGAAATCCGCCACGGCTTTCCGGTTGTAACGTTCCCATTCAAGCTTGTATCCCGTGTTGGTAATCCCGTCGCGCGGAGCCAGCTCATCCCAGCTGTCTATGTTCATTCCCCAGTACTGGAGCCCCCATATCCTATTCAGGTTTTGCGGTGTCCCGAATTTATTCTTCAGGTAGCTTCTGAAACCCACATTGAAATCGTAGTTGTTCACATCCCTTGAGGTAGTCTCATTGTCGACCTGAAAACCTATTATACCTGGGTGCTGGGCATAATGTTCCATCATTTTCCTGATAATCCGTTCACAATAGAACAGGTATGCCGGGCTGGTTATATTCATGTTCTGGCGGATGCCGTAATAAGCCCTGTCTCCCCTCTGGTAGCTGAGCAGCACCTCGGGGTGCTTGTTCCATAGCCAGGCAGGTATTGAGTAGGTGGGCGTTCCGAGGATAACTTTTATCCCGGCAGCATGCATTTTGTCGATAATCCGGTCCATCCATGCAAATTCAAATTCGCCATCCCCGGGTTCAAAAAGGCTCCATGTCGATTCACCGACACGGACAACCGAAATGCCGGCTTCCTTCATCAGCCTGATATCCTCATCAAGCCTGTCCGATGGCATGTATTCGTGGTAATAGGCGACACCATAGAGAATGTTGTCAAACCTGGTCTGGGCTTCTCCTGCCGTTACGGGCAGCAATAAAAGCAATGACATCAGTAATTTGAATTTCATGATCCTTGTTTGTTGGTTGTCGTTTTTAATGACTATGGTTCAATATCAATAATTTAAACTCATTATCGGGCTCTCAGGTATTGCAGCGGCCATTGCATCTGAACGCCCGACTCTTTTGCCGCCTTCAGCGGGAAATAAGGATTCCTGAGAAGTTCCCTTCCCATAATAATCAGGTCTGCCTTTCCCGACGTAAGAATTTCCTCCGCCTGTCGGGCGTTAGTGATCAATCCGACAGCTCCGGCAAGGATCCCTGCAGTCCTTACCAGAGCTGCGAAAGGCACCTGGTAACCTGGCGAAGCAGGTATCTTCGCATCATGGATATTTCCTCCCGACGAGCAGTCGATGAGGTCGACTCCGGCATCCTTCAGAACAGCTGCAAGCCTGAGGCTTTCCTCAGGGGTCCAACCTCCGTCAGTCCATTCCGTTGAGGAAATCCTCACGAAAAGCGGGTATTCCTCGGGCCACACTGATCTCACCTCACGGACAACCTCACGGAGAAGCCGTGTGCGGTTGTCGAACGAACCTCCGTATTCGTCGGTGCGTTTGTTGCTTAGAGGCGAGAGAAACTCCTGCAAGAGATAACCATGGGCGCTATGGATTTCCGCAATCCTGAATCCCGCCTTCAGGGCCCGTATGGCAGCTTCCCTGAATCCTTCAACAACCCAGTCAATATATGTCTTGCCTGCCATTAACGGGATTCTTTCTCCCGGACTGAATGGTATGGCTGAAGGGGCAACCGTTTCCCAGCCTCCGTTGTTCAGATCAAGTTGTTTCCCCCCTTCCCATGGGACGGCGCATGAAGCTTTTCTGCCGGCATGGGCGAGTTGTATCCCTGCAACCGATCCCTGACTATGGACATATTCAGCTATTTTCCGCAATCCCGGGATGTGATCATCGCTCCAGATCCCCAGGTCGCCGGGAGTGATCCGTCCCTCTGGAAACACTGCCGTAGCTTCGACGATTATCAATCCGGCCCCGCCTGTTGCCCTTGTACCGTAATGAACAAGGTGCCAGTCGCTGACCTTACCGTCTTTTGCCGAATACTGGCACATCGGCGACATGGCTATCCTGTTTTTCAGGGTAATGCTTCTTATGGAGACAGGTGAAAATAGTACTGACATGGCTTTACAGATAAAAGGGCAATATATTAAAAACCTGAATATCCCGTCTATCAGGTTACCAGTCTTGTTTCAAACCAATTCCTGCTGATTTAATAAACCGGCCGGTTAATTTCCGCAGATCACCTCTTCAGCTCTTCGAATCCCTTTCCGTATACCCCCATTACGTTGGCAACGGTGATGAATGCCTTGTCGTCGATACTTTTGATGATCCGGTACAAATCGCTCGCCTCCTGTTTTCTTACGAGAGTGATGATCACTTTCTGGGGTTCCTTCGTGTACCAGCCTGTGCCGTCTATAACCGTCACTCCCCTTCGCATGGTGGAAGTGATCTCATCGGCTATCCTTTCATAATATCTCGAGAATATCAATATCTGAACCGACTGCCTGTTGCCGGAGAGAATTGCGTCGAGGGTATAAGCCTGTATTGCCATGGTAACGAAACCATAAACCATGGTTTCTATCCTCTGAGCCGATTCCAGGTTGGTGAGGACAACATATGAGGAACTTATAATGAATACGTCGCAGAGAAGGATCACCCTGCCCGGACTGATATTGCGGTATTTGGTAACCACCATGGCAATAATATCCGTCCCCCCGGTGCTGCCACCCTGGGTAAAGATTATGCCAAGACCGGTACCGCATAGCATTCCTCCTATAATGGCAGACATGAATTTTTCCTGGACCACGGCTGTCGGAATAAGAGGTTGCAGAACGGTAAGCATTATTGCGGACAGGACCACTCCGTAAATTGTTTTGATGCCGAAACCGGCACCAAGGATCTTCAGCGCGACTAGAATCAGAACGACATTTATTGCGAAATAGGTATAACCCATGGGAATGCCTGTGGCATAGAAGACAATTGCTCCTATGCCCGAAACGCCGCTTCCCGATATCTGGTGAGGCAGAAGGAAAGCAGTCCAGGCTATCGAATTTATCAGGAGGCCGAATGCAATCACGACGTAAGTCCTGATGTTGTCATATATTGTACGCATTACCATAGGGGGGAAATTTAGTTAAACTGGTTGCTGGTTATTCGGCATGCGGTACGCGGTATGAGGTGCGCGACACATCGCCTGTAATACATATTACATAATACATTTTCACTGCCAACTGCATGCTGCTGACTGCCATCCTGAGTTAATCCAGAAGGTGTTCGATAGTTTCGGTACCCTCAGGGCCATAAAACCTTATCCGGATCTTTCCATTAATGATGTCTCCCCTCACACAGGCGTTATTGCTGTTCACGATGACAGGGAAAGCCGTTTTACCGGCCACTGGAGGATTAAACGAGTATCTGTGCGTATGGCCGCTCAGAACGACATCAATATCAGATTCGTTTAAAACAGGAAGCAGGGTTTCGTCGAGATGAAGGCTGCCGTGCCAGTTGCCAATGCCGGGAGGCATATGCAGAAATACTACCTTATTGGATGCATGCCTGAAAGACCTGGCCTTAACAGCCTCTTTCAGCCATTCAGCCTGTTCATTTCTCCAGGCATCAAAATCTGCAAGGCTGCTGTATTCGATATCCGAATCCGGTTTGTCCTCCCCGCACTCCAGCAGCACAAAGGCCGCACCACCTATACTGAACATCCTGTATGGCTTCCCTTCGGAAACAGGAAAATAATTCATGAGGTGATCAGCATATGGTCCTCGCGTTTCATGGTTTCCCCTTACAAAAGCTATCGGAACACTTCTGGCAAAAAGCTCCACGGCGGTATCCATAAAATCGGTAAAGATCTGTTCCTCATTGTAAATCGCCGATGACATATCACCGTTGAAGGCAACAAGATCGACGGAACTGAAATCAATGTTTTTGCTGATATCCTTCATGAACTCGGCCCGTCCGTGAATATCATTGAACATCACGAATGAAACTGTGTCATCGTCAGCGCTGAATGTTTCAAACGCCAGGGAGTTCCGGCTGTATGCCTCATTGGCAATAGTGGTGCCGAAAATGATCTCTGAGTCATTCTGCCATTGAAGGACTTCCCTTGAGAAAACGGCATACCGGTACTTTTTCCCGGGTGATAGATTTTCCACTCTTACTTTATGAAGGTTAGTGGAAGCCTGTTTCCGTCCCATATATGTGTCGTAGTATTTCGGGCGTTCCTTTCCATAGAAATGACTTCCGTCGTCTGGGGCTATTTCAACCCAGGAAAGAGCGTTCCTGTTTGTGAGCCAGACAATCGTCACCGCAGTCTCGCTCATATCGCAGAGCC
>CAYQRF010000063.1:0-8737 GCA_964419775.1 uncultured Rikenellaceae bacterium
ACACGTTGAGGAAGATGGCAAGCCCCAGGTTCTTTCCGCTTATTTCGTGCCGGTGATGGTTTGAACTATGCATATTGATGATCTTCGCCGGGTGCAATTTATTACTTTTTTGTTTTAGCCTTCGGGTTTTTAAGCGTATATTATCGGGTACAAAAAACTGACACAATCATGTACCTTAAATTACTGTTACTGGCGGTTTTTGGGATCGCAATGGCCCACCTCGAGGGCGTTGTCGTTGTCTATCTCCGGAAGTCGCTCGGCATGCTCGACGCTGTATCCACAAAGGAACCGCTTGAAAAACTGGAATCAAAATGGATCAGGATAGAGATGACGCGCGAGGCGGCTACAATCATCATGCTTGTTGTGATAGCCTGGCTTGCAGGGACCACCTGGGTCGAACGCGGCGTATTCTTTCTCTGGACCTTTGCCTTCTGGGACCTCTTCTATTATGTCTCCCTTTATATCCTTATAAAATGGCCTCCGTCATTGCGTACAACCGATGTGCTGTTCCTTATTCCCGTGCCATGGATTGCTCCGGTCTGGTTTCCTGTGGCAGTCTCGTCGCTTACGATATTAATCATTGCCGGGTTGTATGTTTTTGGCGTATTCTGATGCCGGAAAGATGAAATCTGACAGGCTTTCAGGCTCTGGTCCTTAATGCTCCGGCTCATTACTCCATGAGCACATGCGAAAAATTTCGTAACGATTTATACGAAAAATTTCGGAATCGTCTAAAGCACCTTTTATGCAACAATCCGGCCTTTCCTGACTTCTGACAATTAATGTGTCAGGTTTATATTCAAGCTCATTTTGCACCAACCTGATCAGGTCAGTAATCCCGGTACTTTCCCCTCCTTTGCAAGGAGGGGTGGCCCGGCAACAGCTTGTTGAATGGGACGAAATTTACTTCCGGGCCGGGGTGGTTATTGCCATGGAGAGTAGTCTAACAAGAAATAAGAACATTTGTCCTCTCCTAGCAAGTCAGTGATGGTGACGGTACTTTCCCCTCCTTTGCAAGGAGGGGTGGCCCGGCTAATGCTTTTTGTACATGACTAGGATTTACCTCCGGGCCAGGGTGGTTATTTCCTTGGAGAGTAGTCTAACAAGAAATAAGAACATTTGTGCTCTCCTAGCAAGTCAGTGATGGTGACGGTACTTTCCCCTCCTTCGAAAGGAGGGGAAACTTACGAGATCAGGTATCAGCCTCAGTTTTCAGCAGCTGAAGTTCATTATGGTTTCAAACACCCTGAGCCAGGTTTCAGCAGGAGTAGGATTCCTGACTTCTGACAATTAATGTGTCAGGTTTATATTCAAGCTCATTTTGCACCAACCTGATCAGGTCAGTAATCCCGGCACTTTCCCCTCCTTTGCAAGGAGGGGTGGCCCGGCTGATGCATGCTGAACTTGACGATATTTACTTCCGGGCCGGGGTGGTTTTTCCCATGGAGAGTGGTTTAACAAGATTTAGAACATTTGTCCTCTCCTTTAAATGCACTTCTTATTTCTTAAGGTATGTATTCAGGATCCTGAAATGCCAACCTGTTTTCAAATCGAAGTACAGTAAGGCCGGGACCCTTAGGAAACTTGTTTCTTATTTTGTCTTTTTCAATCTGGGTATAATCACCATGAGCTTCTCTTCAACCACCCCGGCCCGGGATCCGATTTCCGGCCCGCACAAAACTACTGCCCGGGCCACCCCTCCTTCGAAAGGAGGGGAAACTTACGAGATCAGGTATCAGCCTCAGTTTTCAGCAGCTGAAGTTCATTATGGTTTCAAACACCCTGAGCCAGGTTTCAGCAGGAGTAGGATTCCTGACTTCTGACAATTAATGTGTCAGGTTTATATTCAAGCTCATTTTGCACCAACCTGATCAGGTCAGTAATCCCGGCACTTTCCCCTCCTTTGCAAGGAGGGGTGGCCCGGCTGATTTATGCTGAACTTGACGATATTTACTTCCGGGCCGGGGTGGTTATTGCCATGGATAGCGCCTGTCTGGTTTCCGGTTGGCATTTCGTCTTTAACAATTTTAGTCATTGCCGGGTTGCATATTTTTGGCGTAATTTGATGCCGGATTGCTGAAAGCTGATTTTAATGGATCTCAATTCAGGGTTTAATAATATTTTCCGTTCGCTCAGGTACCGGAATTACAGGTTTTTTTTTATCGGACAGAGCGTTTCCCTCATCGGGACGTGGGTGCAGAGGATAGCCATGCCATGGCTTGTTTACAGTCTGACTGACTCGGTCTTTCTTCTCGGTTTGGTAAGCTTTGCAGGCCAGATTCCTACTTTTCTTCTGGCCCCCATTGCCGGGGTTTACACGGATAAATTCAATAAATACAGGGTTCTGGTCACCACTCAGGTGATATCGTTGCTGCAGGCCCTTGTCCTGGCAGGTCTTACCCTTGCGGGCGTGATTGAAGTGTGGCATATTGTAGTGCTGAGCATCATCCTTGGCTGCGTCAATGCCTTTGATGTTCCGTCGAGGCATTCGTTTGTCATAGAAATGGTTGAAAGGAAGGAACACCTGGGAAATGCCATTGCCCTTAACTCGATGATGTTCAATGGTGCAAGGATAATTGGTCCGTCGATAGCCGCACTAATACTCGGAAGCGCGGGCGAGGGTGTTTGTTTCCTTATAAATGCTGTCAGCTATGTCTTTGTGGTGTCGTCGCTTCTTATGATGAAGGTGCGGAAGGTGGAAACCAGACCAATGAAGGGCAATGTATTAGCAGAAATGAAGGAAGGATTCAGGTATGCCTTCGGTTTTGCTCCCATAAAGCATCTTCTGTTCCTGCTCACTGTGGTAAGTCTGCTGGGTGCATCCTACCAGGTGCTGATGCCGGTGTTTGCCAGTGAGGTTCTGGGAGGCGGCTCCGGTCTTTACGGCTTCCTGATGGCGGCATCGGGAGTGGGAGCCCTGACAGGCGCTGTCTTCCTTGCTTCCCGGGAGACCGTTATAAAACTTGGCAGGATAATACCGGCAGCCTGCGCCCTGTTTGGAACCGGTCTGACATTGCTGGCGTTCACCAGGTTTATTCCCGCCTCAATTGTACTGATGGTGATTGCAGGTCTTGGGTTGATGCTTCACACTGCATCCAGCAACACCATACTTCAGACCATTACCGATGATGACAAAAGAGGAAGGGTGATGAGCTTCTACACCCTTGCCGTTATGGGAACAGCCCCTTTCGGAAGCCTGCTGGCTGGGAGTCTTGCGAAAATTATCGGAACAAATTATACGATATTTTTCGGAGGTATAAGCTGTATAATTGGGGCAATTATCTTTTACAGGAAGCTTCCCGGGCTGAAGAGGATAGTTCGCCCCGTCTATGTTAAAATGGGACTTATTCCTGAAGTTGTAACGGCCATACACACCGCGTCCGAACCATCGCCGGAGCATGTTCAGCTACCTTCCGCCACAGTTTCTGCTTCGTCTTCCCGTCAGGATTGATGCAACAATCCGGCCTTTCATACGTTTTAATAATGATATGGCTTATATTGAAAGTCAGAGCAGGAATTACATTATTAACCAAATCACTATTTATGAGATATTTAAAAGTATCCTTCATATTTGCTTTTGTTATCCTTATGGCTTCGTGCAGCAAGGAAGACGCTCCGGGAACCGTTTCGGGCGATGGTTTCATTATTGACCACACAAGTACCAAGCTGGCTCAGATTCCTTCGGAGTGGATTGATGCTGCAAAGGAAGATCTTCACATTGCCTACGGGCATACTTCGCATGGAAGTCAGCTCACTGACGGCATGTCGGGACTTGTTTCTTTCAAGGGCCCTTCATTCTCATGGAGTAACGGCGGTACTGACGGATCGCTCGATCTTCACGACTATGCGATGACCGGCGACCTGGGGAATCCAGACAGGACCTCCTGGGCAGCCCGTACAAGGACTTATCTTGCAGCAAATCCGGATGTGAATGTGATCATCTGGTCGTGGTGCGGTCAGGTTTCAGATGCCACCGAAGGTAATATTGAAACCTACCTCAGCCTGATGGACGGTCTGGAGAGGGATTTTCCGGGTGTTGCGTTTGTTTATATGACCGGACATCTTGACGGGACCGGTCTGACCGGAAATCTTCATGTCAGGAATGAGCAGATAAGTGCTTATTGCCGGGAGAACGGAAAGATCCTGTATGATTTCGAAGATATAGAATCATATAATCCCGATGGTGTTTATTTTGGCAGCAAGAATCCCGACGACGGATGCAATTACGATACTGACGGCAACGGAAGCCGCGACGGCAACTGGGCCGTGGAATGGCAGAACGCGCATACTCGCGGAGTCGACTGGTTCGATTGCTCTGCAGCACACAGCCAACCCCTCAATGCCAACCAGAAAGCCTATGCGGCCTGGTGGCTATGGGCAAGGATTGCCGGCTGGGACGGCAAATAGCCGTCACTCAGTTATTTCGTACACCACGCTTGTAAGTGGTGTACCTGATCCTGCATTGAGCCCGACATTCATCAGGTAGTCGCCGGTGTAGCTTTTTCCGTTCTCCGTCATGCCGCGCATTCCCGGAAAGCTTCTTCCTTCATTGGATACATTGATCTCTTTTACGGTGTATGTCCTTGAAGGATCAAGCCCCTGGAGCCTGACGCGGTTTATTGTCTCTCCGTACCGTGTATTTAGGGTGTAGCTGAAAAGGACAGCTTTCGTTTTTTCCTGGTTCACATACATGAGGGCGGCTCTGTTTTCCTTGTAGGGTGATATAAGACGGTACAAATCGCCCCTGTAGATCACATCCTTTATTCTGTTATAGTTTGCGATTGCATCCTGGCTGAATTTGAGTTCGTTCTCAGTCATCTCGCTCACTTCGATGTCATAACCCATCTTTCCCATCATGGCAACATCGGTCCTGAATTTGAGCGATTGCTTTCCCCATGATGTAACATGGTTGCAGACGGAAATTGCCGGGAAGAAATAGGAATAGCCCCACTGCATATAAATCCTTTCAAGAGGATCGGTATTGTCGCTTGCCCAGAATTCGGTGAAATATTTCAACGCGCCATAGTCGACCCTTCCGCCTCCGCCTGAGCACAGCATTATGGGAAGGGTGGGATATTTCGTGCGCAGCCGGTCAAGTACTTCGTAAAGACTGTTTACATAATCGATGTAAATATGTGACTGCTTATCCTTCAGGTAGGTCGAATACGTATTTGTCATCATCCTGTTGCAATCCCACTTGATGAAAGCTATCCCGGGATTTGCGGTTAGCATGCCGTCGACGACGCTGTAGACAAATTCCTGCACCTTCGGGTTTGTAAGGTCGAGTACCAGCTGGTTCCTGAAATAATGCTCGGGGCGGTTCGGCAATTTGAGAATCCAGTCGGGATGTGTCTCATAAAGTTCGCTTTTCGGATTAACCATTTCCGGTTCTATCCATATTCCGAATTTCACTCCTCTGGCATCAGCCTCCTTTACAAGATAGCCCAGTCCGTTTGGAAGCTTTGCCTTGTTTTCCTGCCAGTCGCCAAGGCCTGCCCTGTCGTTGTTTCTTGGGTATTTATTTGCAAACCATCCGTCGTCGAGCAGGAAGACGTCAAGTCCCATTTTTTTAGTATCGTCGAGTACTGAAGTGAGTTTTTTCTCGTCAAAATTGAATCCGGTAGCTTCCCAGTTATTCAGAAGAGTGTAGCGTGTTCCGGTTCCGTCGAGAACACCATGATTGATCGCCCAGCGGTGAAGGTTACGGCTCGCCTGGCCCGTGCCCTTGCCGGTGAAGGTATATATCATTGATGGGGTCCTGAAAACCTGGCCCGGCTGGAGTGAGTATTCCGATGCAAAGGGGTTGATGCCTGAAATCACCCTCAGGGAGTTCTTTTCATCAATCTCGAAAAGGAACCTGAAATTGCCCGACCAGCCAAGGGTTCCGGCAAGCACCTGTCCGGTGTTTTCGTCTGCCTTCTCATTAAGCGAAAGCAGGAATACGGGAGTCTGGTACATGTGTGCACGTGTCCCGAGCTTGCTGTCGAGGATCTTTATGCCTGCTGTCAGTTCACTTTCCGTTGCTTTCATTTCCTCGGCCCAGTCGCCGTGAAACTGCGTGAGCCAGTACTTTTCGGCATCGAAATGAAGCATGGAAGAAGCATAGTTGTAGATTGTGACCGGTTTCTTCTCATTATGCTTTATCTCGGTCCATTGCTCAAACACATCCGAGGCTGCGAACGCCCTGAAGAAGAGAGTTACCTCGAAGGGGTACTGCGGGTCCTTCATCATTATCTTCGTAAGTGTTACATCCTTACCGATAGACTCAGATTCATGGCTGATGTAGGTCAGCTCGAGCGACGGGTTTCCGTCGTTATGAAGGGCTCTTACAGCCGGTTCAAAGAGATTGTCGGTGCCGAATGTGGCATAGGCAAGGTGAGAATCATTTCTCTGCTGGCTGAAGCTTTCGGCGCTTCCGAGTCTGGGCCCGAAATACGACTGGTACAATCTGCCGTCGCGGCTGCTCACCTTGAGAACAAGGCTTGTGTTTCCGGTCTCAATTGCAATGATCCGGTCGGGTTCCGGCTGTACCCTTTGGCCTGCCTGGGGAGGCCTGACCGGGTCCTGGGCGTTTGCTGACAGTGAAAGAAAAAAAATTGTGATTAGATAAACGAGCTTCTTCATAGAGTGTATAATTAATATTTATTTATTCTTTTCGCCGGGTTATTTCGCCGGAAGGTTCCGAAATTTACCAAATAATTTACAACCCCTGATTTGTTTAAGGATTATATGTGAAAGTTGATTGTTATGTTTCCATTCCTGCTTGTTTTACCCCAATCCCGTCCCGATGGCTATCGGGAGCTTTCAGAACCCCGAACGGATAAGAGTTGCAACCAGATCAATGAATTATATCCTGGAAATTCATTCTGTCATTAATCACATTATTCATATCCTCATGAAATTGTATTGTAGATTCCAGGCTTTCCGGCAGACCATTCAGATGATCCTTGTTAATTCTGATCTATTATGTTATTCTTCCGGAAGTTTTTAAAAAAAAGGTAGGGTGTTTTTAAATTATTTGTAAATTTGATTTTAAGTAACTGCAATGACTGTTTGATTATATGAAAATGGTCTCAGATCATTTGATTCTGTGAGTTTAAGCGCAGATTTAACAATATGCATTATGAATCCTAATACTAAAATGGACATGTTTGCAAGCTTTATTAATAATCATGTTCATCTTAACAGCCCTTTGCTAAAGCTTCTCTCATTTAAGAAACGCAGATATAATCCGGCGCTCGATACTCTGACCCTTAAAGCTAAAACACGGAAGGAAGTTGCCGATGAATACGGGATCTCCTTAAAAACTTTAAGCTTGCGTCTTAAAAAAGCAAAAATCAAAATTCCCCCCGGACGACTTTTCCCAAAAACACTGAGGATCATTTATTCCAAATTTGGTATGCCTTCAGGACTAAAAAATACCTAAAATTCCCTGTTTCTACCGATTTTTCCCTGTTTTTCATTCCTCTTCTTTCACTTTGATTTCCGAAATTTATTGTTTGAAGCTGTCCTGTTTCTTTAAATAGTGAAAGTCTGAAACAAATGAAAAGTCCTGACAATCAAAATCTGCTTAAAGAAATTGAAAATCGTTTGCAGCGTATTGCAAATGTACTCCTTTTAAATGCAAGCTTTATCGATAATCCCGGGTTGCTTAACGGCAAAATGGGCATTGCAATATTCTTTTATCATTATTCACGATACTCAAAGAATAAGACTTATGAAGATTATGCCGGAGAGCTCGTTGATGAGATATATGAGGAAATAAATACTTCGACCCCGGTAAATTTTGAAAACGGCCTAACCGGTATAGGCTGGGGAATTGAATACCTTGTTAAGAATGGTTTTGTTCAGGCTGACACTGATGAAGCGCTTGAAGAGGTTGATAATATAGTTTACCGAAACAGCCTTTACCGGCCTTTCCTTCTTGAATCCGGGAAGGACCTGTTTGGCTATGGCCTTTATTTCCTGACAAGGTTAAGGGAAAAAGGATATGACGATAATAATATTAAAACCCTGTTTAAAAATGAGCATCTTATTTACCTGACGGATGAGTGTGAAAGGATCCTGATAAATAAAAAGTTTCTTGATTTTAAAATCGAGTCCCTTGGCATAAATACTATAAATTCATTTGCATGGTTTCTTCTTGAAATGTACCGGTGGGGCATTTTTCCATTTAAAATTGAAAAACTCCTTAATGCATTGCCTGAGTATCTTGAATTTCACTCTGAAGGACTTAATAATCCTTCCGCAACTGTGCAAATGAAAAAACTGGTGGAATGCATTATACCCTGCATAAGGGATGCATATGTTAAAGACAGGTACAACACAATTCTGACTGGAAATGCAAGCCGGGAAGAGGATTTGAAAAATGCGGACAGTGAATCTATAAGGAACTTCACAAAAACCACCTGGCAGAACCTTATTTATGACCCGTATACACCAGTCTTTGACAGTAATACATCTGATCCAATTAAAGTATTTCAGATTATTGACAATGAAGACAACTGGAATAAGCTATTGGAAGGTCTCACCAAAGACAACCTTGGTCTGAAAGGTCTTGCAGGAATAGGACTGGGATTGCTACAGGCCGAAAGCATGAAGCAACAGGATAAAAGTCGTGCAAGTCAGGCAAGTCGTGCAAGTCGTGCAAGTCAAGAACCAGACCTGCAAGACCTGCAAGACCTGCAGGACCTGCAAGACTTCAAGACAGATTTGTCGGACGTTACCTTCGTTGTCC
>CAYQRF010000064.1:0-8467 GCA_964419775.1 uncultured Rikenellaceae bacterium
GTTATTTGGAGAGATGGGTGAGTGGCTTAAACCAGCAGTTTGCTAAACTGCCGTATGGGTAACTGTACCGGGGGTTCGAATCCCCCTCTCTCCGCAAAGCCAAAATACCTCCCTTCCGTTTGGAAGGGATTTTTATTTTCAGGCAATCCGGGCCATGCTCGCATGAACCCGGATTGCCTGAAAATAAAAATACTTACGAGGCAACGAGTAAGGAGGTATTTTGGCTTTAAGCCTCCCCCAACGGGGATCACCGAAGGTAATCCCCTCCCCCCGGGGATCATGCTCGATTAAGCGAGCCCCTGATCACGGATTATATCTTGCCCCAAGTTCCAGTTTGTCACCCGAGTCATCTATCTCATATAGCTGTGGTTTACGCGGCCCGTTTCCTTCTGAATGATGGATAATAAAAAGCCGCTTACCCTCGAATGTGGTGAATATCATCCCATGTCCGGAATTATCGCCCTTGAAAGACTCCTGTTCCTGAACCCATGGACCTTTTAATTTTCCTGATACAGAATAGGCTACGCCCTGTGCATATCTGCGATCTCCCCAGCTTGACCACAGCATGCCGAGTTTGCCGGTCCCCGTGCGGAACATCTGCGGTCCGTCGGTAACCCAGCCCGGCATCTTCATGCCAAACGTGGCTTCACCGATGCTGTTCATTTCCTTTGACCATGCAGCCTCACTGGCACGGAAGATGGTAGTCGGTTCGGCTGTTCGATGGGTCAGATCCTTTGAGAGGGGCATGTAATCCATGGTTCCGTCAATCAGCTGGGTCCATTCATGAACAAACACCATATAGGTGGTGTCATTCTCGACATATAGCGTACCATCGATGATATCCCAGTCTTCCGGGCCTAGACAGAATTCATGTTCGGCTACCAAAGGCTTGAAAGGTCCTTCGGGTGAATCGGCTACCAGAAGCTGAGTCTGATTGCGCGGCACATTGTACCGGCGGGGAACTTGCTGGATCACAACGCTGTGATCGCTCCAGGTACCGGCATAGTAGTATTTTCCCCCGATATGGTGAATCTCGGCTGCAGCTACCCAGAGACCATCCATCCACGTTCCCTTGAGGTCTATTATAGGGTAAGGTCCGGTCCACATTTTAAGATCTTTACTTTTGTACAGGCGGCCACCGGTGCCTGTAAGATAATAAGTATGGGACTTTTCATCCGGATAAATAAAGGGATCACTCATTGAAATATCATCAATAGAAACAGTCTGGATTTGCGGTTCCGGACGTGGTGGCCTGAATGCCGGCATCTGCCCGCCAGCACCAGGAGCGGGAATGGGTCCGCCGAAATTATTCTGTCCCGGATTGGCCGGTGGTGCCTGTTCTCCCCTGGCAATCTGTTTTTTCTCTTTTGTCTGAGTCTGAGCTGATGCTGGTTTAACATTGCACGATACCAAAACAAATGCAATGCATGCAACCAAAACTGAAAATGTGTTTAATTTCTTCATAATTCTTTCGGTTTTATTGATTTGGTTTTTAGATTCCGGATTTTTTCTTTTGTCGGTTGTAGCCGGATCAGGAGATGGGAATAGAAAGGCTTTTCTGAAGGATCAATATCAGGTCCTCAAAACTTTCGGGCTGCGGGATGACCCATCGTGAACCGAAAATCAGTTTGGGTATTCCACCCATTCCGTTTTGCAGGGTTTGTCCGTAAAGTCCGGCGGTTGTCTGTAAATACTTATCGATCCAGGGATCTGCCATTGAACTGCTGAACATATCCTGGCCGACAAGTTCAATTGCTTTTACCTTTGTGGCTTCAGGACTTCTTGGCAACCATCTGTCACCGGACTCAA
The DNA here is from genome assembly GCA_964419775.1 of uncultured Rikenellaceae bacterium. GTDB lineage: Bacteria > Bacteroidota > Bacteroidia > Bacteroidales > VadinHA17 > LD21. The sequence goes on from CAYQRF010000064.1 coordinate 1,810, forward strand.
AGGTGAACATCCAGTTTTCGAATTCAGGAAAAACCTCCCTGTCAGCCAGCCAAACGGCCAGCCCGATCTTAGTCAGTTCGCATGAGTTCCTGAACTGATCGGCATCTCCGGGGATATACGGGTTGCATTGGGGATCCAAAGGGGAAGGACAAAGTGCAAAAGCCAGCTTCCCTGAATACCTGTTTACAGCCTCAATAAGCATAAAATGTAATTTCTGGCAATGAGTACACTGATAATCAAATAATACTGAAACAATATAGGGAGCATCAGGATCTCCTATCATAGGTACGTTAATGTAATCAATTGCAATGACATCTTCCTCAGACTCTCCATCTCTGTAAACAGGCCCGGAAGTAAGGACAATCTGCGATATGACAAGAAATCCCGCAATAACCAGGCCTGTCAGAAACCTGAACAGCACTGCAGGGCGACGAACGTTCTGATCTGTGAAATATATGACTGCCCGCCAGATGATCAGTCCTGTCAACAGCAGCCCGGTAATATGTGTAATCATACAATAGGTGCAAAAATCCCCGATGATCCACTTCTGTACGATTGTGAACCATATGGCACTTCCGGCAACCGAACCGGCCAGTACCAGCAAAACGCTCCAGGCCAGGCTACGGATCGGTGCCTCTGTATCCGGACCAATAAAAATTCCGGCGACAAGCATTGAGAGATAGACTCCCACTGCCAGACCGCTGACAGGTATAATTCCTGCTATCATCGACCACTGGCTGCTGAGCACCTGCTCGCACGGGCTCCCGCCGCCACAGCCGATTATGGGTCCGCCAGCCAGAAAATGCCAACTCATGATGGCACTCAAAATAAGGGGCAACGTGTTCAATACCAAAAGTATCGACCGCCACCAGGGCCAGCATTTTCCTGTTGTGCTCACTGAGGTTTCCTGAAATATTGATTCGGCTCACCGGGCGTTGGAAGACTACCTGCTATCTGGGTTCCGGCCTCATGAGCCATAGTCAATGGGCCTGCAAGGGTTATTCCGCTTCCTGATACCTGTGAACCTGCAGCATGGCCATACTTAAGAGACGTGGTAACTTTAACAGTATCTGCAGGGATATTCCCGGGTGCTCCTCCGAAACGGCGACGTCCGGGAGCAACCGCAGCAATCACCACATTATCAATAAGTTTGCCACTTCCAATTGTAATGGATTGTCCGGGATTGAAGCCTTCCGTACTTGCAACAAGGATGACCTTCTTTCCTGCGCTTGCAGAAGTACCCAGTGTTGTACCTCCAGGTGTTCCGACAGCAGCAATTATCGCTGTCTCGCTGTTTGTTCCTTTGTTGATTATAATCTTCTGACCAGCGTCAAGGTCTGCCACACTTGCGACTTTTATATTGTTTGAACCGGCTGTTGCCGGGGCCAGAAGTGTGATACTGGTCTGCAATAAGAAATCACGGCAATTGAAGTCGCTGTCAGCACCGTCCGGGAAGCGGCCGGCACTTCTGTCGGGCTGGCTGGCTGGCATTCCCTGACCCATCCTGAAGCCTCTGCCCATGGCGGGAGAAGTTACAAAGCATCCGCTTGCCCCGGCTCCCGATTCTGCCTGATAGCCTTCGGCAGCCCAGGGATCGACAAGGCCGCCATAATTGAGACCGTCAACAACAATCCCATTTGCATCACGCAACACCATATTGCCGGAACCGGGAGAAAGGACAGGTCCGCCAAACCATTGGCCGGGCGCCATAGTTCCCTGGTAGCCTGAGGAAGTAACTTTTTGATCCAGCACCACTTCGTCAATATCATGACTGGCGGCCAGCGGCTGGTCAAGCGTGATACCGGAACTGAGTGCCAGTAAAGGCTCATTGCTCGAATGGTCAAAGGCAGTGGCAGGCTGAAAGCTTATCCCGGTTCCCCTTACACTGAACGGCATGTTGGAAGCATGGTCGAACTTCAACGGTTCAGCAAGGTCGAGTCCCGTACCCGGATCCTCTGAATCCTTCAGGGGACCATTGAAAGTGCTGCGAACAGACTGAGTGCCGACATTCGTTACGGTGACAATCTCGATCCCATGACCTTCACTGTCAATGTCCAGTCTTATTTTGTCGCCTGCCGATATATTGGCTACAGAAGATACCTTGATGTTCCTGTCTCCGGCTAAGGCGTCCATTGACAGCCATGCCTGTGTACCGGGCTTGCCAACACTGGTGATCGTGACCACTTCATATTTTTCAATAGACTGAGCAACAGTTGGATAGGTTGCGCCATAGCCGATTGCCATTTTCTGTCCCACCTCAAAACCATTCACACTTGTTACAGGAATGTTGTCAGAACCTGCCGGGATCGTGATTACAGGTCCGTCAGGAAGGGGCTGCCACACTGTTGTTGAGCCCCTGGGTCCTCCACGGGGTGCGCCGCCGAACGGTGAAGCCGGTGCCTCAGGCTGGGCAGGGACTGATAAACTTACTATAGTGCGCTTCTCCGCATCCGAACCAGTGCCGATTTCAATCATATCACCAACGGACATTCCTTCTGTATTCCTCACATAGATTGTCGACTCTCCCTTTTTTGCGGGAACAGCCAGCCCTGAATTGGAGAGGCCTAAAAGATAGAAACCTTTGGCAGCAAGCAAGGTTCCGGACGGAATTCTGACGGATGAGAAGACCGGCATCTGGGCCGGATGGTGAGTGAGAGTCCAGCCTGAGATATCTGTCTCGCTTTCCCCGGCGTTATAAAGTTCTATAAATGTATTAGTTGAATTAGAAGAACCATCGCTTATGCGGAACTCGTTAATCTTTACAGGGTTGACGTTTCGAACCTTCTCAACAGCTGTTTCGGATTGCTTTTTGCCTGAAACGCTGGTCCACGAAGCAGAACCAACAAGGTCACCGTTGAAGATCTCTGATCCTGAAGTTACATTGAAGATTGCACTCACGCTTGCACCTGGTTCTATCGGTTCAGTGAACTTCATTGAATTTTCGGCGGAGCCTGAAACAACGGATTCCCATCCATCGGGTATGGTTATGCTCAGGGTGAGGTCATTGACAGGTGCACCGGTGGTATTTGTGAATCTTACTGAAGTGTTCCTGGATGAATTCGGAGAGAAGGTCTGAAGTCCCGGAGGAGTGCCGGCAGTCTCTTCCGGGGCAATGCTCAGGCGCTGTACATCATACTTAGCGGCAACTATATTAGCCTGTAGTTTCTGATATGTTTCCATAGTCGGGAAAGTGCCAGGGGCTGTCATTGCCCCTTCGTAGAATGTTCCCTGTGAGCCGACACTGTTGTCGCCTCCGTTTCCCAGAAGGATGGCTCCCTGCTTCCGCATCGGATCATAACTGCTTCTGTCATTTATAATTCGGGGGCCGTCGAACATGACTTTCAGATCGCCCTGCTGTGCGTCGCCTCCCAAGGCTCTCCAATGGTGAGGTTCGCCATCAGCTGTAGCGGTTACAAACCTCCAGGTGATAGTCGGCAGGTCGGGACAGTATTTATCGTTTGGCGAAGGATTGACACAACCCACCAGGTTATTCTCCTGATCAGTCATGATCCAGGGACCGGGAGTCTGTCCACGATACCAGGCAGTGGCATTTCCGTAGTAGGTGGTTTCCATCGTACCGTCGCCGTCGTCGCGGCTGTCGGTCTCGGCGTTGCCATAATCAAAACAGCAGCCTGAATTATAATGGTGTCCGTTTATAACCCAGTACTGACCTTCTGCCTGATCGTCGACGGCTGTACCAACCGGATCGTCGTCGCGGAGGCCCATCCCCGGTTCTATAAAGATACCGTAGACCTTGTGTCCCATAAGTGTAACCGGGGCCATGTCAGCAACCGGCAGGTTATTGAACCCACCCATGGCCGGACCACTGAATCCGCCGCGCGGTGCCTGGGTGAGGTGATTGCCTTTACCTGACTGGTCGTAAAGAATGGTTATCCAGCAATAGGTATCGGCGCAGAATTTATCCTGAGCGGCAGCATCGGCATATCCGCCCGGGTCGCCCTTACCTGACCGCATCACACCTATGTCCAGTGTCTTACCGTCCGACTGGCGCATAACCTGGTAGAGAGGACCGTTATAGGAGGCATACAGCGCACGGGTGCTGCTGTGAGCAGCCACGCACGGATTTCCGGCATCGGCTAGGATATCGCACGGACCTTCCGGTCTGGAGGTAGATGTGTTGCATCCTGTCCCGGCCAGCAGGATTACCATCATAATCGTGACAGGCAGAATGAGAGCAAGGGAAACAACGAGTACAAAACGACTTTTCTTTTTCATGGTGGTTCCGGGTTATTTTTAGGCATATCCAATAATTTAAACAACAAAAGTGCAAGTTAATAGACTGCGACCCGATGTTTGAAACTCGAAATCTTTGCTGACCGACGGCTTTTCAAATCACATCAGTATCCCCGCAAGACTGGCTGAAATATATGATGCCATTGTTCCGCAGATCATCGCTTTGAATCCAAGCCGTGCCAGATCAGCCTTACGTGAAGGAACCATGGCTCCAATTCCTCCAAGCTGAATAGCTATCGAACTAAAATTCGCAAATCCGCAAAGTGCAAAACTCGCTATTACTATTGACTTCGGACTGAGTGCACCCTGCTGTATCATGGGTGCCAGATCGGAATAAGCAACAAACTCATTAATAACCATCTTTGTGCCCATCAATGAACCCACTTCAAAAGATTCTGCCACCGGGACACCCATGACAATTGCAAACAGGGAAAAGAAAGCCCCGAATACATCCTTAAGCCTCAGACTGTTTACATCGAGCCCGATAAAATCGAGTGACAGACCTGTCCATCCGAGGAACAGACCGAAATATCCAAGAAGGGCATCAACCAGAGCCACAAGGGCAATGACGCCGATCAGCATGGCAATAACGTTTATCGAAATGGCCATCCCGTCGCTTGCCCCGTGAGAAATGGCATCCATTATATTGGTTTGTTCCTTTTTCACTTCAATCTTCACAACTCCCTTGGTTTCGGATTCCTGTGTTTCGGGGAACACTATTTTTGATATTACCAGAGCCCCGGGAGCCGCCATCAGGCTTGCAGCGAGAAGATAAGAGGCAGGAACCCCCATAGAAATATATACCGCCATTACACCCCCTGCTATGCATGCCATACTTCCGGTCATCGAGGCAAGAAGCTCCGACATGGTCATTCCCGACAGATACGGCCTTATCATTATCTGTGCTTCCACCTGACCAACGAAGGCGCTTGCCACATTCGACAAGGCTTCACTTCCGCTCACTCTCATCACCCAGTGCATGAAACGTGCAAGCACGGCAACGATCCTCTGCATGATCCCGACATGATAGGCCATGGCAACCAGGACACAGACAAAGATAATTGTGGGAAGGAGGGTGAACAGGAATACGCCACCGCTGACAATCGCAGGTGGTAATATCTCCGAAACCTTAGTAAGATCACCAAAAACAAAAAGGCCCCCTTCCTGCGAAAAATCAAGCAGTTTATTTATGACCTTGCCAAGCCACGCAAAAATATCCTGACCTACCGGCACCTTGAGGATAAAGATTGCAAGCGCCAGCTGAAGCAAAAGACCTGTAATAACAAGCCTCAGATTAATGGCTTTTCTGTTGTTCGACCACAGGAATGCCAGTCCGAGAATTATAATGATTCCAATTATACCGGTAAATCGTGACATGCAGGAATGAATTAGGTTAGAGTCTGATTCAAACCTACATTTTTTTTTGATTCAATGTTAACCCTTACCGGGAAAAAGATGCTAAGTGTAGACAGCTATCTGCCCCCTGCGGGGAACTGCCCTGTAAAGGATCTTTGCATCAGCCTTTGGCAGTCTGATCTTTATGAAGGGATGATATTCGGGAACCCTGAACCTGGCGATGCTTTTCATATAACTCCAGGTTGTGCCGGCACGGTCCCTGAGGTCGAAAAAGAATAACTGACGTTTGTCGCTTTTCAGCGTGTCGGTGGTTTGATAAACATAAATCCTGATTCCGTTGTCCATTTCGAGGATATAATTGACAGGCTCATAATCGGAAGTATCGGGAATAACATCAGGCTTGAATTCGCTTGTATCCTTTGGCGCCATTTTAATCATCAGCGGTTCCTTCTTGATGGTAGCCAGATCGCTGACAATGTTCATCGGTGACGACAGCATCGACGAAATTGCATATTCATCCGTCCTGCGAAGGATTCCGCTAACGTTGTAGCTGTTGATCCTGACGGAATGCACGATGACACCGCTTATTTCAAGGTTTGCAGTACTGTCGGAAAGATTAAGCGTCATATATACAGAATCCGTTTCCGCCATGCTTGTCCTGGCCTGGAGAAATGACTTATCCTTAAGTAAAGCCATATAGGTTGAATCTCTGTACAACCGTTCATCTGACTTATTCTCTGATGATTCTTCGGGGCCGTACTTAAGCCTGATATCTTCCAGCTTCCTTCCCGGTGCCAGCAGCGACATCACTGTGTAAAATACCAGAATCACCGATATGATTAATCCCAGTATTATGAGCAGGTTATTTTGCTTTTTCGTTCCGGCTTCCTCGTTTTTCTCTTCCATAGTTCTGCCTTATCTGAAATCAGAAAATATAAACTTTCGAACCGATAGCAAGAGTGTTGTAAATGGCTTTCAGGTCCTCGTCGTTAAGCCTGATGCAGCCATGGGTAACGGGCATCCCGAGAAAGCGCTTGTAAAGCGTCCC
>CAYQRF010000065.1:0-8415 GCA_964419775.1 uncultured Rikenellaceae bacterium
CCATGAGAACACTTTACAAAACATTACTATCGCTTGTTTTTCCGTTGTCTCTTATTATCTCTTGTGATAACGAGTCCCCCGAACCCGAACCCGAACCGGAACCATGCGAAATATATGCAACGGGCATTTACAATGAAACATTTCCTGGTGAAGTACCTGAGAAATACTGGCCATGTATGGACACGAAGGATCTGGTGGATGCAGGATCGTATAACTTTAACAGCGCTTATCAGCTTATGGCCGGATGTTGTGGTTTACAGAGCGGTTACGATCTTTGCAAAAACAACTATTCCTGGTATGAGGAACTGGAATCAAGAAACGATGCATTCCAGTATCTTCTGGCAAAGTACATTACCATCGATACGGTTAATTATGATCTGAATTTATACTACTGGCAGAGAGGTTATAAATTTTACTCTTATAATCTTGAAGTCTTTTTAGCACAGAAAACTTATCTGGAAGATGCCACATCTGCACAAAAAATAATACTTATAAATGAACTACTTAAGAAGCAAGAGATAAGAGATGCAGGATTTTGTAATGACATTATTGAAGGTCCTACCTTCGTGATGTCCAGAATATTGTATTATGATAATTATATGCCTCTGCTGGATATCATGGAACAGAATAATTATATAAAAAATTTGGTTGTGTTGGGTGATTTACGAGTTGACTATGATGAAGGAATGGAAGCTCAAATGATAGTTTTTACGCTAATTGATAATTATCTTGAAGAACTTAAAACAAAATAAGATGAAGCCATTGAGTTTATTTTTGCTATTTATTTTTGTCTTTTTAAGGAACTACAGTCAGGGTGTGATAAGGCACACCCCAACAGGAATTTCAGTAAGTGCCGTGCAGGAAGATGAGTTTTATTCCTTGCCCGTAATTGTAGCTGCTACTCTTTTGTGGCAAGATTCTGTTATAGCCGGTAATGATTGGGATGCCAGCATTATAGGTCCCTGTTCAACAGTGTATAATTGCCACGGATATGCATGGCACTTATCGGATGGAGGAGATACAATAAAGATTACAAATGATTCTGAGGTTTCAAAGTATTATACCGGAAACGGTGACCGGGATGCAACATATAGAAGAGTGGATAATCCCGCTAAATTCAGAAAAGTATATTATAACGGGGCTTCTCATTCTGCAATAGTTGATCCTAATAATTCTTCGATGGTTATATCCAAATGGGGACCCGGACCCTTAGTTAATCATCTGCCTGGTGACGCCCCATATGATAATTATACACTCGAGTACTATGAGCTCAAAATGGATGATCTACCTGCCAGTGTTGCCAAAGGATGTGCTGTTAATGTGTCGACGCTGAATATAGACTGTGCAACTTACAACTGGTCGGCCCTGAATAATTATGTTTGTGCAGCGGGAACCACATCCACCGGATCGGTTACCGGTCTGATTACCTCCACTTACAATAAGGGTCTGGTACAAGTGGAAATTGCCAGCCCATACTCTAATACCACCGTGAAAGGTATAAAAGAGTTCACAGTAACATCTCCGCCATCAAACCCATATATAACAGGACCTAACCAGATTTGTTCAACAGGTGGCAGTTTTACCCTGAACAATGTTCCTTCTGGAAACATAATTACATGGAGTTCAAGTTCGAATCTAAACCCTTCAAATATTCATGCCAATCCGGTTACTTTTGTCCCGACCGGAAGCGGGAGCGGTTGGGTTAAAGCTACAGTTGGAACCGCTTGCGACAGCAGTACTTTTACAATCAACCAGTTTAATGTCTGGGCAGGAGTACCTGAAATCACTCACATTTCAGGACCAACCTATACACCCAACTACCAGTGGGCAGCTTATTATGCATAACCCAACAATCCCGCAATGGGAGTCAGTGATTATAGCTGGATACTCAACCCCCTGAATGGTAATTCGGTGTATGATTACGGATGGACCTCCGACATCGCCTTTTACAATGCAGGTAATTACCAGCTTGTTGTACGCGGACAGAACACATGTGGATGGGGCAATTATACAGTGACCGGTATTGAAGTATATGATTCCAAAGGTCTGTCGATTTTTCCCAATCCGGCCTCCGAAGAAGTCACACTTACAATCGAAACATCAGATGAAAAAGAGCTGCCTGTTTCGCGATGGGACCTGGAGATTTATGCTCCCAACATGATGCTGAAAGAGAAAAAGACCAGCCTGAAAGACAATAAAACAATTATAAATACCTCCGGCTGGCAGGAAGGAATATACATGGTGAGAGTGAAATACGGCGAGAGTCTGCTTACCGGGAAACTGGTTATAAAACGTTGACAGGATTATTAAGATTATGGGTGGCGTCCTGTGCCCTCCAAAATATTCTTTTTTTTCTGCAACGTTTAGGGGGTTTGCAGCGTATTAGTTTAAAAGGAAACCATGCAGGCGGGGAACTCCCTGCCAGGCAACATTGGAAAAACATAAAAAGCTATGGAAAAAACCATGAAAAAACAAATCACGGAAAATATTTATGGATTAATTCCTATGATACTGGTGCTATTTGGGCTTATCCTATTACCAGGAGGATGCGAAAAAGAGGATGAATATGAAGATGTTCTACTGGAAAATACTAAATGTCCATGTGAACATGAGGCCGCCTTTATTAAGCCGGTTTCTATAAAGAGCATTTTACTTTTTGATGCAAAAAAAACCTCGTGGAATGAAATGAAAACCCAAACTTTTGATGGTGAGAAGTCGGAATTTGTTGCTTATTCAGAAGAATCAAAAAGTATGGTAATTTATTCAATCAGAACAACTATGTCCGGAATTAGCAATGTGTGTAACATCCCTGGCAAAATTAGTGATTGGACGATACCTTCAACAGGTATTGTGATTACATTTAAAGCAAATGAGTATGAATTATGTATTCCTCTGCCTGGTACAAATAATACTTATTCTAATTGTGTATTAACATCATTACAAAGAAAAATAAAATGAGAACAACAATACTTATTGGTTTAATAACACTCTTTTTCATGCAGGCAGGTTATTCACAGAAATTATTCATTTAATATCTGAAAACGGACTTGATTACATTGTTTCACCCAATCCGGCATCGGCCACTGTAACAATATCTGTTGTACAGACAGTATCCGCCGCGGGAAACCTTCCTGATATCAATGCTGTATATGATGTATCAGTTTACGATATGTACGGAGTACTTCAAAGCAGGAAAGAATATTCCGGAGACAGATTTGAGATCCCCGTCCTTAATCTGAAAGATGGCAATTATCTGAACAGGATCGATAACGGTAAATCTGTATCAGTTAAGCAACTTATCATAAATCGATGACCGGCTGGTTAATTGGGGCTAATGGTTTAGAAGAAGACACCGCCTCATAGTATTAAACAGATTACGAATATTATCGCAGGAATCGTTCCGAAATATTTCGTATAGCGAAGTTGTCTTTTTACTATTTACAAGCGGCAGAAAGGTATAATGTCTTATTGATAATGTATTATAGGCGATGTACTATAGGTGGTACCTTTGGTGCATGGATTGCTGACTGTTGACTGACTGCCAACTGCATTCTGCCAACTGCCAACTCCTACCGTCAGAACCTGAATTCCATACCGGCTGCTGCATAGTTGAAAAGTGAGAAGTTGTAGACTTCATCGTTGTCAGCTCCGCCTTCGAGTATCCTGTAACCGGCCTTAATTCCGATTTTCTCTGAAACCATGTATTGCATGGCGACCAGAACATCCTCTGCCCTTCCCTGGGGGGCAGCAAGTGCGTCGCCATCAACCAGGAATGACAGGTTTTCACCGGCTTTCCATTCAGCATGAAAATTGATTATCGGAACAAATCCGACATTCGTCTTGATGCTTTCATCGGCAGCGGAGTAAATCGCGACTTTTGCATCCCTGATTTTTGCTGTAAATCCCAGACCGAATTCAAATTTTGGCCTTTCGACAATATCATAACGGTAGGTCAGCCTGTAGGAATTGAATTTGTAGGTTCCCTCCAGCGGTGTACCGGCAGGAAAAATAACGCCTTCAAATGTCAGGTCACGGTTAAGACTGCCATCTGATTTTACTTCAAGAGGTGCATATAAAACCGAGAGATTATGACGGGTTCCAAACGTATATCCTGCGCGAACCCGGTAAAATACATTAGGCGAGGCATCCAGTTCCTCGCTCAGGGAAAACAAAGTCCCCTGATCACCCGGAATCCGGACGTCATTGTATCCCGAAAATACTACTCCTGACTCCAGGTCAAGAAATACCTGAGATTTGATTTCTGTTAAACCGGAAATTGCCAGGACAATAAGAAGTGCTTTTAGTATTAAGAAGTGCTTTTTCATTTTAATATTTTTAATTGTGTTAATCTAACAAAAAAACCTGAGAATAGTTCCGATGAATTACTGCCAAAGGATAGAAAATAAGCATAGGCTGGACCTTAAGCAATTAAAATTAAGTCAAAAGGCAGGGGTATTAATAAAGCAGGTTCATCGAAAGAAAGCCGGAGGCTTTTAAGTCCATTATCCCCGGTAACATGAATAAAGCAGGTTCATCGGGATAAAGCCGGAGGCTTTTAAGTCCAATGTCCCCGGTCACATCCGGGGTGGCAGGGTCTTTCAGTGTCAATCCCGGAGCGGGTTGAAGAAAGAATATTAGGGGATCAGCTTTCCTTCAACACCTCCGGTGTTGACAAAACACACTAACATTTTACCATGGATGGGACCATGGATATTGAACGTAGATGCCTCCGGCATCTCAACAAAGCCGGATATTACGATAAAGCCTGAGGCTTTTAAGCCCAATGTCCCCGGTAACATGAATTAAACTGGTTCATTAGAATAAAGCCGGAGGCTTTAAAGTCCAATGTCCCCGGTAACATCCGGGGTGGCAGGAGCTTTCTGTGTCAACCCCGGAGTGGGTTGAAGAAAGAATATTATGGCGTCAGATTTCCTTCAACACCTCCGGTGTTGACCAAACATACTAACACTTTACCATGGATGGGACCATGGATATTGGACATGGATGCCTCCGGCATCTCAACAAAGCCGGATATTACGATAAAGCCGGAGGCTTTGAAGCCCAATGTCCCCGGTAACATCCGGGGTGGCAGAAGTTTTCTGTGTCAACCCCGGAGCGGGTTGAATTTTTATCAGGAAATTTTCTTATATTTACTCTGTGCTAAAAGTGGAAAAATATGTCAACCTATACTCAATTTTTGTATCAGTTCGTTTTTGGAAGCAAGGAACATTTACCTTTCCTGTCTTCTGACAACCAGGATATTCTGTTTGGATACATCGCCGGAGTCCTGAAAAAAAAGGATTGCCATTCCTATATTGTCGGGGGAGCCAGCAATCATGTACACATTATTACTCATGTGCATCCATCAATTGCTCCTGCGTACCTGATTAAGGATATAAAAGCTGCTACTCATGCACTTGCATTGAGAGAAAGTACTCTTTTTTCCTCTTTCCCCGGGTGGCAGGTTGGTTATAGTGGATTTACCTATCACATATCCAGTAAAGAATCTCTGATTAGATATGTAACGAATCAGGCTGAACATCATAAGACCATCTCGTATAAAGAGGAATTGATCAGATTGCTAATGGAGCATGGTATCGACTACAAAGAGGAATACCTGTTTTCCTGATCTTCTTCAACACCTCCGGTGTTGACTAAAAAGACAACCAGCCCACCATGGATGGGACCATGGATATTGGACGTGGATGCCTCCGGCATCTCAAATAAGCCGGATATTAGAATAAAGCCGTAGGCTTTTAAGTCCATTATCCCAGGCATTATGAATGAAGCAGGTTCATTGCGTTAAGCCGGAGGCTTTTAAGTCCATTATCCCTGGCAACTTGGAAAAAGCAGGTTCTTTAGAATAAAGCCGGAGGCTTTTAAGCCCAATGTCCCCGGTCACATCCGGGGTGGCAGGGTCTTTCAGTGTCAACCCCGGAGCGGGTTGAAGACAGATTATTACGGTGTTAGATTTCCTTCAACACCTCAGGTGTTGACTAAACAGACCAACGATCTACCATGGATGGGACCATGGATATTGGACGTGGATGCCTCCGGCATCTTAACAAAGCCGGATATCACGATAAAGCCGGAGTCATGTAAGTCTAATGCCCCGGTAACATGAATTAAACTGGTTCATTAGAATAAAGCCGGAGGCTTTTAAGCCCAATGTCCCCGGTAACATCCGGGGTGGCAGGAGCTTTCTGTGTCAACCCCGGAGCGGGTTGAAGAAACAATGTTATGGTTACTGGTTATGGGAGATAAGACACATTATCGGTAATCATAGCTGTCCAAATAATAATATCTGTTGCAGAAAATACCGCAAGATTAAAAATTCAGATTAAATTTATCTTTATAAACAAGTTTACCGAACCCGTCCTGACATTATGACAACGGATATTGATAATATTCTCCATGGAGGCCATCCGATGAAAAAGCTGACAAGCCTCAGGGCGGGTAACCTCTCGATGGGCTATGCCGATGGCAATATCAGGTACGTTTGCGCCGGCGGAACCGAAATTTTAAGAATGATCTGCCCGGCAGTCCGCGACAGGGAGTGGCTCACAGTCAGTCCGCAGATTGAGGAGGAGAAGATCCATGAGTCAGAGGATTCTTTTGAAATCCATCTCAGGTGCCGCTACAGAAAAAACGAAATGGATCTGGTTGCGAGTTATATCCTTGAGGGCAAAGCGGATAACTCACTTTCAGTCACCATGGAAGCAGAGGCACTTTCGTCTTTTGAAAAGAACCGGATCGGGATCTGTGTCCTTCACCCGATAGAAGGATGTGCCGGTAACAATTGTTCTATCGGACACACCAACGGTTCGGCCGAAGAGTCTGCTTTCCCCGTTGAAATAAGCCCCCATCAGATCTTCCACGATATAAAATCTATGCAATGGTCTGCAGAGGGCATTGACTGCAGGATAGATTTTGAAGGAGACGTGTTTGAAACGGAAGATCAGAGAAACTGGACGGATGCGTCATTTAAGACTTATTCCACACCTCTCTCCCTTCCCTTTCCGGTTTTAATTGAAAAAGGAACAAGGGTTTTACAGAAAGTAACTTTCAGGGCTGCAGGTGTAATTGAACCTCCGGACATACAGGATGATCTGACGATAATAAAAAACATTCCCGGAGAGAAGTTAAGGATACCTTATATCGGGATATGCCGCTCCAGCCGCTCCATACCGCTTACCCCCAATGAAATTAAACTGCTGAGATCAATCAGGTTCGACCACTGCAGGATAGACCTCCATCTCTATGAAAACGGATGGCAGTTCATGGCTGAGGAGTTCTGCAACGAATTACCTGATCTGGGATACCGAACCGAAATTGCCCTTTTCTTTAACGGTAACATACATCAGCAGATAAACAATTTTCTCGACTATTATTCGCGATGTCAGGTCAAACCCGCAAATATCCTGCTGTTCGACAGATCGTGTCCGTCGACTCACGATGAGCTTGCGGCAGAAGTCATTCCTCTGTTGAGGAAAGTCAATCCCGATGTCAGAATCGCAACAGGCACGAACGCAAATTTCGCTGAACTAAACCGTAACAGGCCGGGTGATACAGGGAATGACTGTATCTGCTATGCCATTCAGCCTCAGGAACATTCATCCGACAATCTGACCCTTGTTGAAAACCTGCAGGCTCAGCACTATACGGTAACGAGCGCTCAAAAACTTGCCGGCAGTAAAAAAATCTCAATTTCACCGGTGAATATCCAAAGGAGGTTCAATGCCAATACATCTTTTGTTGAACTGCCATGGTCCGGATCAGGAATGCCTCCCCGGACCGACAGCCGCATGATGTCGCTTTTCGGGGCCTGCTGGACAGCCGGAAGCCTCAAATATCTTTGCCAGGCGGGGGCAGATAGTATCACTTATTTTGAGACTGCCGGAGAAAGAGGAATCATCCAGGGTGATTGCGATCCGCGGTGGCCTTCGGAGTTTCCATCGGAAAAAGGTATGATATTCCCTGTATTTCACGTGTTCAGATTCCTCCTGGGCTATAAGCAGTTAAGTCTTGTAAAATGTACCAGCTCCAGACCGCTTATTGCCGATTGCCTCGCACTGTCGGACGGTAAGCAGGGACACATGCTTGTGGTGAACTTTACAGGTGACAAACAGAGAATAAAACTGGAGTGCTGTACCGGATTGGTAAGATTAAGGTCGCTTGATGCCGATAGTTATGCAGAGGCAGTATCCGATAACCGGTGGACAGGGATCAATAATGAAAAAATACTGAAAGCTCAGGATATCTTCGAAATCGGGCCCTTTTCCCTCAACTTTATTGAAGGATGGCTGAAGCACTGAAAACAGAAAATAAATTACTTTTATACAAATTAACCTTAATCACAAATGGTACTGGTTCAAAATTACGCACTGGCGGTGTTTCTATGCTTCGTCGCCATGG
>CAYQRF010000066.1:0-8348 GCA_964419775.1 uncultured Rikenellaceae bacterium
GTGGTGCCGATGAAGCTCCGGCGGTTCTGTTTTGTAGTCATAAGTTTATAGTTCCATTACCAGAATTGTGTCGATCTCATCAAGGCTCACTTCCGGAACCGATATTGCGATACCGAATGCATCCTGCTTGAATTTAAGCTTTGCCCCGGTTCCATGGAAGGTGATATTCTTTACTTTCTTTCCAAAATCAGGAATGAGCAGGTTATTGTCTTCAGGATTCAGCAAATGCACAAAGACTTTGTTCCCCTTCTGGGTTGTCACACCCCATGAACGAGGGGTTACAGGGCCGCCTCTTGTGCCGTAGATCGTTTCTCCGTTTTTGTCCATCCAGGCTCCCAGCTCCCTGAGAGTGTTTATGAATTCAGGCTGGATTCTGCCGTCGGGCATGGGTCCGACATTCAGAAGAAAATTCGAATTGAAACCGGCAGTCTTAACGAGATACTGGATAAGATTCCTTGTCGATTTGAAATTCTTGTCCTGAAGGTTGAATCCCCACGAATTATTCATCGTTTCGCAGGTCTCGTACGGCAGTTCGCCCGGTTTCTGTTCAGGATTGAAGCCCGTGGTCTTTTGTCCGGGAAGATCCTTTTCGAACATCTGAAAATCTTCACCCGGAAAGGTTGCAAGGTGATGGTTGCTGCCTACAAGGCAGGCAGGCTGGAGTTTGTGGATAAGCCCATATGTCTTGTCAAGCCTCCAGTCAGCATCTTTCTTGTCCCAGTGACCGTCGAACCATATGCCCCCGATCTCGCCATAATTGGTGAGGAGTTCGGTAAGCTGGCCGTCCATGTAATCGAGATATTTGTACCAGTCGCCTTTCTCAGGTCTTCCCGCCGTGCTGCCCGTGTTGCCTCTCGGATAATAGTCCTCCTGATACCAGTCGAGCTGTGAATGATAGAAAAAGAGCTTGATTCCCTGTTTCCTGCACTCATCCGCAAGCATCTTAATTATATCCTTGCCATAAGGAGTGCGGTCAACAATATCCCAGTCGGTCAGCTTGGAGTCCCACATTGCAAACCCGTCGTGATGCTTGCTTGTCAGAGTTATATATTTCATTCCGGCGGCCTTTGCGAGAGCAACCCATTCAGAAGGGTTATAGCCGATGGGATTGAAGAAGGCCGGCAGTTTCTGGTAGCTTTGTTTGTCGATCTTCTGGTTGTTCATTACCCACTCTCCGTCACCCAGTATGCTGTAAACACCCCAGTGGATGAACATACCGAATTTTGCATCCTGAAACCATTCGCGGGCTTTAAGGTTTTCGGGAGTCGGAGTATAGGCGTTTTGCCCTGCTGCAGCGAGCGTGGCAAAAGAAATTGAAATCAGGAGAAGTTTTTTCAGCATGTTATTTTTCTTTTGCTTTTGGTTTGAATTTTTCAGTAACAAGCTCGGGCCATTTAAGGTCGAGATCCTCAAGGGCTTTCAGAACCGCCTCGGCAACAGCATAGGTTTTCTGCCAGTTCTTATCGGAGGGCACCAGATGCCATGGAATTATGTTGCAGTTGTTAAGTATCTTTTCATATACCTCCTTATACTTGTCCCATTTTTCCCTGGTATCCCAGTCTCCGTCCTTATGCTTCCAGTGCTTCTCCTTGAGTTCTATCCTCTCCATGAGGCGTTCCTTCTGGGCTTCCATGGAAACATTCATGAAGAACTTCAGGATAATGGTACCATTGTTCTCGAGAAGTTTTTCAAAGTCGTTGATCACCTTGTACCGTCTCTCAATAACGTCCTCAGGTATATATTTTTCAACCGAGGGAACGAGGATATCCTCATAATGTGACCTTATGAATATTTTCATTTCGCCTTTCCTGGGAGTTGCATTGTGAACCCTCCAGAGGAAATCATGTGCATACTCATCTTCAGTCGGTTTCCTGAAGCTGTGAATCTTCACTCCGAGGGGATTACAATATTTTACCAGACCTTTGGTCACCCCGTCCTTGCCTGAAGCATCAGTTCCCTGCAGTACTATGAGCAGGCTGAACTTGTTCTGCGCATACATCTTGTTCTGAAGCTCTCCGATCTTCTTGAGAATCTTCTTTGTTTTGTCCTTTGTCTTATCCTTGTCCCATTCCTTGTTGAATGTAGGATAGTCTTCGATCTTGATTTTCATATTATCTGGTTTTATGATTATTTCTATTTAACAAATCACTGTCAGGGAGGCCTTTTGACATATGTTTTGCTTTTATTCCAGTACCTCTCTCAGGGAAGCAAGAATAGGTTCAGTCGAGATTTTTGAGCCTACAGCTCTCATCATCCATTGCTGGGGAGTGAGTTTTCCCTGTGAGAACATACGGTCGACTTCAGGCGCCAGCTTTTTGTCTTTCAGGTATTTCTCAATCTGGAACTGCACGATGTGGCCGTATGAATAGTTGGGCAGGTAGAGCGGAACCTCTATCATGTGAGAATAAATTGCCAGCACCGGAGAATCCTTAACTCCGGTTATCGGAGCGAAGTACTTGTTCCATGTTTCGGTTGCAAAGCCAATTGTCTTTTCCTTCAGCTGGGCAGGAGTTGCTTCGGGATTTTCGTAAAGCCATTTCCATGTAAGCATTTCTGTCATTCCCACACCCATAATTTCAACAAGCGACCAGGCTGCATCCAGAACCTCCATCTTTTCGTTTTCCGGATCGTTCGCTTTTATTCCGAGCAGATCTAGGTCCCGTTTCTGGAAGACAAACGCAAGAGCTTCTGTCACAGCAGTATTCGGAACACCCGACAAAGTATAATAGTCAACGTCGTAGAGGGAAATAGTCTGTTCTACATTGTGCCCGAACTCGTGAACGGCGATGTTGTAACCCTTGTAGTCCATGCCCTTCTCAGATACCCTGGTCCGCAGATGGGAGCTGGCTCCCTTCATAGCAGCTCCCCAGGCATGCCCGGAGCCTCTGGCCGGATCGACAACAATCTTGTCGGCGATGTATTTTGAGCGTTCCGGTGTCCACCCGAGATTTTTAAGCATCACCGGCATCTGTTCCCTGAAGGCTGCCGGACTGGGATAAAGCGCTGAAGTTTTTTGTGTGAGCTTGTCTTCGGGATAGTTGTTCCGGGCCTTGAAGCCGTCATACCAGATGTCATAAGGCCTGAGATCCCTTCCGAGTCTTTCACTTATCATCTTTCCGATTTCTGCCAGTTCAGGTGAGCTCAGGTATGAATCGAAAAGAGCCTCTATCTCTTCCTGTGAGATTTCCATCTCGGCCGAGAATTTCCTGAGAATGGCAGTGTTCATCTCAGGATTAAACGGATCGGCAGCCTTATGTGCCTTGAATATATTCAGGACATGCTCATAGCGGGTGTCGGGTTCCGGTTCGGCTTCTGACGGGTTTCCTCCCTTTGTAACCTTGTTTGAGAAAGGAGCCCATTCATATTCCGGGTTGTTTATCACTGTCTTTGGTATCTCCTGCCTTACAATTCGTTCCATCACCTTATAAATCATTTCCTGTTTCTCAGCGCCTTCTTCTCCGGCTGCATAGTTAGATTTGATTTCATCCCTGAGATTCCAGTGCGACAGCAGAACCATGTCGTCGGGAAATATCTGACGGCCGTCGTCGGTTCTGAGCTTACCCATGCAGATGTTGTATTCGGCAATGTACATTTCGGCGTTTCCTGTTGCAATGCCGGCAGCCTGGCTGATTTCGGCAGGCACCCTTGAAACGAACATGTCGCCCAACCGTGCCATAGCCCATTCCTCACGGCTCCAGGAAGGGCCCAAAGCCTCTTTTTCTTCAAGAGAGTAGTAAGGAAAATTGAGCGCAATGTAGAAGGCGATTTTATTTGAATAGAAATCGTCCGACAGATGGGATCCCGGAGAGTATGTTCCGAACATTCTGTCTACATCATCGATGTCACCGGTGGCTTCATCGAGGTTTTTCCTCAAGTCGAGTGTCACCTCATTGAAATTGCCCGAAAGCGATTCGAGGAAGTTGCTGATTTTTACGAATACCTGCCTGCGTTTTGCCGGATCGGCAATGTAACTGGTTTTTACAAAATCCGAGAATTCAGCAGCGGTTCCGTCTTCGGACCTCCACAACGAAGCGGCATGTCTAACTCCCTTTTCAAGAAGCCGGTCATCAACGGCTGGTATCACTGTTTTGACACTGTCAATTGCCGCTGCGATAGCAACTTCGTCAATGGAAAGAAGTGAGCTGTCTCCTTTTTTGTCACCGGTTTCTCTTGATGAGCAGCCGGCGGCAACAATCAGCAAAAGCATCATATATTTCTTCATGGTTTGGATTGATTTATACAAATATATCTGTTTTTATTCAAGGGGCCCCGTGACCTTCTCAACTTCGTGAAGTATTTCGCACGATTTCACCAGTTCCTTCATTCTTGTGTGATCGGGATATAATGGTCTGTCGATATCCAGGAAATCCACATATTTTCTTATTACATCCTTTGCTTTCTGGACACCGGTTCCGAATTTGTACTCCTCCTTCCTGAAATCGAGAGCCTGTGCTGCAGCCATGAATTCGATCCCGAGGATACCGTATGCACAGTCAAGGATCTGGTTGTTTTTTATTGACGTGTTCATTCCCATTGATACAAAGTCCTCCTGGTCGGCTGCTGCAGGTATTGACTGAATTGATGCGGGAACCGAGAGTATCCTTTGTTCGACAATGAGAGTGTCGGCCGTGTACTGGCTGAGCATCATGCCCGAGAACATTCCCGCGCCCTTTGTGAGGAAGTCGGGAAGGCCGACGCTCAGGGCCTGGTTGTTGAGCCTGTTCATCCTTCTTTCCGACATCACGCTAACCATTGTAATGCATGCTCCTGCCATATCCATCGGGACGCATACCGGTGATCCCTGGAAATTTGCTCCGGAAATCTGGATGTTCCTGTCGGGGAAGAAAATGGGGTTATCGCCGACTCCGTTAAGTTCTATTTCAACCTGCGATTTTGCATAGGCCAGCATGTCGTGGGCTGAACCAATAACCTGCGGGGTTGATCTCATCGAATAGGCATCCTGGACCTTTGATTTTACCCTTCCTTCCTTAAGGTCGCCTCCGGTGACGCACTTATTGATAGCATTTGCGCTCCTTACTGCTCCCTTGAAACCCCTCACCTCATGGAGAAGTGGCGTATAGGGCTTCATGTTCGCTTTCAGGGCCTCGAGCGTCATCGAAGCCGCTATTTCAGCCTGCTTAAGCCAGTTGTTTGCATCAACAAGCCAGATGGCGCTCATCGCGGTAAGCATGTTCGATCCGTTAATGGCGGCAAG
The DNA here is from genome assembly GCA_964419775.1 of uncultured Rikenellaceae bacterium. Classification (GTDB taxonomy): domain Bacteria; phylum Bacteroidota; class Bacteroidia; order Bacteroidales; family VadinHA17; genus LD21. Next base: position 5,216 of record CAYQRF010000066.1, read on the forward strand.
ACCGTCGCGTGCCTGAAGTCCGGGAACCTTAATCCCTGCTTCCTTCATGGCATCGGCCCCGTCCATCAGTTTCCCGTTGTAGTAAGCTTTACCTTCGCCCAGCAGTAACAGGGCAATCTGCGACATGGGAGCGAGATCGCCCGATGCACCCACCGACCCCTTCTGGCATACAAAGGGAGTCACGCCCTTATTAAGCATTTCAACAAGTGTTTCGGTTATATCAAGCCTGTTGCCAGAGTTACCGTGAGCATGGACATTTATCCTGCCCAGCATCGCACCTCTGACTATCTCAGGAGAGGCAGGGTCGCCAATACCGGCTGCGTGATTATAAACAAGATACCTCTGGAAGTCCTTTATCTGGTCGTCATTAAGCACGATTTCAGAGAATTCACCGATCCCCGTGTTCACACCGTACATAATCTCATGTGCCGCAATCTTCTTCTCGAGCATTGCACGGCATTCGTTGATGCGTTTCCTTGCATCGGGATGAAGTTCGACTTTCTGCCCGTGACGGGCAACATTAACTACATCATTGACGGTGAGATTATTTCCTGTTATGATTAAACTTTGCATTTTAGTTGGTTTCTTATGGTTATTGTTTGAATACATTCCTGGCTGCGGACAGGAATAAGAATATCAATCCGTTAGGAAAGATTGCAGAATGAAAATATATTACAGATTGCCGGAATGTTTCAGCAGAGGCCGGACCGGTTGATTTTAATCTTGTATTCAAGAACCCAGTTGTATTCCATGGTTTTGAATTTATATCTCAAAATTATTAAAATTTGCCCAATTCCATCAGATTATTATCTATTTTTAATGGTCTGATACCTGCCTGGCTGCAGGCAGGGAACTGCACATTTTTGAGAATCAAAATTCCGGGATAAACCAATATTTTAAGCCATGAACAGAGTTACAGGTATTTTAATGTTAATCCTTATGGGTGCCGGCTACAGTTGCCGGCCAAAGGAAAAAAGTCCAGTGAAAGCTGAGATTAGTTTCCCAAGGGAGGAAGGCTGGATATTCGACGGGAAATCGCTGACAGGATGGGAGATTACAAATTTCGGACCTCAGGGTCCTGTTAGTGTTTCGGATGGAAATATTGTACTCGGCATGGGTGATGGGAGCACAGGTATCACCTGGAAGGAAGAGTTTCCGGTTGATAATTACGAGGTCAGTCTGGAGGCAATGAAAGTTGACGGCAACGATTTTTTCTGCGGCATGACCTTCCCCGTGGATAAGGATCCCTGCACCCTGATAGTCGGAGGATGGGGAGGAACTGTTGTGGGACTGAGCAGCATAAACGGAATGGATGCCTCGGAGAATGAGACAACCACCTTGCGGCAGTTTGAAAAGAACAGGTGGTACAGGATCCGCCTGAAAGTGGCGGGCGGCAAAATTCAGGCCTGGATAGATGATGAACAGGTGGTAGACTTTACAATTGGCGATAACATGATATCCATCCGGCCGGAGGTTGAATTGTCCAGACCCTTCGGCATAGCGACGTGGCATACAACCGGAGCGTTAAAAAATATCAGGGTCGTACAGGCCCGGCTTGAAAACTGATTGCTTTTAACTCCAGAATGAATACATACCGGATGTCAAATTAACATACTATGAGAAAATATTTTCTGATTCTTCTTCTCGCCTCAGCAGCGGTTTCATGCAAGACCAACCAGCTGTACATTAACGTTCTTCAGCCTGCTCCCGTCACCATGTCGCCGGGTATAAAGAAAGTCGGAATCATAAACAGGAGTATCCCCACCGATGAGACTAAAACGCTGGATGCGCTCGACAGGGTGCTTTCGCTCGAAAGTACCGATCTCGACAAGGATGGAGCCTGGGAATGCATTGCAGGTGTTGCTTCGGAGCTAAGGAACAACGACAGGTTCTCGGAGGTTGTTCTGCTCGACGACATTGATTTCAGATCGTCGAGGATCGGCATTCTTCCCCCGATACTGTCAAACAGGATTGCCGACAGTGTCTGCCGGGCTAAAGGTATTGATGCTCTCTTTGCGCTTGAGAGGTTTGATACTGATACCCAGATATCAACATCTTCTGCAGGAAGTGTTGAGACTGTTCTGGGGAACATTCCCTTCCTCGGATTCCAGGTCACAATGGAGACCATAATCAAGACTGGATGGAGGATTTATTATCCTGCCGGAGCCGGTATTCTCGATGAGTTCAGCTTTGCCGAATCGCTCGGATTCACTGCAAAGGGAATCAGTCTGCTTGCTGCAGCCGATGCCCTCAGGGACAGGAAGAATGCAATCAGGGAAGTGAGCCGTAATGCCGGAAGTACATACGCTGAAAGAATACTCCCGTACCGGTTGAACGTTACCAGGACATATTTTGTAAAAGGAACCGGCAATTTTGGAATTGCAAAAAGAAAAGCACAGACAGGCAAATGGGATGAGGCTGGTACATACTGGGAAAAGGAGACTGCCAACCCGAAGTCGAAGATCGCGGGAAGGGCATGGTACAACATGGCAATCCTTTCAGAGATCAACGGCGATATAGATAAGGCCATGGAACTGGCTGCCCTGGCATGGGAAGACTATAAGACCAGGAAAGCGCTGGATTACACAAGAATACTTGAAAGAAGAATGAATGACAGGGCACTTCTGGATATGCAGGAAATCAAAGAGTAAAATTGTTGAGGAAGTGAACAGGGAACATCTGTAAATTATAAATCCATATAAAACAAAAATCATGATAAGAAAATTTCTCATTGCAGTTTTGCTTTTTGCATCCGTCACTTTGTCAGCCCAGAAGTACACAGCTGACTGGACTTCAATTGACAGCCGTCCGGTACCGGGGTGGTTCGAGGATTCAAAATTCGGGATATTCATTCACTGGGGGGTCTATTCTGTTCCCGCATGGGGACCTGTGGGAAGCGATGTGGGTGTGTACGACAAGTATTCAGAGTGGTACTGGGGCAAGCTGCTCAATAAGACGAGCAAAGTCTACAGCCACTTCAATGAGTTTCATACAAAAACCTATGGCTCCGGCTTCAAATACCAGGATTTTGCACCAATGTTTAAGGCCGAGCTTTTCAATCCCGGGCAGTGGGCGGAACTATTCAGGAATTCAGGTGCAAAATATGTCGTTCTTACCTCCAAGCATCATGAAG
>CAYQRF010000067.1:0-1075 GCA_964419775.1 uncultured Rikenellaceae bacterium
AGTTTCAAAATTTCAAAAATAAAAGGATGAAGAAGGTTTTACTGGTATCGCTGCTCATTGTTTTAATGGGGTTTAACGCATCATTTTCACAGATTGATAAAGGATATGACAATTTCGAGGTGTCGGTTTATGCACGTTCCTACGAGGTAAGGCAGATGGACGACCTGAAGTGGCTGGAACCTATCTGGGACATGATTTCAAGTCAGGTTCATGTCGACAAGATCTATCTCGAGACGCACCGTGACATGGTAATCGTTGATGAGAAGACGCTTGAGAAGGTTAAGAAGTTCTTTAACAGCCGAGGAGTCAAAACGGCAGGCGGCATTACATTGACAGTGAGTGAGATGAACAGGTTTGAGACCTACTGCTATTCCAATCCGGAACATCGCAGGAAGGTGAAGGAGATAATTGAACTCACTGCAAGGCACTTTGACGAGATCATTCTCGATGATTTCTTCTTCACCGACTGCAAGTGCGAATTGTGCATAAGGGACAAGGGTGAAATGAGCTGGACCGATTTCAGGCTGAAGCAGATGACGGAGGCTTCGCAGAGCCTTATCATTGGCCCTGCAAAGGCTGTTAATCCGAAGGTTAAGGTGGTTGTGAAATATCCCAACTGGTATGAGCATTTTCAGGGTCTCGGATTCAATCTCGAAACCGAACCTCCACTCTTTGACGGGATATATACGGGCACCGAGACCAGGAATGCCAATGCTCCGGGGCAGCATCTTCAGCCCTACCTTGGATACCAGATATTCAGGTATTTTGAGAATATCAAGCCCGGCGGAAACGGGGGCGGATGGGTGGATACAGGAGGCATGACTTCCATGGACAGGTATGCTGAACAGTTATGGCTTACACTGTTTGCAAAGGCTCCCGAAATAACTCTTTTCGACTTCAGGCAGATGCAAAGGACCATGCGGCCGGCCGACCGGGCTGCATGGCAGGACCAGAAGCCGGTTTTTGATTACGACGAGATGATAAAGCCCTATACTCTCAGCAATGGGAAACAGGTTACTCCCACAACGGTTGCACGGGCGGCAGGTTATACCTTCGACAAGGTCGATGGATTCCT
>CAYQRF010000067.1:1175-8314 GCA_964419775.1 uncultured Rikenellaceae bacterium
GGCATGTTCGGATCGGCCAACAAGGCCTCAAAAGAAATACTGATCCCGCAGATAATGTATCTTACAAATGATTCATGGACTGATGTTGAAGCTCTTGGCGGACCGGTCGGATGGCCAATGCTTCATCAGGGAAGGTATGCTAAAGCCTCGCTTTTTGTTCTTACAATTCCCGATTCATTTGGCGATCTGTATGAACTACCCGAAGGAGTTCTGAACAGGGTCAGGGATGTACTGAGCCCCGATCTGAAATTCCGCATTGAAGGACCATCGATGGTAAGCTTGTTTGTTTACGACAATAACACATTGATTGTGGAATCATTTCTTGACGAAGAAACAAATGTAAAAGTGATTGCAGGCTCTGGTATAACAAAGCTGACTGACATTGTATCGGGAGCGGTTATAGCTTCAGGGGCAAAGGCATCAACCATGGTCTGGGGTCGTGAAAGATCTGAGGGAACATCATTTGAATTAACCGTCAAGCCTCACAGCTTTGTGGTACTTAAAGCCGAATAATAGATAAAACATACAATGAAAATGAGAACCAGGATCTTATTGCTTTTATTCCTTATGCTGTCAGCAGCCTGCAGCCGGAATCAGCAGGCTCTGGAGCTGCCTTCGATAATCGGCGACAACATGCTTCTTCAGCAGAATGCCGACGTAAAGTTATGGGGCAAGGCCGGACCGGGCGAAACTGTTGTTGTTTCGGCAGGATGGCGGGCTGAAGGCCGCGCGGTCGCCGGTGACGACGGGAAATGGGTTGTTCAGCTTAAAACTCCGGCAGCAGGCGGACCTTTCGACATTATTATTTCCGGAAAGAAGAGTGTCGATACAATCACCAATGTGCTGATTGGTGAGGTATGGGTCTGCTCGGGGCAGTCGAATATGGAAATGCCCCTTGCAGGATGGCCTCCGAGAGACACAGTTATGCATTCTGAATCCGCGATTGCATCAGCTTCTTATCCCGATATCAGGCTCTTCACTGTTGCAAGGAAAGTCTCGGGAGAACCTCTTGAGGAGTGCACCGGTAAATGGGAAATCTGTTCTCCTTCGACCGTGAGCCCTTTCAGCGCAACCGGTTATTTCTTTGGAAGGAAGCTTCATGAAGACCTGAACGTGCCCGTTGGACTTATTGCAAGTTCATGGGGAGGGACGCCTGCTGAAGCATGGATATCAGCCGGCAGCCTTGAAGAAGCGGGTGAATTCACAGAGGAGATCAGGGGTATCAGGGAATCAATCCCTCTCCTGCAGGAGTACCAGAAGTGGCTCGAAAGTCACCGGCAGGTCGTTGCGGGTGCTCCGGGTGAGGAACAGTGGAAAAACCTCGACTTCAATGACGGTAAGGTACCACTTCCTGAATTCGATGATTCAGGCTGGGAAGTGATGAATCTGCCTGCAATGTTTGAGACCGTGACTGGCGATTTTGACGGGGCTGTCTGGTTCCGCAAAACCGTTGAACTGCCAGCGGAGATGGCTGGAAGGGATCTGTCGCTGCTGCTTGGCCCCATCGACGATATGGACAGGACATATTTCAACGGGGAGCTTGTCGGTTCCACTGAAGTCTCGGGATTTTACCAGGTGCCGAGGGAATATTCTGTTCCGGGCCGCCTTGTAAATGAAGGCGTAAATACAATTGCGGTAAGGGTTATTGATAACCAGGGAGGCGGAGGAATCTGGGGTATGCCCGGTGTTATGAAAATCGCTGCCGGTGATAAATCAGTCACTTCAGTCAGTCTCGACGGTGAATGGAAATTTCAGCCAGTGGCAGAACTTTCAGGGAATGGATTTTTTGTGTTCAATCTTTCGGGTAATGAATATCTTGAAACAGAGCGCCCAAAGGCAATCGGTTCATCAACACCAACCTCTTTATTCAACGGCATGATTAGTCCCCTTCTGAATTATACGGTTAAGGGAGCAATCTGGTACCAGGGCGAGTCAAACGTCGGAAGACATGTCCAATATTCGAAGATATTCCCGATTATGATAGAGAACTGGAGGGAAGCTTGGGGGATTAAGGATTTCCCCTTCTACTTTGTTCAGATAGCTCCCTATGTGTACGGCGGTGTTGATTCAACCGAGTCGGCTTTTCTTCGTGAATCGCAGGAGTCTGCGCTGAAACTTCAGAAAACCGGGATGGTTGTAACGCTCGACATTGCAACGGTGATGAATATTCATCCTCCTTTCAAGAAAGAGGTGGGGGAGAGACTTGCGAATCTTGCGCTGACTAATGACTATGGGAATGATGTTGTAAGTCAGGGTCCTGTCTTTCGGTCCATGAAAGTTGAAGGAAGGACTGTCAGGGTATTGTTTGACAATACCGGCGGAGGTCTTACAGCCGGAGAAGGCGGACTGGCGGAATTTGAAATTGCCGGAAACGACGGTAAATACAAAAAAGCAGATGCCAGGATTTCAGGGGATGAAGTATTGCTTAAATCATCGCTCGTCAGGGAACCGGTTTCGGTAAGGTATTGCTGGCGTAACGGGGCTGTTGCTTCATTATTCGGGAAATCGGGTCTTCCGGCAAATCAGTTCCGTTCAGGTGATTGAAATTGAATTCAAATTGATTATTTTTAAAATCCAAAAGAAACTAATTATACTGATGATGAAAAGGAATCTATTACTCGCGGCGGCCATGGTTGTCTCCCTGGTGCTTTTTACTGATTGCAGCAGCTCGTCACAGGATGTACGGCAGGAAGTATTCGGAAAACACGATGGGAAGGATGTATTTCTGCTTACTCTTACAAATAAAAGCGGAAACGTATTGAAATTAACAAATTACGGAGCCAAAATTAACTGGATAGAAGTGCCCGACAGGAAGGGAGAGAAGAAAAATATAACTTTTGGTTACGACACCTTTGAGGCAACACTTGCGGGTGATATGTCTTTCGGATCGACAGTGGGAAGATATGCAAACAGAATTGCAGGCGGAAAATTCGCTCTCGACGGTGTTGAATACGCCTTGCCGCAGAATAATGGTCCCAACACTCTTCACGGAGGTCCGAAGGGATGGCACAGCGTGATCTGGAATACCGAGATCGTAAAGGGAAGTGAGTTTCCTGCCGTGAAGTTCACCTACAGGAGTCCTGATATGGAAATGGGATTTCCGGGCAATGTTGATGCTGAAGTAACCTATACCTGGACCGACAATAATGAAATCATAATGGATTATCTGGCCACAACCGACAAAAAGACTGTCGTTAACCTGACAAACCATGCATATTTCAATCTTCACGGAGCAGGCGTGGATGATATCAACGATCATATACTTACAATCAGGGCATCGGCCTTCACACCGGTCGATTCATTAATGATTCCGACCGGGGAGATACGTCCGGTTGCCGGCACTCCATTCGATTTCACGAAGCCGCAAATGATAGAATCGAGACTTGAGGAGCCTTACGATCAGCTTATTCTTGGCAAAGGCTATGACCACAATTATGTACTTGATAACGTTGAGGAGGTTGATGCAATGGTGTACGAGTCTCTTTCAGGCAGAGTGCTTGAGGTGATTACCGACCAGCCCGGACTTCAGTTCTACGGAGGAAATTTCCTGAATGGAACTCAGACAGGACACGGTGGAGTAGTCTATGATTACAGGAGGGGCTTTTGCCTTGAATCAGGGCACTTTCCTGACAGTCCCAATCAACCTGAGTTCCCTTCCACGGTTCTGAATCCGGGAGAGACCTATAAGACCAGGACCATTTACAGATTCTCGGTTCTATAAAAAATACAACTCACTAAACCTGAAAAATATGACAACACGACGTACTTTTCTGAAGAACAGCGCCATTGCTGCCGCAGGACTGACTATTGCCCCTGTAATGAATGGCTCCGGCTTATCAGTTCCGCCGAGTGATAAGATAAAAATCGGACTGATAGGATGCAACGGACAGGGATGGAGCAATCTGAGCGCCTTCCTTAAGAATCCCCAGACCGAATGCGTGGCATTGTGTGATATTGATGATTCGGTCCTTCAAAGGAGGGCCGCGGATGTTCAGAAGATCAGGGGAGCTAAGCCTGCCGGTCTGTACAAGGACTGGAGAAGGGTGATAGACAACAAGGATGTGGACATGGTTATTGTCGGTACCCCCGATCACTGGCATTGCATCCAGATGGTTGCTGCATGTGAGGCAGGAAAGGATGTGTATGTTGAAAAACCAATAGGACGGACCATTGAGGAATGCAACCTGATGGTAAAGGCTGCGCAGAAGTACAAGAGTATTGTTCAGGTCGGACAGTGGCAGAGAAGCGATCCCCACTGGCAGGAGGCAGTTAATTTCGTCAATTCAGGAAATCTTGGGAAGATAAGGCTTGTAAGAGTGTTTTCATACCAGGGATGGTGTCCTTCAATTCCGGTTCTGGCTGATGAACCCGTACCTGCAGGCGTCGACTATAACATGTGGCTCGGTCCTGCACCGTCGAGACCTTTCAACAGGAACCGCTTTCATTTCACATTCAGATGGTTCTGGGATTATGCAGGCGGTCTCATGACCGACTGGGGCGTGCATCTTCTCGACTATGCCCTTTTTGCAATGAACGTAACGGCACCTAAATCGATAATGGCCATGGGTGGCAAATTCGGATATCCCGATGATGCATGTGAAACACCCGACAGCCTTCAGACAATCTATGAGTTTGACGGCTTTAATGTTCTGTGGGATCATGCAATCGGAATTGATGACGGTGCATACGGAAGAAATCACGGACTTGGATTTGTCGGAGAGAACGGGACCCTCGTTGTCGACAGATCAGGATGGGAAGTGATCCCCGAAAAGGTCAACGGTAAGATAAGGATGGAAGCAGTTGCCCTGAAAAGAGGCACGGGAGCCGGACTGGAGAATCACGTAAAGAACCATCTCGAGTGTATTGCAAGCCGGAATCCAAAAACAAATGCCAGCATTGAAATCGGCGCTCACATAGCCAAATTCTCCGCACTGGGCAACATAGCCTATCGTACAGGCAAGAAGCTTGTGTGGGATGGCACCAGGTTCACAAACGATGTTGAGGCGAACAGCTTTCTGGTTCCGTCTTACAGGGATCCGTGGAAATTGCCGACGGTTTAGGCAGGCCGATGCAGCTTTGGCCGGTGATATGATGAAATTACGATATAGTTCATAGACTAATGAATCTGAAAGTATTAAAACTTACGGGCTGGCTTTGTTTTGCCCTGCTGGTTGCTTCCTGCGCTTCCTCGTCAAAGCCGAAAGAGTTTCTTTCACTTCATCCTGATAATCCCCATTATTTCCTGTTCAGAGGGGAACCGACCCTGCTGATCGGATCAACTGAGCATTATGGTGCGGTGATGAACCTTGATTTTGACTACATAAAATACTTCGATGAGCTTGCGGCATGCGGTTTGAATATAACCCGCACATTTTCGGGAATTTACGTAGAGCCAAAGGGCGCATTCGGGATACGCGCCAATACTCTTGCTCCCGATTCCGGAAGGTTCATCTGCCCATGGGCACGGAGTTCAGAACCGGGTTACGCCGTGGGAGGCAATAAGTTTGATCTGGAAACCTGGGATAGCGGGTATTTCGATAGGCTCAGGGATTTCGTATCTGAGGCCGGCAGGAGGGGAATCGTGGTTGAGCTTGACCTGTTTTCAAATTTTTACGATACTATTCAGTGGAAATTATCTCCATTGTACTATTCAAACAACATAAACGGCGTAATTAAGGTAAAGGATCAAAAGGAGGTTCTTTCACTGAAGCATCCTGAGTTGCTTGAGATTCAGGAAAAGATGGTCAGGAAGATTGTGGAGGAGCTCAGCGGACTTGATAATCTGTATTATGAAATATGCAATGAGCCCTATTTCGGTGATACCACGGCACTCAGGCAGTGGGAGGATCACATGACGAGGGTGGTTGTGGAAACGGAGAAGGATAAAGATCCTAAACATCTTATTTCCAACAATGTGGCAAATCTGAAAAAGAAGGTTGCCAGCCCCCGGGAAGGAGTATCAGTTTATAATTTTCATTATGCTGCTCCTCCCGTCACAGTAGCCATGAATTATCATCTTAACATGCCCATTGGTGACAATGAAACCGGATTTGACGGAACAGAGGACGAAGTTTACCGCAAGGAAGCATGGAATTTCATTCTGGCAGGTGGTGCCTTGTTCAACCACCTCGATTACTCATTTACGGCAGAAACAGAGGATGGCAGCTTTGAGATTCAGAAAGGCCAGCCCGGGGGAGGAGGAAAGGCCCTGCGTAATCAGTTTGGAATTCTTGCCGGATTCATGAAGCAGGTTGATTTTGTCAACATGAAACCTCTCCCTGAAGAAATTGTAAGGGTAATCGGACAGGAAAATATTTCTGAACGGGGACTTGCGGATGACCGGCGGACCATGGTGTTTTACTTCGACGGTAATGAAACACCCGGTACAAGTGCGCTGGTTGAGATAAACCTACCTGCCGGTTCGTACAGGACCACCTGGGTAAACACCATTACAGGAGGCGAGACGGAAAATACTATTGACGGTCATAAGGGCGGATGGGTTATGCTGAATACGCCCTTATACACAGCCGACATCGCACTGAGGATTAAGAAGACAGATTGAAGCATAAGAAGTTCTTTTTCAATATTTAATAATAATCTATCATGAAGAAAGTAGTTCAGGGTTTACTTGCCATTGTCCTGATGGGGTTTATCTCTCCTGTTGAAGCTCAGCAGGGTGAGAACACCTTCCCGTTCAGGGATCCCTCGCTCAGCGAGGAGCAGCGGGTCAGCGATCTTGTTTCACGGCTTACCCTTAAGGAAAAGGCTGATCAGCTTCTTTATACGGCACCGGCAATTCCACGGCTTGATATCCCGTCGTACAACTGGTGGAACGAGGCCCTGCATGGTGTAGCACGTGCCGGATTTGCCACTGTTTTTCCGCAGTCAATAACAATTGCCAATTCATGGGATGAAGGACTTATGTTCAGCGTGGCCAATGCAATTTCCGATGAGGGCAGGGCCAAATATCACGAGTTTCAGCGGAGAGGAAAAACGGGTATTTACCAGGGACTTACTTTCTGGTCGCCAAATATCAACATCTTCAGGGATCCAAGATGGGGAAGAGGTCATGAGACCTACGGCGAGGATCCCTTTCTTACCGCCCGGATGGGTTATCAGTTTGTCAGGGGGCTGCAGGG
>CAYQRF010000068.1:0-8295 GCA_964419775.1 uncultured Rikenellaceae bacterium
CAGTGGAACATATTCCTTAATCCCTTCAGTCCGGCCTGGGATGTGAGTGAAACCACCTGGGCCATCATATCGCTCAAAAACCGTATCATACTGATTGCCGGCAGCATACTGTTCCTGCTCGCCGGCCTGTACAACCTGCAGAAGAGGGAAAAATTCATGTAATCAGGTATCAGACCTGTTCTTTGGACACATATTTTTGCTTAATAGAATCAGTGTCCGTTTATCCATTTATTGTCTACCCCCCCACCGCCCTCTAATCTTTGTACACATCTATTTTGCAGGTTAGAATTATTGTCGGGTTTCCCTTTCTGTTTACCCCCCAACCCCCCTAAAGGGGGGCCTTAGTCTACTGAATTACAATTACATATAGAGGTTAGTCAAATTACAGAAATAGCCCTGCAGAACCTTCAATCCGAAATCATTAGTCCATTAGCTTATGGATCACCACAGATTGATATATTGCATATTATTAGTTCTTTAACCCCCCTTTAGGGGGGCAGGGGGGTAAAACTTTATTCAAACGGGTGATCCCTTGAGAAATCGGGCCTGTAGTTAAGGCAGCTTTCCGGATCCTGCAACCAGCCGTTTCTGAAGCCCAGCTCTTCCATTTCCCTCACAACAGAATCATATTCAGCCTTATAGAGAGCTCTGCCCAGTACAGGATGGTTGGCTGTGTTTGGTGTGGGATGATACTGCGACATAAGCGAAATGTTCACCCCCGGCGACAGCTCCTCTGCTATTTTCCTCAGAACCAGCCTGCTCTCATCAGCATGACCGGGCAGAACAAGGTGCCGGATCAGGATCCCTCCCACTGCCCTGCCCTCACTGTCGGTCTGAAGGGGTGAGCCTTTCAGCCAATACATCTTTTTCAATGCACCCAGGACAACGGAAGGGTAATCCGCAGCATCGGAATATTCCAGGGCAACGGCTTCACTTGCATATTTGTAATCGGGAAGCCATACATCGATCAGCCCCTCCAGGCTGCCAATAACCTCCGCCTTGTCGTAACCATTCGTATTATACACAAAGACAGGCCTTAAACCCCTTGAATGAAGTCCCCTTATTATGGCTTTCACCTGAGGCACCACATGCGACGGGGACACGAATCCGACTGCCTGCACACCATCTCCGAGCAGACTCTCAATAAGGTCAAGAGCCTCACCAAGACCGGATATCCGTGATCTGCATCCGCCAGACGGCCTGCTTATCTCGTGATTCTGGCAATAAACGCACTTCAGGTTGCAACCTGCAAAAAATATGTTGCAGATGCCAGCCGGACCGCTTACCGGCGGCTCCTCACCCCTGTGAATGCATATCGAGGCAATGTTCATTCCTGCGTCAGCCCCGCAATATCCGGGCCTTCCCCCGAATCTGTCGGCATGACATTCCCTCGGACACAAAGTGCAATCCGATAAAAGGGCTCGTTCCGGGTCAGTGTAAATATCCTTAATCATTACTAACAGCAAAATTAACTATAAGCAGTTTACAAAAAATAACAGAATTTTTATCGTTTTACGATATCCCGGTTATTGTTTTACAACAATTTTTTTACCTGAAACGATATGTTTCTGCAAACATGCCTAAGGTGTTATAGAAAAAAGATCACCAATTATATTGCGTATTTTCAAACAATTATTATCTTTGCATCCGAATTGAGGGGCATTTGAGAAACAGGGGACCAGAGTCCCCTATTTTATTATCAGTTTCAGCGGATGACAGACAGGAATTTAATAGAGGAATTGATAAGGGAATACACAGCAGGCACCAGGATGTTCCTGGTGTCGGTGAAGGTCAGTGCCGCGAACAGGATCACGGTGCTTGCCGATACAAGGGAGGGCATCACGATTGACGAGTGCGTACTGCTGCACCGTCATATTGAGAACGGGCTCGACCGCGAAGCAGAGGATTTTGAACTACAGGTGTCATCGCCGGGGCTCGACTCGCCCTTCACGGTGATTGAGCAGTACTACAAGAACGAAGGAAAAAAGGTATCCGTCGTCGATAATGAGGGAATTAAATATACGGGTATCCTCAAAAACGTTACAAGCGGAGGCTTCGACCTTGAAACTGAAGTGAAGGTCAAGGGTAAGGGAAAGGAAAAAAAAGATATCCCCTTTAACTTTGATCAGGTAAAAGCGACAAAATTTGTACTAACGATAACATAACATCAAGAAGATTTCAGAAGATGGAAAATATCAATTTGATCGACACCTTTTCGGAATTCAAAGAGCTTAAGAATATTGACCGTCCGACCATGATGAGCGTGCTTGAAGACGTTTTCAGAAGCATGCTTGCAAAGAGATACGGGTCGGCCGACAATTTCGACATTATCGTCAATATCGACAAGGGCGACTTTGAAATCTGGAGGAACAGGGTGGTTGTGGAAGACGATGAACTGGAAGATCCCAACCTGCAGATCCCATTGTCGAAGGCTAAGGAGATCGATGAAGATTACGAGGTGGGTGAAGAAGTCTCGGATGAGGTCAAATTTCTCGATTTCGGACGAAGGGCCATCCTCTCGCTCAGACAGAACCTGACGGCAAGGATCCTCGACCTCGAGAAAAACAACATCTACATAAAATACAAGGACAGGATCGGTGAGATAGTCACCGGTGAAGTGTACCAGGTATGGAAAAGGGAAATACTTGTCCTTGACGATGACGGGAATGAACTGATAATTCCGAAAAGCGAGCAGATCCCGTCCGATCATTTCCGCAAGGGTGATTCAATCCGCGCCGTGGTGATTAAGGTCGAAATGAGGAACAACACTCCATTCATCATTCTCAGCCGCACATCGCCTGTCTTCCTCGAAAGGCTGTTCGAACTTGAGGTTCCCGAGATATTCGACGGGCTCATAACAATAAAGAAGATTGTCCGCGTACCCGGCGAACGCGCCAAGGTAGCCGTTGAGTCGTACGACGAAAGGATCGACCCGGTTGGCGCCTGCGTGGGTATGAAAGGATCGAGGATACATGGTATTGTGAGGGAACTGAGAAACGAAAACATCGATGTGATCAATTATACCTCGAATAACCAGCTGTTCATCCAGAGAGCGCTGAGCCCCGCAAAAATAACATCGATCAAACTGGTTGAAGAGACAAAAAGGGCGGAGATCTATCTGAAGCCCAACGAAGTATCGCTTGCCATCGGAAAAGGAGGCCTCAATATCAAGCTGGCCAGCCAGCTTACAGGTTATGAAATTGATGTTTACAGAGAACCGGGAGGCGAGGATGAAGAAGATGTGAACCTTGAGGAATTCAGCGACGAGATCGATGAGTGGATAATCGAGGAACTCAAATCAATCGGATGTGATACCGCCAGAAGCGTTCTGAACCTTTCAATCCACGACCTTGTTAAGCGTACTGATCTGGAAGAGGAGACCGTAAGGGAGGTAATTAATATCCTTAAAGCCGAATTTGAATAGAAATTATCATAATACCCGCTTGAGATTTAAGAAAGACTGAGGACTTATCTATGACTGAAGATATCAAGGCAACAAGATTAAGCAAAGCAGCCCGCGAATTTAACGTCGGGATCTCGACTATTGTGGAATTCCTCCACAAGAAGGGGTTTGATCTTGATCCTAATCCAAATACCAAACTGCCTCATGAAGCTTACCTTTTTCTGCTGAAGGAATACAGCGGCGACCTTAACGTCAAGAAGGAGTCAGAGAAGCTGATGCTGAAAGATCTCCACAGGAAAAAGGAGACTGTTTCAATTGATGATGTGCCCGGCGATAAAAGCGAAGATCAGGACAGAGATGAAGAAGTCATGATCAAGGATACTTCGCCTGCCAAAAAGACAATTGATATCAAGACTGAGATCCCGAAGCCCGATATCAAACTGGTGGGCAAGATTGATCTTGAAAAAACCCTCAAGCCAAAGGTGGTGCAGCCCGAGAAACCTGCTCCGCCTGAACCTGTCAGGACAGAAAAAGCACCATCCCCGCCGGCTGAACCAGTTAAAAAACCGGCAGCAGAAACACCAGCCGCTGAAGTCAGGGAACCGGAGAAGAAAGAAAAAGCCAGGGCTCCCATCGATCTTCACATAGTTGGTAAAATCGACCTCGATAAAGTTGCAAAGGAATCCAGACCCGCAAAGAAGGAAGAGAAGGAACCTGAAAAACCCAAAGCCCCTGTCAGGGAACAAAAGGCTCCGGACAAGGAGAAGGAAGTTCCTGCAGAAGCAGATAATAAACCCGTTGAAGAGCCTGTAATCAAGCCCGAAGTTCCCGCCGAAGTAAAGGCAGAACCTGTCGCAGCACAGGCAGCCGAAGAAGAAAAGGCAGACACCGGAATATTCAAGCCGCATGTCGAAAAACTCATGGGGCTCACTGTTGTGGGGAAAATCAACCTTCCGGTCGAAGAGAAGAAAAAATCGGGCTACCAGCAGGTCAATGTGAACGGTGATTCTGATTTCAGAAGGAAAAAGAAAAGAAAAAGGATAACAAAGGAGAAAGAGGTTGCTCCTGTTTCAAAACCTCTCCCGACCGACAAGAAGAACGCACAGGCAAAAAAACCGCTTATCAGGAAAAGACCTGTCCGTACGGAAGTAGATGAGGGTGAAGTTCAGAAGCAGATCAAGGAAACCCTCGCCCGGCTTACCACAAAGGGCAAATCAAAAGGGTCAAGGTACCGCAGGGAAAAAAGAGACCTTATAAGCCTGAAAAACCGCGAGACAGAGGACAGGATTGAAGAAGAAAGGAATATCCTGAAAGTTACGGAATTCGTCTCGGCCAATGAACTTGCTTCGATGATGAACGTTCCCGTGACGGAAATCATCTCAACCTGTATGAACCTCGGGCTTTTCGTTTCAATAAACCAGCGGCTCGACGCTGAAACACTTGCCCTGCTCGCCGATGAGTTCGGTCACAAGATTGAATTCGTAAGCGCCGAATTGCAGGAAACCGTCAAGGAGGAGGAAGACGAAGAGGAAGAACTCAAACCAAGACCGCCTATCGTTACGGTGATGGGACATGTCGACCATGGAAAAACAAAACTGCTCGACCACATAAGGCGCACCAACGTGATTGCCGGTGAAGCCGGAGGTATAACCCAGCATATCGGAGCCTATGCAGTGCAGCTCGACGACGGCCGCAAGCTTACATTCCTCGACACACCTGGCCACGAGGCCTTCACGGCTATGCGTGCCAGGGGTGCCCAAATTACCGATATAGCAATTATTGTTGTTGCAGCCGACGACGGGGTGATGCCCCAAACAAAAGAGGCAATAAATCATGCTTCCGCCGCAGGTGTACCTATTGTCTTCGCGATAAATAAAATAGATAAGCCGACAGCCAATCCCGAAAAAATCAAGGAAGCTCTTGCAAATATGAACTTCCTGGTCGAAGACTGGGGCGGAAAATACCAGTCGCAGGAGATATCGGCAAAAAACGGCCTTAACATTGATGCCCTTCTTGAAAAAGTGCTGCTTGAGGCAGAGATGCTCGAACTGAAGGCCAATCCCGACAAACCGGCTGTTGGTACAATCATTGAATCATCTCTTGACAAGGGCCGCGGATTCACCGCAACTGTACTTGTCAAAGCTGGCACACTCAGGGTGGGCGATATTATGATCGCCGGAACAGCCTTCGGCCATATCAAGGCCATGTACAACGAAAGAGGAGGCAAGGTGGATGAAGTGGGACCTGCAACTCCGGCTCTGGTGCTCGGACTGAACGGTGCACCCCAGGCCGGTGACAAATTCAATGTGATGGAGAGCGATCGCGAAGCCAAGGATATTGCCACAAAGAGAGCCCAGTTACAGAGAGAACAGGGATTACGCACCCAGAAACATATCACTCTCGATGAGATCGGCAGACGTATTGCAATCGGCAACTTCCAGGAACTCAACATCATCGTTAAGGGAGACGTCGACGGATCGGTAGAAGCCCTGAGCGACTCACTTATAAAACTGTCAACTCCTGAAATTCAGCTTAACATAATTCATAAGGCTGTCGGTCAGATCTCCGAATCGGATATTCTTCTGGCAGCAGCCTCGAACGCCATTATTGTAGGATTCCAGGTAAGGCCATCCCTCAGCGCCCGTAAACTGGCCGAGAAGGAGGAAATCGATATCCGTCTCTATTCAATCATTTACGATGCTATCGAAGAGATCAGATCGGCAATGGAAGGTATGCTCTCACCTGAGCTTAAGGAAGAAATAGTGGCCACCCTCGAGATCAGGGATCTCTTCAAGGTAACCAAGCTCGGCACTGTGGCAGGATGTTACGTCAAGGAAGGAAAGATCACCAGAAACACAAAAATACGGGTGATCCGCGACGGTATCGTGATCTATACCGGCGAACTTGGCTCACTGAAACGCTTCAAGGACGACGTGAAAGAGGTTGTCGGCGGCTACGAGTGCGGCCTGAACATTACAAACTTCAACGACCTCAAGGTCGGCGACATTGTAGAGGGATACCAGCAAGTGGAGGTCAAAAAGACCTTATAGTAGCTCCTTATACTTTTCAGCAGAAAGAAGTGATTCTGTCTCAACGGGATCAGTGATCCTGAGCTTAATCATCCATCCTTCCCCGTACGGATCCTTGTTGACCAGGTCTGGCGAATCACCAAGGGCCGGGTTTACCTCTAGAATCTCACCTCCAACGGGCATGAATAGATCGGATACGGTCTTCACCGCTTCAATAGTCCCGAATACCTCTTCCTTCTCAAGAGTCTCCCCTTCCGTCTCAATCTCGAGGAACACAATATCCCCAAGCTCACCCTGGGCAAAATCAGTCACTCCGACATATGCGAACTCGCCCTCGAGACGGAGCCATTCATGGTCTTTTGTATAAAGCAAATCTGCCGGTACATTCATATCTTATGATTTTTGTTTACTCCAAATTTATAGTTTTTTTTTATAATCCCTAACTGTGAGGATTCCATAAGTAAAAAACTATTGGGCAAGGGTGAATTTCAGGCTGAAGCCGAAATTTGTGTTAGATGTCGGGAAGGTATTTGCAACAAACGGGTTATTCATTGTATGATCGGCAAAGATCTGCAGGTTGAACCGGTCGCTCAGCACGTAATCGGCTGTAGCCCCCAATGTCATCACCTTGATACCGGCCACAGGCTGGTTGACATCTTCTATAAGCTTCCTGGCAACGGTCTTGTTATCCCTGAGCGAAAGGTCGAGCCTCAGATTCAGATCGCTCCTGAGAGTCCTCTGCCCGCCTCCGCTCTTCAGAACAATCTGGACATCATCAAAACGGTAGCCGGCTCCAACAACAAGCTCATTGATACGGCTGTCGGTAACCTGGTTACCTGTCAGATTAAGGGAAATAGTCCTCGACTTTCTCCACTCAAACCTGGAGGTAAGGTTGCTCTTCCAGTTCATGTCGACATTTATCATCGGGCTGAACTGCTCGCTGACGGTTACCGTATTTATCTCATACTGCTGAATGAAATTCCTCTGAAGGTCCCGAATGTTGTTTATCCCGTTGCCATCCACAAAATAATTCAGGTTGGTTGTATATGATCCTATCTGGTACACACTCCTGTACTGGTGGGTGATATTTATCGACCTGAACACCTTTTGCACAATTTCAAATTTGGAGAAGCCGTCAAATGTTATTCTCCAGTTCGGCATCATCCTGAAAGCCGAGGGGAAGGTCGACAGATCAACTTTATCGGGATCGGATTTTGTATACGCGGCATAAAATGCCGGGATCAGCACCTCACGTGATGTTTTTCCGTAGCCGCTACTGAAACCGTCAGTCAGGGGAAGCCCTGTCTCGGGATCGATATCCGGATCATATCCCGGATCTGCCTCCTGCCTCGCTTCAGCACGACGGCCGGAAATTATCACCGCATTCTTCTTGAAATTTTCGAATGTGGCCGACACGTAGTTATTGTCCTTTGATATCTTCTCGAATGCAGTACCCCACGAAATCACTGATATGGAAAAGTTACCGCTGATAACCCTGTTTCTTGTACTGTCGGGGAAGTTGCCGTTGTAATCGGCCGTATAATATGAACTTTCGTTTTCAAGAAACCTCCTGTCGGCATTGATGTCGATCTTCAGCCCGGGGAAAGGTTCAACGACACTCCTGATTGACAGGTCCCTCCTGTTGTTATATATGGCCGGCGTATTCAGCAGGGTGTCGGTGGTTAGCCAGCCGTTTTCAACAGCCTTGTCGAAAAATCTCCTGTCGCTGAAACCCAGCATGAAGGGCAAACCGGGCGCTGATACATTGTTAACCCTTGACTGGCCCAAAAACCTTGACTCCGGAAGGAAGCCCGGCAGATACTGGCCCTGGGATGAGGTATAGGTCATGCTCACCGATCGTAT
>CAYQRF010000069.1:0-8223 GCA_964419775.1 uncultured Rikenellaceae bacterium
CGGGAACAAAGGATTTGTAAATGTATTCCCTTCCCTCAGTCCGGGCAAATGAACCCCCCGGACTAATACCGGTACTGCCGGCTGATATGAAGTGATGACCCTGAGGGTCGACGAACCACCATATTCCGTCGATATTCGCCACCCTGAAAAATCCGGTGGCCGCTGCGCTGGTTTCAAGATAACCTCCGTAATCCGATACCTTGAACCGGTCGGTCCGGAGTGCCTTGTCCTCCTCATTCCACGCAGCCTGAAGATCCTCAATGGTGGCCGCCTTACCCGGCCATTCGGCAGGGATCCATTGTCCGAATTCATCCACAAGGGGGACAGGGCTGAGAACTGAATCCTCAGGTGTCATTGTAAGGCGAAGATTCCGTATTTCAAGGACCGGGGAGCCTATGGGCTGGTCCATCAGGAAACCCACAGAATCGACCTGGTTTATGGTTCCGACACTGCCGCTGAACCCAAGGCCGTAGCCGGGCATTCCCTTCTGTCCGATTGCGGCCATATCGTGTCCGATCACGTTCCGCTTCTGAAAGTTGGCCAGGGGGATCGAAGCCCTCACCCATGCACCCTGAAAGGGAAGGATCCGGAGTCTTCTGACCCCTCCCGTATCGTAGAGGCTGATATGAAAACGTTGTGTGGAGGATGCCCTGAAATCAAGTGTCAGAAAGCCGGATGAGGACCAGTCAGCCGGCAGTTCAGGATTGAGATCCTTAACGGACCATTTCTTCTCAAAGGACTTCCCTTCGAAAGTGATTGTTTTGACATCATCGCTCTTTTTGCAGGCGTTTAAGGCGATCAGCAACAGAGAAAACAGAATAAGAGGAATTTTTTTCATCATGTCAGGCTTTTCAAGGTTATCAGGAGGCTTAAAGTTATAAAAACAATGATAGAAAATCAACAGCAGATCTGGCGAAGAAGTCTGCGTTGTTTTACCACGGTCCCGATGGCTATCGGGATCACAGAGAGCACGGAAATAGCAAGGATTGTCTCAGATAATAAAATCCGTGATTTTATCCGTGTAATCCGTGGGATCCGTGGTAAAAATATAAATCAGGTTTAAATTACGTCCTTATGGCCACTGGTTGTACTGAAATAAAATTTGCAAAACAAAATTATTATTGATTCCTTTGTTATAACAATGTTATAACATAGTGTAAACAATGGAAATACAGGTAATTCAGATCGGTAACTCAAAGGGGATCATCCTCAGCAGGGCGATCCTCGAGAGGTATAGCATTCAGAACAAGGTAGTGCTTGATCTGAGGAAAAATCACATAAACATCACCCCCTTAAACCAGTCGAGGGAAGGCTGGGAGAACTCACTGAACGAGATGAATTCAAAGGGTGAGGATATTCTGCTATTAAAATAATCAACCATCCGGTAAAACCTAATTGTAATGGAAGCAAACCAGTACAGCATAGTGCTTGTGGCCCAGGATCCGGCATCAGGAAATGAACCGTCCGGAACCATGCAATGCGTGATCATCTCTCCCGCTGAAATGAACAGGTCGCTCAGGACAGTTACTCTGGCACCCATCGGACCCGATACGGGAGATTACCCGACCAGGGTGAAAATAAAAGCAGGCACCAAGGCGGCCAGGATAGCTCTCGATCAGATCATCACGATAGAAAAGAAAAGGATCCTGAAAGTTACCGGCGACCTTACTCCTGCAGAGGCAAAGAAAGTAAAATCGGTCCTTAGGGAAATCTTTATCGATTAGAGCAAATCCGTGAATATTTCCGGCATTTTGATCTTCACTTTACAAATCTGTATAGAAATACAATGTATGGCATAAAAAGGATATCGGTCTTTTGCGGCTCAAGCCGGGGGAACGATGATATCTTTGAAAAGCAGGCATTCAGGCTGGGCGAGACACTTGCTTCAAGGAAGATAGGACTTGTATACGGCGGTACGAAAATAGGCTTGATGAATGCAGTTGCAAACGGCGCTTTAAGCAGGGGCGGAGAGGTTACGGGAGTCCTGCCCCGGTTCATCAGCGACAAGGGCATAGCACACGACAATCTTACAGAACTTGTACTGGTCGATACAATGCATGAACGAAAAACCAGGATGCACGAACTGTCAGATGGGATAATCGCCCTGCCCGGAGGCTTTGGCACCATGGAGGAATTCTTTGAGATACTCACCTGGGGCCAGCTGGGGCTTCACAGGAAACCTGCAGGACTGCTTAACATCAACGGATTCTACGATCCGCTTATGGCTCTTGCATCCACTATGAATGCCAATGGCTTTATAAAGGAATCGAGCAGGCGGATGCTTCTCATAAGCGACAATATAGACGCTCTGCTTGATATGATGGAGGATTACACTGCTCCGGCAGTCGACAAATGGTCGGTTACCAGGGATTTGCAGGCATGAACTCCGATCTGACATTAAAAACATCTTGATACATGACAAGCGAACAGGATAAAAAGAAAAAAACAGCGGTTGTTTTCGGAGCAACCGGACTTATAGGGAAAGAACTTGTAAAGGCTCTTCTCCGTGACGGTTCATATGAAAAGGTAACGGTTGTAGTAAGAAGCCCTCTGGTACTTCCCGACTCAAAGCTGAGCCAGATAAAGCTGACGGATTTCTCGAAACTCCCTGAATTGAAGGAAAAACTCAAATCCGGTTCATGGTTCTGCTGCCTTGGCACCACAATTAAAACTGCAGGTTCCCGGGAAGCCTTCGCCAAAGTCGATCTTGAGATGCCGGAAGCGATTGCCCGGCTTGCCGAAGCAGCTTCCGCCGAATCGCTGGTAGTAATATCATCGATCGGGGCCAATGCCTCTTCGTCAAATTTCTATCTCAGGACCAAGGGAGAGATGGAGAAGTCTGTCAGGGAAATCTACAAAGGGAACCTCAAATTCGTACGACCCTCACTGCTGATGGGCGACAGAGTAGAATTCCGCCTTGCAGAGAGCATTTCAGCGGTTTTCATGAAAGCAATAGGATGGATGATGATCGGACCGATGAGAAAATACCGGGGCATCAAGGCCGGTGATCTGGCCAGGGCAATGATCATCATTTCAGATGGTCCCGCTGATAAGATGATTTATGAATCGGATGAACTGCAGAGAGTGGGGCTTTACCTTCAAACAAGGCTCTACCCCCAAACCCCCCAGGGGGGCTTTAAGAATCAGACATTGTGAAGTTTGTATAAATATGGAGGACATGAAAAATATTCAATGGTTGTGGATTTCAAGTCCCCCTTGGGGGATTTAGGGGTAAAACAAGCCGGATGATGAATTTATCAAATAGTAATGTTCTTAGTCATAAACGAACTAATATAAATTTTTGTAAATCATAAAACCCACCTATGAAAAAACTAATCATACCCATAATCTCATGTATTCTGCTGACACCGGTTGTCAGCGGGCAGAACAGGGACAAGGCAGTTTTCAGGGAATCGAAGCCCGGATTTTATCAGAATTCGATAATGAAGGATGACCGGGAAGTAAGGGAACAAGCCGGGCCGCCTCAGGTTACCAGGACTTTTTCGGTTGACCTGGCACAAGCATCGCTTCCCAATAAGATCGACCTCTATAAGAAGCAGTGGCATACTCCCCCCGTGTCGCAGGGAAACACAAGCACATGCTGGAGCTTCAGCACCACGTCATTCCTCGAATCGGAGGCTTACAGGATAAGCAAGCAGCAGGTGAAGCTGTCGGAGATGTATACAGTCTACTGGGAGTATATCGAAAAGGCGAAGCGATTTGTGAGGGAAAGAGGCAACTCGGCATTTGCCGAAGGTTCGGAAGCAAACGCCGTCACCAGGATGTGGAAGCTTTACGGGATAGTGCCCCTTGAATATTACACCGGACTGACCGGCGGCCGTAAGTATCACAATCATGAGGATATGTTCAGTGAACTGAGCGGCTTTCTTGCCTCGGTAAAGGCAAATTCGTTGTGGAACGAAGAATATGTGACGGAGACAATAAAATCGATAATGAACCATCATATGGGAGTACCGCCTGCGGAGATCACTGTAAACGGAAGGAAGATGACTCCCCTTCAGTACCTGAACGATGTGCTCAGGATAAACCCCGACGATTACGTCGACATCCTCTCCTACCGGCAGGAACCCTTCTACAGGCAGGTTGAATACAAGGTGCCAGATAACTGGTGGCACAGCGATGTTTATTACAACATCCCTCTTGATGAATTCATGTCAGCACTGAAAAATGCTGTAAGGAAAGGCTTCACGGTAAGCATCGGAGGGGATGTGTCGGAACCGGGTCTCGACCGCACAACACAATGCGCGGTGATACCTGATTTTGATATCCCGGATGAATACATAAATGATGATGCCCGGCAATTCAGGTTCTCGAATCACACCACGACCGACGATCACGGGATGCATATAGTTGGGTTCGCCGAAAGGGACGGGAAAGACTGGTACATCCTGAAAGACTCTGGTGCCGGATCAAAGAACAATGATCCCAATGCCGGCGAGTGGGGTTACTATTTCTTTTCAGAAGGTTATGTGAAGCTCAAGATGATGGATTTCATGGTCCATAAGGATGCCGTGAAGGATGTTCTGGCAAAATTCTGAAATCCCGACAATCCGGATTCCGATACCTTATTAATAAAACATCTGCAGCTTTAAACGCCTTCACCGTTTACGGTAAGAATAGGCGTCCCTGTAAACCTTGTTGATGCCATCGGCCCGGTACGACTTTTTCTGAAAGGCCGACGAAGTAACGTTGTTTGCAGAATCGCTGTATGCAGGACACACCTCACTGTTGCATGAAGCAAGAAGGATAACGGCTGATATTATTAACAGGAGTTTCTTCATAGTGGTAAATATAAGAATTTAGTCCTGATAATTTTACTCCTGTCAGCCATGAACAATTGTTTTATTCCCTTGTTTGAATAAGAAAGAAACCCATGAAACCACCGTCCGGAATAATGACCAGGATCCTTCAGACAAGTGATGACGGAAAGCTTGTTTATGTAAGGATGATCGCGGGCGTGATATTTGTCTCGGAAGGAATTCAGAAATACCTCATCGTTTCCCTTCTCGGACCTTCGTATTTCCAAAATATCGGGTTCGGCAATCCGATGTTCTGGTCTTACTTCACAGGTACTTTTGAGATTGTTTGCGGACTGCTGGTTATTGCAGGTCTTTTTACAAGGATTGCGGCCATCCCGCTCCTTACTATCATGATAACGGCCTATTTCACTGCCAAACTCCCTGTGCTCATAGACAAAGGATTTCTGTCATTCGCCCAGGTTTACAGGATCGATTATGCCCTTACAATCCTGCTCGTAATGCTCCTGATATATGGAGGCGGACGATGGTCAGCTGATCTCAGGATCCTCAGGTCGCTGAAAAACAGGAGAAATCGTGATATGGTCAGCAAAAGCTCTGCAACAAAAGAAATGCGTGACACGACACTAAGAGGCAACTAAAAACATTACACATTTTAGTTCCTTTCATTGCTGCAATAGAATTATAAAAATTAGTTGTGTGATGAACATAAGTTTTTCATTGATGAAGGTACAAATTTCTTTGACTAACGAGGTTGACTTTGGTGGTGCTATTTCCGAAATTTGTATGTGAATTTCAGCGTGAGCATTACGCGTCTGGTAGTACCGTGATGTTTTTACCTGGTACAATTATTTATAATCAGTTAATTCTGTAAATGTCGTTCAAGTCTGAAATATATCAAAAGGATTACCTGTTCTGGATTACCCCGTTTATTATACTCTTTGCAATATTCTGCATCATTAAGAGGGATAACAGGGACAGGGAGTCGGCAATACTGCATCACGACAGTTTTAGCTCTGACACAACTCTTACCCTGAATACGAATAAATCAGGAGGTGTAAATGATATAATATCTGCCGACAGCACTTTCGTATTTTTTGCAGATAGAAGGGGGACCACTCCCCGATAATACAAAACGTTTTGAAATAAGATACCCTGCCGACATTACATCTGCAGGGTATTTTATTTACCTAAGGATTTTACCTTCTTCCCTGTCCCTTTCCTTTCATCCCTCTGGCAGCATCCGGCACCAGACCTCCCCTTGGGTCACCCTGAACGCCCTGCCGGTGTCCAGCAACAAAAGATTTACTGTAGGTTCAAACGGTTACTGTTTTTACGATTTCCATGGTTTCGTGCGATGCGGCCTTCATAACCCGGGCAACTTTTTCAGGCATCAGGGCCGACATTTCAGCTTCGTTCATAATGGCAGTATAAATAAGCCCATCGTTCTTCTGATAAACTGATATACGGCACGGCATCATGACTGACATCAGCCGTTCGTCGTTAAGTTCAAGTATCTGACCTGAATAAGCCGGTTTGCATATTTCGATCACCTTCACAGGCAACACTGTTTTTCCAGCTTTGGCAAGCGAGAGCTGAAGGTCGTGAATTGCCGGTACCTTCCAGTCCCTCGATTCAGCTTCTTTCACAATCATATCGACTGTAGTGTCAAAATCAAATCCTGAGGGTTGTTCGATTACGAAACTGTTTGTATTCATGGCTGATGTTTTTAAGTCAGATTACTGTAAAAATTTATTCTGCAAAGATATCCTCTTTCTCCAGTCAATCCTAAAAGAACCAGGCCAAAAAGTCTTTCAGGCAGATCCAGGCTTCCGGAATAAGTAATCTGATAGTTTGTTAAGGATATACGGCGAACGGTCAGGACCAGATGTTCTTAATGTCTTCCTAAAACCCGGTCTACAAAGAAGGCAGTATGTATTGAGACATAATCTCAAAGGGTCTGTGTTCAACCTGCATATAGTTACCGGCGGTCATCACAAAAACCAGATCGGATCCGGGAACGACTATTATTGCCTGTTCTCCGTGTCCCAGGGCATAGTAAGTTCTGAAAGTATTCCCGTTTATCGTGTAATCCATTGTCCACCAATGGCTGGCGTAACCCCTGTCGTTAAGGTTTACCTTTTGTGTTGTGGAACTTTTCACCCAGTCTTCTGAAAGTATCTGTTCTCCGTTCCATTGGCCATTATTCAAATACAACGATCCGAAACTTAGCATATCCCTTGGCCGCATTTTCAATCCTCCGTCCATCCTGATAACACCGTTTCTGTCAATATCCCAACTGTAGCCTGCCGCTTTAAGGAAATCGAACAGATACTGTCTCGCAAAGCTGTCGGCTCTTAAACCCGAGGCTTGTTCAATAATATGTCCGAGCATAAGCGAAAGACCGTTATTGTAGCAAAAATTTGTCCCAGGCTTAAATTGCTGATTCTTATTCAGAAGATAGCCGAAATAATCATCAGTTTTATACATATCCATGTCGTCATTTGACTCATTGAGAGTCAGTCCTTTCCAGTCCAGACCCGCAGACATGGTTAACAGGTGTTCCAGGGTGATGTCGTACTTTTCGGCAACCCACTTGCAATCATTACGGTCGGTAAAGTATTTCCAGACCGGATCGTCAACCGTCAGTTCAGGATACTTATCCATTGCAATCCCGACCATTGCCGAAGTGAAGCTTTTTGTAACGGAATGGATACGATGCGGCCTGTCAGCAGAGTACCCATAGAAATATTCTTCAAGCACAAGTTTGTTGTCCTTCAGGATCAGCAAGCTGTGGATATTGGGAATCTGTCCGTTAAGGATCCTGTTAACAAGGTCGTAAATCCTGACCGGGTCGATCCCGGCTTCTTCAGGAGTTCCGCACAAAACCGGATCAGTGCACCCTGCCGGTTTACGGTAGGTGTATTTAGAAACCCGTTCTCCGTCAGGGTCCGATCTGGGCAACATGAAAGGAGCATTCTGATAACTGGTTTTTCTGATGATGAAGGGAACAGGTTGTTTGTTCTTAATAAGTTTAACTCCCATGATAACCGAATCACCCGGAAGAAGGATTCCGTCGTAGGTCTCCATACCCCAGAATTTCTCAAAGTGGAGACTGTCATTTTTAAAATATGCCTGTTCACCGGCAATGTCAAACCAATCCTCAGCAGGCTCATCAATATTTATTGCCAGTCCATTCCCAGATTGTTTTATCTCCAGGTATTGTACTGGATTAACGATGGAGTCAGCAAAACTTGCTTTCCAGTAGCCTTGAATCACAGAGCTCTGGTTTCCGCAGGAACAGAAAAAGACTGCCGCTCCGGCCAGTAAAGAACAAAATTTCATTCCGGATTTTATATAAAGACAGGAAGATAGGAAAAGTGTTGCAGAAAAAACAGAAACAGAGGCGTTTCCCGCCTCTGTTTCCTTTTCAGTCAATCAACCT